>DASSHB010000031.1:0-98795 GCA_035693125.1 Candidatus Limnocylindrales bacterium | reverse complement strand
CGGAGCGACCTCGGACTGGGAGCACGCGGACGGGCTTCTGACGGTGCCCGCGTCGATATCCGCATCGTACCTCGCGATCTCCGATCGGGCACCCGAGCGCCCGGGCGCCGCCAAGGGACGCGGCAGACGCGTCGATGCAGCGCTGGGCGCTCGGGGCCGCGTCCGGGGCTGGGTCCCGGGCAGCGTCCCCGTGGCCGGGATGACGCGCGCGCCGCGTCAGGCGCCCTTGCAGGCGCCGCGTCAGGCGCCGAGCCGGCGTCTCTTGGGCCGGTCGGCTGACGCGCGCGCCGCGTCCGCGGGCCGATGACCGCGCGGGGCCACGTCGCGAGTGAAACGCCGGGCGGCGTCCCTGTGGCTGGGATGACGCGCGCGCAGCGTCAGGCGCCCTGGCCCGAACGACGAGCCGATCGCGGGCGGTCGGCCAAGCGTCGTGGCGCTGCGGAATCCCGGCGGATCAGGCAAGACAGGATTCGAAATTCGAAGGCAAATGTGGTCGCGATCTCGGACCTCGTCTC
This sequence comes from Candidatus Limnocylindrales bacterium, assembly GCA_035693125.1. GTDB lineage: Bacteria > Chloroflexota > Limnocylindria > Limnocylindrales > CSP1-4 > CF-46. Next base: position 98,280 of record DASSHB010000031.1, on the reverse strand, counting down.
CTTGACACCCTCTCTCGGACGCACCTATTCTCGGCCCCTGCTGCACGCGTCCGGAGGAGGTCTGTCGTGCGGCATCCCCGGTCGCCCCAACCGGCCGCACCCGCGGCCGGCACGAGCGAAGGCCGTGCTGCGGGAGTGCGCGAGTGCCTGAGATCGACGTTCGTCTCGTCGATGTCGTGAAGAAGTTCGGGGACCAGGTCGCCGTGGACCGGATCAACCTCGAGGTCCGCGACGGTGAGTTCTTCAGTCTCCTCGGGCCGTCGGGCTGCGGCAAGACGACGACCCTCCGGATGATCGGCGGGTTCGAGCAGCCCACGAGCGGGCTGATCGAGCTGCAGGGCCAGGACGTCACCTGGTTGCCGCCGTTCAAGCGCAACGTCAACACGGTCTTCCAGAACTACGCCCTGTTCCCGCATCTCACGATCTTCGAGAACGTCGCCTTCGGGCTCCGGCGCAAGGGCGTCAAGGCCACTGAGATCAAGAGCCGGGTCACCGAGATGCTCCGGCTCGTCGAGCTGCCGGGCTATGAGGCCCGCAAGCCCACCCAGATCTCCGGTGGCCAGGCCCAGCGCGTTGCCCTGGCCCGGGCGCTGATCAACCGCCCCGCGGTTCTGCTCCTCGACGAGCCCCTGGGCGCCCTCGACCTCAAGCTCCGCAAGCAGATGCAGGTCGAGCTGAAGCGGATCCAGCAGGAGGTCGGGATCACCTTCATCTACGTGACCCACGACCAGGAGGAGGCGATGACGATGTCTGATCGGATCGCCGTGATGAACCGGGGCCACTACGAGCAGCTGGGCGAGCCGGAGAACCTCTACGAGCGGCCCACGACGCGCTTCGTCGCCGGCTTCCTGGGGGTCAGCAACCTCCTGGCCGCGACGGTCGCCGGCGGCGATGACGTGTACGCCAGCGTCCGGCTCGGCGACGATTCCACGATCCGGGTCCCGCGCTCGCTCGTCAACGGCAGCGACCGGGTGGCCATCGGCGTCCGGCCCGAGAAGATCCGCCTGTCCGAGCCGAATGCCGCGACGCCGACCGGCCACAATCGCCTGACCGGGGTCGTCCGCGACGCGTCGTACCTGGGCGTCAGCACCCAGTACCAGGTGGAATCTCGCGGCGGGACCCTGGCGGTCTACGAGCAGAACGTCGAACGCGCGACCCGGGCCGAGCTCTGGTCGCGTGGCGACGAGGTCCAGATGACGTGGTCACCCGATCACAGCTTCGTCGTCCCCACGGACGGCGTCGATCCCACCGATCCGGCCGGCGACGGGGAGCCGGCCCCGACCGAGCGCAGCGCCTGAGCGAGGGCTCGGGCACGCACCGAGGAGAACCCATGGCCGACGACCTCCGACCGTTCCAGGCCGACCTGACCCGGCGGCGCTTCCTGCAGGGATCCGCCGTCGCGGGCGTGGCCGCCTTCCTCGCCGCGTGCACGGGCACGAAGACCGGGGCATCGGCGAGTCCCTCGACGCCGGCGGCGAGCACCGGCGGCGGCGCCTCGGCCTCGACCGCGCCATCGGTCGAGCCGTCCGTGGCGGCGACGCCCAAGGTCGCCAGCGGACCCCTGAAGTTCGCCAACTGGCCGGCCTACATCGACCTCGGCGACGCCGACTCGTACACGCCCGGGGCGTCGCCCTCGCTCGAGGCGTTCAAGAAGCAGTACAACGTCGACGTCGACTACGAGGAGAAGATCGGCGACAACGCGACGTTCGTCGAGACGATCAAGCCGGCCCTCGTGGGCGGGCTGGCGACCGGCTGGGATCTCGTCGTCCTCACCGACTGGATGGCCGCGAAGATCGTCGCCAACGGCTGGGCCGAGAAGATCGACCAGTCGAACGTGCCCAACTGCACGGGCAACATCCGTGACGCGCTGAAGAACTCGTCATGGGATGCGAACCAGGACTTCCACTACCCGTGGCAGTCGGGGATGACCGGCGTTGGCTTCAACGCGAAGACCCTGAAGGACAACGGGATCAAGGAGCCCACGAAGATCGCCGACCTGTGGGACATCCCGTCGGAGAAGGTCACGTTCCTGTCCGAGGCCCGTGACACCTTCGGGCTCGTCCTGCTGAAGCTCGGCGTCGATGCCGACGGGGCCACGACGACGCCGGATCAGCTCGACCAGGCCGCCGCCTCGATCCAGCCCCTCGTGGATGCCGGTCTCCGCTTCACCGGCAACGAGTACCTCCAGGACTTCGGCCAGAAGAAGGTCTGGGCGGCGTTCGTCTGGTCCGGTGACCTCGCCTCCTCGGGCGGTGAGGACGACAAGTTCATCTTCCCCGAGGAGGGGACGCTGATCTGGACCGACAACATGCTGATTCCCAAGGGCGCGGCCAACAAGTACACGGCCGAGCTGATGATGAACTACGTGTACGACCCGAAGGTGGCCGCCGCGATCGCGGACTACGTCTTCTACGTCTCGCCCGTGAAGGGCGCCGACGCGGAGATCAAGACGATCGACCCGGACGCGGCCACGAACCCGTTGCTCTTCCCGCCGGCTGACGTCGTCGCCAAGCAGCACAGCTTCCAGGCGCTGTCCGAGGAGAACGAGGCGAAGCTCAACGACCTGTACGCCAAGCTGAGCGGCACGTAGGCCGCGACTGCCGAGACGGGGTGACCAGCGAGCGATGACCGCCGCCACCGTCAGCGCGCCGAGGGGCCCGACGTTCCGGGCCCGCTTCGGCCGTGCGGTGCCCTATCTCCTGCTGGCCCCCGGGCTGCTCTGGCTGGTCGTGTTCTACGTGATCCCGGCCGTCCAGATGTTCACGTACTCGGTCTCGACGGGGAGCCTCGAGAACGGGTTCGAGATGACGTTCACGCCGGACGCCTACGTGACCGCGATCAACCAGTTCGGGAAGCAGTTCCTGAACTCGATCCTGTACGGCGGGGCGGCCACGATCCTCACCCTCGCGATCGGCTTTCCGGTCGCCTACACGATCGCCTTCCGCGGCGGTCGCTACAAGAACCTGATCCTGTTCCTCGTCATCGCCCCGTTCTTCACGAGCTTCCTGATCCGGACGATCAGCTGGAAGATCCTCCTGGGCGACGAGGGGCCGCTCCTGGCGCCCCTCCGCCAGCCCGGGCTCGGGATCCTCGACAACAGCTGGCCGCTCCTGGGCCACGGGTCCTTGATCGACGGGCGGTTCAGCCTGCTGAACACGGGCCTGGCCCAGGTCGCGGGGCTGACCTACAACTTCCTGCCCTTCATGATCCTGCCGCTGTACGTCGCCCTCGAGAAGATCGACCCGCGGCTCATCGAGGCGGCCGAGGACCTGTACGCGAACCGCGGCGCGGCCTTCCGCCGGGTCACCCTGCCCCTGGCGCTGCCGGGCGTCTTCGCGGGGTCGCTCCTCACCTTCATCCCGGCGATGGGTGACTACATCAACGCCGAGCTGCTGGGCAACCCGCAGACCCGGATGATCGGCAACGTCATCCAGAACCGGCTGCTCCTCCAGAACGACTACCCGGTCGGCTCGGCCCTCTCGTTCATCCTGATGGCCGCGATCCTGGCCGCGGTGGCGATCTACGCCCGCCTCCTGGGCACCGAGCAGCTGACCGGCTGATGGCCGACGCGACGACGCTCCAGCAGGCCGCGACCTCCGGCGCGGCCGCCGCCCGCCGGCCCAAGGGCAGCCTCTGGCAGCGCTGGCAGCCGCGCCTCCTGCCGCTCTTCACGACCCTCGCGATCATCTACCTGATGATCCCGATCGCGGTGATGATCGTCTTCTCGTTCAACAAGCCGGACGGGAAGTTCAACTACATCTGGAACGAGTTCTCAGTCGACGGCTGGGCCCACCCGTTCGACTATCCGGGCCTCGGCCAGGCGGTGATCACGAGCCTGGCGGTCGCCGTGATCTCGACGATCGTCGCGACGACGATCGGGACGATGATGGGCCTGGCCCTCACCCGCTACACGTTCCGCGGCCGCGGCGCGCTCAACGGGATCATCTTCCTGCCGATGGCGACGCCCGAGATCGTGCTGGGGGCCAGCCTCCTGACCCTGTTCGTCGCGACGGCCCTGCCGCCCCTGGCGGGATCGGTCCCCACGCTCTACCCGACGGGCTTCCTGACGATCCTGATCGCCCACGTGATGTTCAACATCAGCTACGTCGTGGTCACCGTCAAGGCCCGCCTCGCCGGCTTCGACCGGCGGCTCGAGGAAGCCGCGATGGACCTGGGCGCCAACGAGCTCTCGACGTTCTGGCGGGTGACCTTCCCGCTGATCTTCCCGGGGATCATGGCGGCGGCCCTCCTCGCGTTCAGCCTGTCGATCGACGACTTCGTGATCACGAACTTCGTGTCGGGCACGACGAACACGTTCCCGATCTGGGTCTATTCGATCCAGCGCAACGCCTTGCCGGTCCAGATCAACGTGATCGGCTCGATCATCTTCCTCGGCGCCGTCCTCCTCGTCGGGATCACCACCCTCCGATCCGGACGCGCCGCCCGCATCCGCTGACACGCACCCGAAGGAGTCCCGTGGTCGACACCGCCCCCGCGCCGACCGCCGCCGGAAGCGGTCCCCTCCCCGACCGGTCGGTCATCCCGCCGGTCTGGAGCCGGATCACGAATCTCGTCGTCGACCGCGGTGAGGGCTCGTGGCTGATCACGACGGACGGCGAACGCTACCTCGACTATTCCTCGGGAATCGGCGTGACGAACACCGGGCACGCCCATCCGCGGGTCGTGGCCGCCGTCCAGGCCCAGGCGGCGAAGATCCTCCACGCCCAGCAGAACATCCCCTACCACGAGCCCGGGCTCCGGCTATACGAGCGACTGCGGACGGTCCTGCCCGCGCCGCGCGACGGCGGGGAGTGGGCCGCGTTCCTGTCGAACAGCGGCGCCGAGGCGGTCGAGGCGTCGGTCAAGCTCGCCCGGATCGCGACGGGCCGGCCGGTGATCCTCGGCTTCCGCTACGGCTACCACGGGCGGACCGGCCAGACGATGGCCCTCACGACGGCGAAGGACGTCTATCGGGGCCATTTCGAGCCCTTGCCCGGCAGCGTCTACCACACGGCCTATCCGTACTGCTATCGCTGGCCCGGCGGCGCCCATCCGATCGAGGCGTGCGTCTGCGATTGGGAGGCCCAGCTCGACCTGACGTTCCACCAGTACGTCTACCCCGAGCACGTCGCGGCGATCATCGTGGAGCCGGTCCTCGGCGAGGGCGGCTACCTGGTGCCGCCGCCCGGCTTCCTGCCCCGCCTCCGCGAGATCACCCGCCGGCACGGGATCCTCCTGGTCGCCGACGAGGTCCAGACCGGCTTCGGGCGGACGGGCGAGCTGTTCGCGGTTCAGCACTGGGACGTGGAGCCCGACATCCTTGTCATGGCCAAGGGGATCGCGAGCGGATTGCCCCTCAGCGGGATCGTGGCCCGGCGCGAGATCCTCGAGGCGATGCCGCCCGGAAGCCATGGCGGCACGTACGGCGGCAACGTCGTGGCGTGCGCGGCGGCGAACGCGACCCTCGACGTCATCGAGGACGAGGGGCTGGTCGCGAATGCGCGCGAGCGCGGCGCTCAGTTCCTGGCAGGGTTGCGGGCGCTCGCCCCGAAGTACCCGTCCATCGGGGACGTCCGCGGGTTGGGGCTGATGCTGGCCCTCGAGTTCGTCAAGCCGGCGGAGGGTGACGGGCGCGTCCCGGACGCCGATGTCACGAAACGCGTCCAGGCCGAGGCCCTGAAGCGGAAGCTGATCGTCCTCACGGCCGGGACCTACGTGAACGTCGTCCGGATCATCCCGCCGCTCGTCACGACGGCCGACGAGGTCGAGCTGGCGCTTCGGACGCTCGACGAGAGCCTGGCCGCCGCCGGCGCGTGAGCGACCCGGGGGACGCGCTGGGGCACCTGCCGTCAGACGCCCGCCTGCGACTGGATGCGTTCGCCAGGGCCCTCGAGCGGGTCCACCTCGACGACCTGCCGCTGTACATGGCCCGGCGGCGCCAACCCCGGCACCGGCGCGCGGTCGAGACGGCGGCGCTGACCACCCGCGAGCTCGGGTTGGAGGAACCCCTCGACGCGGCGCGGGCGGCCGTCCGCGCGTACGTCCTGCGTGCGTACGCGGATGCCGCCTTCCGCCCGACGATCGCGGGCTTCGCCGGCACCGGTCCCGTTGCGAACCCGGAGGAGCGCCTGGCGATCCTGCGCTCGCTCGATGAAGCCGTCTCCGCGCTCGTCCTCGGCGATCGGCTCGACGCGGACATCCGGGGCGAGCTGCTGGGGCTGTGGGATCGGCTCCTGCCGTGAGCAGCGGCGGGATCGTCGTCGTGCCGGCGACGCCGGATCGCTGGGCGGACGTCGTCACGGTCATGGGCGACACGGACGTGGGCTGCTGGTGCCAGGCACCACGCGGCCGGGTCGGCGCCGGGCGGAACACCCCGCCGGGGGCCCGGCGGGCGGCCCTTCAGGAACAGCTGGCCGAGGAGCCGCCGCCAGGACTGCTCGCGTACGTCGACGGCGAGGTGGCCGGCTGGTGCGGCTTCGGGCCACGGCCGTTGTTGCCGCGGCTCGAGCGCTCGCGGACGATCCCACGGATCGACGACGAGCCGGTCTGGGCGATCCTCTGCTTCAAGGTCCGGGTCGGGTTCCGGCGGCGCGGCGTCGCGGCCGCGCTCCTCGACGGCGTCGTCGACTACGCGCGGCGGGCCGGCGCGCCGGGCGTCGAGGCCTACCCGATCGACCCGGAAGGCGGTCGCGTCGACGTCAGCTTCGGGTACGTCGGCGTGACCCCGATGTTCGAGCGGGCGGGCTTCCGCAGGGTGCTGCCGACGGCCGCTCACAGCGACGGGCGCACGCGCTGGCTGATGCGCCTGGACTTCGGCGCGAAGGCGGAACCGTGATCGCCGGCGCGGTCCGGGGCGATGTCGTCCGGGCGGCCCGGCTGCTGCGATCCCGAGGCCTCGCCGTCGGAACGTCGGGCAATGTGTCCGCTCGCGGGCATGGCGGCCGGATCGCCGTCACCCCGGCGAACCTCGATTACGACGAGCTGACCGAGGCCGACGTCGTGATCGTCGACGCCTCCGGCGCGGTCCTCGAGGGGGGCCGGCGGCCCACCTCCGAGCTGCCGCTGCACCTCGCCGTCTACGCCGCGCGGCCCGATGTCGGCGCGATCGTTCACACGCACTCCCCGTACGCAACGACGTTCTCGCTCGTGCGCCAGCCGATCCCGGCCGTCCACTACGTCCTCGCGACCCTCGTCGAGCCAGGCGGCGATCGGATCGAGATCGCCGAGTACGCGACGTTCGGGACGGCCGAGCTCGGGACGAACGTGATCGGCGCGCTGGGCCCCGACCACGCGGTCCTGCTCGCCTCGCACGGCGCGATCGCGGTCGGCCCGGACCTGGCGACCGCGTTCGCGCGCGCCGAGCGCGTGGAGGAGCTGGCGATGCTCGCGTGGCGGGCCGCGGCGATCGGGACCGCGGCGATCCTCGATGCCGCCGAGCTCGACCGCGTCCGTGATCAAATGGCCCGGTTCCCGCGCCAGACCGGACGATCGAGCTCCGGATGAGCGCACCGCCGGCGGCCGCCGGCGGTGGCGTCAGCCCGGCCGAGCGATGTCCACCCTCGCCGCCGTCGCCGTCCTCGCCTGGGGCGACCGCCTGATCGTCGGCCCGCCCGCCGTCCGCGGGATGTCGATTGGTCCGAGGCGCCGCCCTAGGCCGGAGGACCGAAGCGTTCGCCGACGAGCCGAACCATCGCCGCCACGTCGTCGCCCATCACCCCGTCGACGCCCGCGTCGAGGCTCCGGATGATCCCCTCGTCCTCGGTCGTCGGCCACGTCCAGATCGCGATCTCGCGCTCGTGGAGCCCGTCGACGAGCTCGCTCGTGACGTACCGCCAGTGGTTCTGGAGCGCCTCGGCTCCCAGCGCCTCGGCCTGGCGGATCGCCTCGGGAAGGACGGCCGGGACGTCATCGGGCAGGCGCTCCGGCGCGAGCATCAGCTCGGACACCTTCGCCTTGGCCGCCGCCAGCGCTTCGTGGTCGTAGCTCGACATGAACGCCCAGCCGAGCGCGTCCTTGGCGACGAAGAGATCCACGAGCTCCTCGGCCACGCGCCGGAAGTGGGCCGGCGTCTCGCCCTTGACCTCGAAGCACATCAGGACGCCGGCCTCGCGGGCGAAGTCGAGGGCTTCGGCCGTCGTCGGGACCCGGATGCCGGCGAAGGACGGGTCGAAGCGCGATCCGGCGTCGAGGGCCCGGACCTCGGCCAGCGTCAGCTCCTCGACGCGCCCGGACCCGTTCGTCGTCCGATCGAGCGTCCAGTCGTGGATCATCACGAGTTCGCCGTCCCGGGTCCGGTTCACGTCGCACTCGATCATCTCGACCCCCAGCTCGACCGCCCGGCGATACGCCTCGAGCGTGTTCTCGGGGACCTCGATGGAATGGCCGCGGTGGGCGATGATCAGCGGCCGGGCGCGGCCGATCCAGCGGTTGCGGGGCATGACAGAACTCCTCCTCCGTTCGATAGCTCAATCGTGGGTGGATCCGGGCGCGGGGTGGGAGAGCGCGATGGCGCGCTCGACGAAGTCGCGCCAGGCATCGCGCTCGGCGCGCCGCTCCGGCTCAGCGAGCGCCGGCTCGACGGTGCGGCGGGTGCCAGGAATGCGGGCCGCCTCCTGATCGTCCATCCGGCCGGCGCCGATCGCGGCGAGGATCGCCGTACCCAGAGCGGTGGACTCGCCGTCTGCCGCCACCTCGACGCGCCCGTTGATCAGGTCGGCGAGGCGCTGGACGAGCCGATCGCTCGCGGCCAGCCCGCCGTCGACGCGGAGGGGCCCTGCACCGCCCGCCCCGATGGCCCGGACGGTCCCGGCGAGCGGCGCCATCGCGTCGATGATGTCGGCGGTCCGCTGGGCGATGGCATCGAGGGCCGCGCGGGCGAGGTGCGACCGACGGGTCGCCGCGGACAGGCCGGTCAGCGTCACCCGTGCGGCCGGATCCCACCAGGGCGCGCCGAGCCCCGCGAGGGCTGGCAGGAGCCGGACGCCGCCCGAATCCGGGACCTCGCCGGCCAAGCGATCCAGGTCGTTCGGCGGATCGACGATCCCGAGGTCGGCATGCAGCCAGTCGAGGAGCGAGCCGGCGCTGAAGACGCCGCCGTCGAGGGCGTAGGTCGGGCGGCCGGCAGCGTCGGTCCAGGCGACGGTCGCGAGGATCCCGTCGGACGGTTGGGGCACGCTGGATCCCGCGTTCGCCAGGACGAAGACGCCGGTCCCGAAGGTCGCCTTGATGGCGCCGGGCCGCTGGCCGGCCTGTCCCGCCAGTGCCGCCTGCTGGTCGCAGACCATCGCCCGCAACGGCAGCGCAGCGCCCCACGATGGGTGGTGGAGGCTCCCGAGGTCCCCGACGGTCGGGACGATCGCGGGCAGGGTCCGGCGGTCGAGGTCCCAGATCCCGAGGAGCTCGTCGTCCCAGGCGAGGCTCGCCAGCCCCATGAGCTGGGTCCGGGACGCCGTCGACGGGTCGGTCCGCGCGGCCGCGGCCGCGCCCGCGGCCGGGCTGGCGCCGGCGGCGACGTCCGCGCCCGCGCCGAGCCGCGCGGTGAGCCAGGCATCGACCGTCCCGAATGCCAGGCGGCCGTCGGTCGCGGCACGACGCACCGCAGGCACCGTCTCGAGCAACCAGCGCAGCTTCGACGCCGAGAAGTACGGATCCAGCGGCAGGCCGGTCAGCTGCCGGATCCGCGGTCCGTGCCCGGCCGTCGCCACCCGCTCGACGATCGGCTGGCTCCGGCGGCACGACCACAGGATCGCGGGCGCCAGGGCGGCGCCGGAGTGGCGATCCCACGCGACCACCGTCTCCCCCTGGTTGGCGAGCCCCGCGGCGGCGATCCGCTCCGGCCCCCCGACGGCGTCCAGCGCCTCGCCGACCACCTCGACGACCGCGCTGACGATCGCATCCGGGTCCTGCTCCGCCCAACCCGCCTGCGGATGGTCCGTGCGGAGCCGCCGCGAAGCGGTCGCGATCGGCTGCCAGGTCGGGTCGTAGACGATCGCCCGGGCCGAGCTCGTCCCCTCGTCGATCGCCAGAACCAGGTCCGCCCTCACGCGAGATCCGGCTCGCCGAGCACCCGCTCGAGGTTGGCGATCAGCGCCGCAACCTGCTTTCGGAACGAATCGCGCAGGATCGGCGCGCCGAAGGTCGCGAGGCGGCCGCTCGTCGTCAGCTCGACCGTGTAGTGGATGCGGGTGCCCCCGTCGGCCTCGGCCAGCTCGATCGGGATCACCGCTCGGAACGCGCCAGCGAGCCCGCGCGGCTTCCCGTCGAGCTCCAGGCGCAGCGCCTCGGGGGGGCGTGGATCGGCGATCGTCGCCGTCACGTCCGCGCGGAGCGTGAGGAACTGGAGGCGCGTCGCCAGGACCCCGCGAAACGCGCCGTCCGCGGTCGCGCTCAGCGTCTCGCATCCGGGAAGGACCCGGGCCAGCAGGCCGGCGTCGCCGAAGACGTCCCAGATCCGCGATCGGGGGGCGCGGACGACGACGGTCTCGTCGGCGAGGACGCTCATCCGGCGGCGAGCGCCAGTGCGTCCGCCAGGTGGCTCACGCGCGGGCCGGCTGCGCGCCGGTCGCGGCGAGGACGTGGCCGGCGATCGCCGTCCCGGCCGCGAGCGACGTCGTGTGATCGATGTCCGGGGTGACGCAGGTCCCGGCGGCCCACAGTCCGGGCAGTGCCAGGGCGCCGGTGGCGTCGACCGGCGCCGGGATGCCGGGCCGTTCGTCGCCGAGCGCCAGGCCGCGCAGCAGGAACGTCGCCGGCTGGAGCCGGTCTGCGAGGACGAGGCCGTCCGCTGGCCGCCACTCGGCGTCGATCGCGACCGCCTCGAGACGCGGCTGGCCGCGGATGGCGCTGACGGCCGAGCCACCGGCCGGGTCGGCGCCGACGAGCTCGGCGTCGATCCCGGCAGCCTCCAGCCGCCGTCTGACCCCGATCGCCAGCCGCCCGCTGCCCACGACGACCGCCCGACGAGCCGGCCGCCAGCCGCGATCGAGCGCATCGGCCACGAAATCGGCCGTCATCACGCCGCTCGGCCGGGGCCCGTCGACGACCGAGTGCTCGCGCGGCATGACGTACCCGCCGCTCGCGAGGACCACGTCGCGGGCGATCGCGGTCGAGACCGCGCGGGCCGACGCGATCTCCGCGCGCCACTGGCCGTCGTCTCGATCGAGGGCCACCACCGTCGAGCTCGCGATCCACCCGATGCGGCCGTCTCGCGCCGCGGCCGCGAAGCGGTCGACCGCTGAGCGCTCGGCGGCGGTCCACGCATCGGGGTCGATGGTACGCAGCGCGCCGCCGGGGGACGACCGGCGGTCGACGACCGCCACCGTTCGGCCGCCGTCCGCCAACGCCAGCGCGGCGCCGATCCCGCTCATGCCGCCGCCGATGATCAGGACGTCAACCGACCAGTCCGTGCGGTCGGCAACGGGGAGCGGATGGGCCGGAGGGGCGGGCGCGATGCCGTCCAGCGCGGCGAGCGCGACATCCGAGCCCTCCGCGGCCACGAGCCAGGAGCCGACGGCTCCCTTCTCCACGGCTTCCGGTCGGAGCCCGCGCGCGGCCGCGATCCGGCCGATCGCATCGACCCCGCACTGGTTGCCTTGGCAGTCGCCGAAGCCCACCCCGCAGCGACGCTTCAGCGCGTCCGTCGTCGCGACGGACGTCGGGCTCGCGAGCGCCGCCGCGACCTCCGCCTCGCCGATCGAGCGGCACGGACAGACGATCGCGCCGGTCTGGGCCGCCAGGTCCGGGGCCGCCGCCGACGGCCGGATCCCCGGCCGGCGGACGCCCCAGCGGCGCGGCCCGGCGGCCACGTCCACGGCGGCCTCGGCGATGCCGGGCGAGGCGCTGATCCCGGTCGAGCGGATGCCGGCGACCAGGGTCAGCCGGTCGCCCGCGGCCGAGGGGCGGATGACGTAGTCGCCCGTGCTCGAGACCGGCCGGAGCCCCGCGAAGCTCCGGATCGGGATCATCTCGTCGACGGCGGGGACGAGCGCCCGGCAGCTCTCGAGGATCTGCGCCCGACCGGCGGCGCTCGTCGAGCGATCGGTCTTGTCCGTCCCGTCGACCGCCGTCGGACCCAGCAGCACGCCGCCGAAGACGATCGGCGTCACGAGCATGCCCTTGCCGAGCGGGCCCGGGATCGGCAGGACGATCCGATCGACGCCCGCGGTCCGCTCGCTGACGAGGAACTCGCCCTTGCGCGGCGTGATCGAGATGCTCGTGTCGCCGGCCAGCGCCGCGACCTCGTCGGCCCGGAGCCCGGCGGCATCGAACGCGTGGCCGGCCACGATCGTCGCGCCGTCGGCCAGGGCCAGCCTGACCGCGTCCGCGTCGACGGCGAGGCCGGTCACCCGGGCCCGCGTCCGAACGCGGGCCCCCAGCCCGATCGCTGCCTCTGCATACGCCCGCGTGAGCCAGAACGGGTCGACGATCCCCTCGTCGGGGATGTGCAGGGCGCCGACCGCGGCCGGGGTCACGTACGGGGCAGCATCCCGCAGCCACGGACCGTCGACCAGCTCCACCCGGACTCCGTGGGCACGCGCAAGGGCGGCGACCTCGGCGAGGCCGGTCGCCTCGGCGGCGCTGCGCGCCAGCATCAGGGCACCACAGGCCAACGACGGAACGCCGAGGTCCTCGAGTAGCCCCGGCCAGCGCTCGGCGGACCGCCGCAGCAGGCGAGCCTCGATCGTTCCGGGCTTCGCGTCGAAACCGGTGTGGAGGATCGCGCTGTTGGCCTTGCTGGTGCCCTCGCCGAGGTCATTCTCGGCCTCGACGAGGAGCGCCTCGACGCCGCGCAGCGCCAGCTCCAGGAGGACCGCGCAGCCCACGACGCCGCCGCCGATCACGACGGCCTCGACCCGCTCGACGTCCCGCGCGCCGCCCTCGACCACGGCCCGACCGTAAGTGGTCAGACGTATGATGTCAAGGTGAGCGGGACGAGCCGTCCGCGTCTGGCGTTCAGCACCCTCGCCTGCCCCGAGTGGGCCGCGACGACGGTCATCGAGCGGGCGGCTGCCGGCGGCTGGGACGGCGTGGAATGGCGCGGCGGCCCGGAGGGGACGGTCAGCGTCGACTGGACCGCGGAGCGACGTCGGACGGTCCGGGCGGCGATGGCGAGCGCCGGGCTGGATTCCATCGCCGTGACGACGTACACGAACCTCGTCAGCGGTGATCCGGCGGTGGTCCGGGCGTCGGTCGCCGATGCCGTCGCCCACGCCGAGCTGGCCGCGGATCTGGGAGCGCCGGCGATCCGCGTCTTCCTCGGCGAGCGGGACGACGACGGATCGCCGGCGGTCCTCGAACGACGCGCCATCGAGGCCCTCGACGATCTCCTCCAGCGCGTCCGGGCCAGCGGCGTCGTCGTGGCGATCGAGCCGCATGACGAGCACGTCCACGCCGAGTCGATCCGGCCGATCCTCGATGCCCTGCCGGACGCCCGCCTCGGCGTGGTCTGGGACATCGGCAACGCGTGGTCCGTCGGCGAGGCGCCCGACACCGGGCTCGCTGCCTACCGCGGTCGGATCGCCTGGGTCCAGGTCAAGGACGGGACCGGTCGCGACGGCACGTGGCGTCTCGGAGACCTGGGGGCGGGCGACGTGCCCATCGACGCCGCGTTGGCGGGCCTCGTCCGCGCGGTCGCTGCCGACGGGGTCGACCTTCCGCCGATCAGCCTCGAATGGGAGCGGGCCTGGCACGACGAGCTCGAGCCCGCGGCGGTGGCCCTGCCGCCAGCCCAGGCCTGGCTCCGCGAGCACGTGACCCAGGCGGTCGAACGCGGCGGGTCGCCGCCATGACCGCCACGCTGGAGCGACTGACTCACGGCCCGTGGAACGCCCAGCATCTGTACTTCACGGGACCCTCGCTCAGCGCCGACGGCGCCTGCCTCGTCGTCCTCGGCGACCGCGACCGGCCCGCCCGCGGACCCTATGACCCGGACGCGTCGCTCCAGGTCTTCGCCGTGGAGCTGGCCTCCGGCGACGCTCGGCCGCTCACGAGGAACGTCGATGGCGTGGCCCGGGCCTACGTCACGTTCGGGGGCCATCCGGAGCGCGGGATCGCGCCCGGCAGCGTCGCCTTCAGCCCGGTGGCGCAGCGGATCGTGCTCGTCCACGGCCGGTCGATCGAGCGCGTCGGCCTCGACGGCCGGGCCGACCGGCTGGCGGAGCTGCCGCCGGGCGTCGTAACGGGCTACGGGGCGCTGTCGTCCGATGGCGAGCGCTACGGCGTGCCGATCGTGGATGCGACCGCATTCGCCGATCTCCACGCGATCGATGCGACGGTCCGGCGCCTGGGCCTCGTCAGCCGGATCCTCGTCGTCGACACGACGGTTGGGGGCATCGTCGACGAGGTCGAGGTCCCGGGCGGCTGGGTCACCCACGTCCAGTTCCGACCGGGCGAGCCGTCGACGATCCTGTTCAACCACGAGTGGGCCGAGGACTCGGGGCTCCGCCGGATGTGGCTCCGGGACCAGCGCGGCGTCCGTCCGCTGCGCCGGCCGGAGCACGCCTGGACGGACGCCCCGATCCACGCGGCCGACGAGGTCGAGCACGAGACGTTCACGCGCGACGGTGGCGCCGTCGTCTACCACGGCGTGTCACGCGGGCCGGCTGGGGGCGGCCGGGCGTTCGTGGGCCGGATCATGCTCGCCGACGGACTCGTCACCGAGGTCTCGCTGCCCCCGGGACCCGTTCGATACGGACACCTGGCCGCCCGCGACCTCCGGACGTTCGTCACCGACGGAATCGCCGATCCGGGCGGTGATGGCGCTCCGGCGCCGGACGAACACGTTCGCGGCCGCGAGCCGTGGCGTCCGACGCGCATCGATGGCGCCGACGCTCCGGCCGAGGACGACGGCGGTCGATGGATCACACGGCTCGAGGTGGACTGGCTCACGAGGCGGGCCGTCGCGGTCCCGATCGTGGCCCATGGCAGCAGCTGGTCGAGCCAGGACGACCACCCTCATCCGATCGTCAGCCCGAATGGCCGTTCGATCCTGTTCACGAGCGACAAGACCGGCGTTCGAGCGGTCTACCGCGTGGCGCTGGACGGCTCGTGAGCACGCCCCCGGTGTCCTTCGGCGGGTCGCGGTCCGACTGGGTGGCGCTCCTCGCCCGCCTCACCGACGGCTTCGTCCGCTCGATCCCGGACGGCGGCTCGCCGGCAAGGGCCGCCCTGCCGGGTGCGCCGGCGGACGACCCGGTGCCGGCGATCGAAGGCTTCGCCCGAATGAGCGTCGCGTGGGGCGCGTGGCTCCGCGAGCCGTCCAACCCGGGGGCGATCCGGTGGGCGGGCCGGGAGCACGACGTGGCCCGGTTGCTTGCCCGCGGGCTGCGCGATGCGACCGATCCGTCCGGGCCGGCCTGGTGGGGTCCGATCCGCGATCGCGACCAGCGGATCGTCGAGGCGGCCGAGATCGCAACGGCGCTGTGGCTGGGTGGCGACCGACTCCGAGCCGCCCTGGAGGCCCTGGATCCGAAGGCCCTCGAGCGCTGCCTCGACTGGCTGGCGGGTGTCGACGGCAAGGACCTCTGGCCGGACAACTGGGTGCTGTTCCCCGTCGTTCCCGCCCTCGTCCGGCGAGCGGCCGGTCGCCCCATCGACGTGGCAGCCGTCGACCGCGCCCTGGACTGGATGGTCGAGCACACGGTCGGTGACGGCTGGACGAGCGATGGCGCCGGCCACGCCCTCGATCTCTACAGCGGATGGGCGATCCACTGGCACCTCCTGTGGTGGGCCGCACTCGACGGGGCTCGGCGTCCGCGCCTCGCGGCCGACATCCGGCGGCGCGCCCGCGCTTGGCTCCGCTTCGCCGCCAGCCTCGTCGCCGAGGACGGCGGCTTCCCGCGCTTCGGTCGATCCCTCGGCTACCGATTCGCGATTGCCGCACCGTTCGCCCAAGCCGCCCTGCTCGGGATCGATCCGCTCCCGCCCGGGGCCGCCCGGCTGATCGTCGGGCGGATCGGCCGGCACGGGCTGGCCGAGGATGCCCTCGACCCGGCGACCGACTGGTTCCGGGTCGGCGTCGCGGGCGAGCGGCCGGAGGTCGTCGAGGGCTACGTCTCGGCCGGCGCCTCGGCCTGGGCTGCCCATGCGTTCGTGTCGCTCGCGCTGCCGGCGACCGACGCGTTCTGGGCCGCAGCCGTGCCGGCAGGCGACGCGACGACCGCTCCCCCGCTCGTCGCCGCAGCGGCGGCGGGCCTCCTGGCGGCGCGAACGACCGCCGGGACGACGCTCCACAACGCCCGGACCGGCCACCCGGCCGACATCGCGGAGCACGACTACGCGGCCACGTATGGAAAGCTCGCCTACCGCTCCGCGTTCCCGTTCGACGTGCCGGTCGAGCCTGGCGCGAGCGCCGGCTCCGACGACGCGTTGACGACGATCGAGGCGACCGACGGCACGATCCAGCGGTTCGCCCATCGCAATGAGTCGCGCGCCGGGAGCGCCGGTCCGGGCTGGATCGTGAGCCGTTACGACCTGCCGACGCCGCGGCGGACGGGCGTCCGGACGGTCGTCGTCCTGCTCGGTCCGCTCGAGGTCCGGATCCATGCCGTCCGGCCCGGAGCCGAGGTTCGGCTGCGCGACGGCGGGCCGGCCCTCGGGATGGACGGCCCCGACGAGCCCGCGACGGTGCTCGACGAGGCCGGCCAGGTCGTCCGCGTCGCCGGCGACGGCCGGGTGGTGGCGATCCGCGCCCTCCACGGCTTCGATGAGGTCGGCTCGTCGGCCGCGGGCCGCGGCCGGATGAACCTCGTCCACGATCGCTCGGTCCACCCGTGGGCCCAGGAGGGCCGCCCATCGGACCGCCGGCGACTCCTCGCCTCGGCCGTCGTGACCGCGCTGGCACCGGATCGCGGCGGCGCGGCCGATGCCGCGGCGGCCCTTCGGTCGCTCGCGATCGAGGTCGACGGAGGAGCGGGAGCCCGCCTTCATGTCGGAGCCGGCTTCGGCGCCCTCAGCGCGATGGTCGATGTCTCCGAGCGCCCGCCGTCTCGGGCCGTCGTCGGCGGCCGTGGGGTCGTGGGGACCGGGATCCGAGTCGTGCTGGCGGCCGACGACGGCTCGGCGTTCGGGGGCGAGCGGATCGTCGCGATCGAGGGCGTCCTGCGTCTCACCCGGCCCGGGATCGTCGCGATCTCCCGGGTGGGCGCCGGCGTCGAGGCGACCGTGGCCGGCGGCATCGCGATCGATCCGGCATGGGCGGGAGCGGGGCTCGATCGCGTCCGGGTCCGCGAGGGCGGCGGCCCCTTCGGCGAGCGCATCCCGCTGCGGTCCGCCGGCGTCGCGCCGGACGCATTCATCCGCAGCCAGGCCCGGCGGCTCGGCGCGCGCCTCGTCACGATTCGGTTCGAGCGCCGATGACCACGACCGAGCCGCACCGCCATCCACTCGACGGCCTCCTGACCGTGATGTGGCACTACGTCCGCGATCCCGCCCAAGCCCCGCGTGTCGGCAGCCCGGGCCTCGACCTCGCGACATTCGATGCGCAGCTCGACCGGCTGGACCGTGAGCGGGCCGTGGTGGACTGGCCATCCGTCGCCGCGGCCCTGACCGGCGGGCCGCCGCTCCCCGCGGGCGCGGCGCTCCTCACCTTCGACGACGGCCTCGCCGACCACGCCCGGTCCGTGGCGCCGCGTCTCGACGCCCGTGGCTGGCGCGGCGTGTTCTTCGCGATGGCCCGCGAGCCGGGTGAGCCGCTGACGGTCGGGCATGCCCTCCATGTCCTGCTCGCGCCCCTCGGCCCGGACGGTCTGCGCGACGCCGTGCTTGACCGGCTGCCGGCCCCGGATGCGGCCCGCTTCGAGGCCCTCCAGGAGCGCGAGCGCAGGGCGGGCACCGAACCCCTCGACATCCTGAAGCGGCCGCTCCAGCGCGATCTGCTCGGGGTCGTCGAGCCGATCCTCCAGGAGCTCGTCGAGGAACGCGTGGGGCCGACCGGCGACGTTGCCGATTCCCTCCACCTCGCACCGGCGGACGTCGCGACGATGCGTGCGGCCGGTCACACGATCGGCGGACATGGACGCCGCCACCTCTGGTTCGACCATGAGCCGGCGGACCGGGTGGCCGCCGAGATCGCGGCCAGTGCCGCGTTCCTCGCGCCGGAGCCGGGGCCCTGGGCGTTCGCCTATCCGTACGGCGCATCGGGCGGCGGCTCGGCCGGCGCCCTCGAGCGGGCCGGGTTCGCGGCGGCGTTCCACGCTTCGCCACGCCTGCCGGGCGATCGGTTCGGGCTGGGCCGGGCGGACGCCGAGGATCCGGCGTTCGGCGATCTCGTCCGGCGATCGGTCCCGTGAGGCGCCCGGCCGAGGCGCCGCTCGGCTTCGCGCTCGTGGGCTGCGGTGGGGCCGCGGCCGATCTCGCTCGCGGGATCGCCGGGGTGCCGGCGGCTCGGCTCGTCGCGGTCCACGATCGCGACCCGGTCCGGGCCGCGGCCGTCGCCGCGCGCCACGGCTGCGAGACCCGCTCGTCGCTCGCCGCGCTCCTGCGCGATCCGGCCGTCGACGTCGTCGCGATCGCGCTGCCCCACGATCGGCTCGCGCCGACGGCGGTCGCGGCCCTCCGGGCGGACCATCACGTCCTCGTCGAGAAACCCGGTGCGACGACGGCCCGCGGGATCCGCGCGATCCGCGATGCGGCGGCCGCCGCCGGGCGATCGGTTGGCGTCGTCTTCGAGCTCCGGCAGGTCTCGACGGTCGCGGCGGCGACGGCCCTGGTCCGGACGGGCAGCCTCGGCCGGCTGCGCTCGGTCCGGATCCGGACGCTGATCGACAAGCCCGCGGACTACTGGTCGGCCGGGCCGACTGGCGCGGTCCGTGATCCGTGGCGGGCGAGCCTGGCCCGGGCCGGTGGCGGCGTCGCCCTGATGAACGCGATCCACCAGCTGGACCTCGTTCGCGCGATCACGGGCCTCGAGCCCCTCCGCGTCGCCGGCCTCACCAGCTACGGCATCCCCGGCGTCGAGGTCGAGGACGTCGCGAGCGCGACGCTCGAGTACCGCGACGGCGTCCTCGGCAGCCTCGTGGCCGCGGCCCATGCCCCCGGCGCCGTCGAGGAGGAGACGATCGAGCTCGACGGCACCGACGGGTCGGTCCGGCTCGGCGACCCGTACGCGGCTCGGCCGCAGCTGCGCCACTACCACCGGGCGGCGACGGGCGACGCCCGGCCGGCGGGCTGGCTGGAGCTCGAGCCCGAACCGGTCGACCCGTTCGTCGCGACGATCCGGGCATTCGTCGGAGCGATCCGCGTCGGGCGGCCG
Source organism: Candidatus Limnocylindrales bacterium (assembly GCA_035693125.1). Taxonomy (GTDB): domain Bacteria; phylum Chloroflexota; class Limnocylindria; order Limnocylindrales; family CSP1-4; genus CF-46. The sequence goes on along the minus strand of DASSHB010000031.1, from coordinate 79,031 downwards.
CCGAGCCCGGGCCTGGCCGACGTGGACGTCGCGCTTGCGACCGTGCTGGCTCTCTACCGCTCGGCCCGAACCGGTCGGTTCGAGCGCGTCCGGCCGGTGGGCCCGGACGCCGGGCCGGCTTAGCGGCCGGTCGCGGCCAGCACGGTCGCGATCTGGGCGGCGACGGACGGCGCGCCCGCGAACTTCCCGTCGAAGATCGCCCCACCGATCGTGAAGCCCCAGACGCCGATCCGCTCGAGGGCCGCGATCCGCTCGAGCGAATCGACGCTGCCGGCGGCGATGACGGGGCCGTGGGCCCGCTCGCGGACGGCCGCGGTCAACGCTTCGACGTCGCCGTCATAGCGGTAGGCGAGCAGGTCCAGGCCGTGGACGCCCGGCATCGAGGTGAGCCGGTCGGCGTCGCTCGCGATCTCGTCGATCGTCCCGCGCAGGAGGCTCGGGTGACCGATCACCCGGCCGGGGAACGGGCAGTACCGGATCCCGTCGGTGCCGTCGAGGATCCGGAGCGCGTCCTCGGGATGGGTTCCGCCCAGCAGCCAGTCGACCCCGATCTCGAGCGCGGCCCGGATCGAGCGCAGCTCGTCGTCCTTCGCCTCGGACACGACCTCGAGCATCACCTCGCGACCGTCGGCCCGGATCGCCGCCGAGAGGGCCTTGAGCTCCGCGATCGGGAGGCCGATGTCCTTGAACCCGACGTAGCGCAGGTCCGCCTCGCGGATCTCGTCGTACACGGCCCGGGCGTTCGGGACCGTCCGGTCGCTGTGGGTGAGCATGAACACGAACTCGATCACGATGGGCTCCCCTCGATCGATGGCGGAATGAGCTGGCCGAGGCCTTCCAGGACGAGATCGGGGCCGTGGGGCGGCGGTGGCACGTCGCCCAGCGCGGTCGCGCCGGTCAGGACGAGCGCCGCGGTCATCCCGGCCGCGCGGGCGAGACCCACGTCGGTCAGGACCCGGTCGCCGACCATCAGGGCGTCGCCGGCGGGAACGCCCAGGCGCGACAGGGCCGCTCGGGCGATGTGGACCGACGGCTTGCCGACGACCGCCTCGGCCCGGACGCCACTGGCCACCTCGACCGCGGCGAGGAGCGCGCCGCAGTCGGGCAGGCCGCCCTCGGGCGTCGGGCAGTACGGGTCGGGGTTCGTGGCGATGAGCCGGGCCCCGTTGCGGAGCGCGACATACGCGGCATGGAGCTTGTCGTAGGTGAAGCCGCGGTCCCACGACAGGACGACCGCATCCGCCGCCCGCGGATCGTCCGTCAGGGCGTATCCGGCCTCGCCGAGCAGCTCGGTCAGGAGCGGCTCGCAGATCGCCAGGATCCGTTCCGGCGGTCGGTCGCCGAGATAGGCCAGGAGCGCGTCGATCGAGGACACGACTTCGCGGTCCTCGACCGGGATCCCCATCGCGCGCAGCTTCTCGGCGTAGGCCGCCGGTGCCCAGAGTGGGTTGTTCGAGAGGAACACGAAGCGGCTGCCGAGCGCGCGCAGCCGGCCGATCGCGTCGACCGCGCCGGGCAGGGGCGAGCCGCCGAGATAGACGGTCCCGTCCAGGTCCAGGACGTAGCCCGGGTAGCGTCGCTCGGCCGGTCGGACGGCGCGCCCGCCGCCCGTCGCCGTCGTCACGCTCCTCCTGCCGCCGCCGCGATCGCGGCGGCTTCGTCGATGGAGGCTCGGACGAGATCGGGCGTCCACGTCCCCGCGAACCAGGCCAGATCGGCGAGGGTGAACCGATCGCGGATCAGGTGGCCGTTGTACAGCGCCCAGGCGGCGTCCTCGCGGCTGACGGCCGGGTCCAGCTCATCGAACCGCGCCGGCGCGCCGGCCGCGGAGAGCACGGACGCCACGCGCTGCGGCGATCCCAGGAACTCGCCCAGGTCGTCGCGCAACGCCGCCCAGCCGCTGACGATCGCCGGCAGGTTCGGGCGTTGAGCCTCCCAGCGTTCGAGCTTCAGCCGGTACTGGGCCCAGCATTCCTCGGCCATCGCCCCACTCGGATCGAGATCCCCGAAGGCGTCCTCGGTGCGCGCGAGCATCCGCTCGTGTGACGGCGTGGGCCGCTCCACGAGCCCGACCGGGTCGATCGCGGTCAGGACGCGTTGCCAGGCCACGGACACGGCGAGCGCGGCCACCCCGACCTGCGCGCCGTGGAGGCCCGTCGGCGTGTGCTCGCGCGCCGCGACCATGTCCAGCAGGTGGCTGACCGTGTGCTCGGTCCCCGAGATCGGCGAGGTTTTGCCGGCAATGCCGAGGGCGAGCCCGCTCAGGGTCATCAGCTCGACGAGCGGTCGATGATCGTCGGGCTCCGGCGAGGTCGCCGCCGATGCCGCCTCGAGCAGGGCGTCGCCGCCATCGGTGAACAGCCGGACGACGCGCGGGTCCCAGGTCGGATCCATCCCGAACGCCGCGGCCAGGCGCCAGTCGGCGGGCGCGGTGAACATCGCGGCGAGCTCCCCCACCCCGGCGCGGTTCAGCCGGGCGGGCGCGTCGGCGATCGTGGTCAGGTCGACGAGCAGGGCCGTCGGCCAGCGCGACGGGACCGTCCGCTTGACGCCGCGGATGAGCAGGACCGCCATGTCGTCCGAGAAGGCGTTGACGGAGTTGGCGGTCTGGACCGCGATGTCGGCGACGCCCAGCTCGCGGCTCGCCTCCTTGACGATGTCACAGATCGTTCCGGAGCCGAGCGCGACGAGGCAGGCCGCACCCCGTGCGGCCTCGACCGCGGCCGCGATCGTCGATGCCTCGGCGTGCAGCTCGCGGTCCGCCGTCCCCAGCACGACCATCCGAACGTCCGCGACGCCTTCGAGCCGGTCGACGACGAGGGCGCGGAGATCGGCGCCGCCGCGATCCATCGGGTGGCCGTCGACGACGACGGCCACGGACGGCGTCTCCGCCCCCGGGAGGCGGCCGGCCGCGGCCAGAGCCGTTCGGACGAGCTCGGGCAGGGAATCGAGCGCATCGCGGGCGATCACGATGCGCTCGAGACCCACGTCGTGCAGCCTCGAGCCCGCGACGTCGAGTCCGACCGCGGCCCGAACCGCGGCGAGATCGGTCGGGTCGAGATGGCGGCGCGCCGTCATGCCGGTCGGCCGCCGAGGGCGGCGAGTTGCGTCGAATCGCGACCGGCCGCGGCCAGGACGTCGAATCGCTCGCGATGCGCGGCCCAGCCGTCCTCGTAGCGCGCCCGCTGGGCCGCGTCGGGCTCGATGACCTCCGGTGCGAGTCGCAGCGTGGCGGCGCTTGCGGCATCGAGATCGGCGAACCAGCCGACGCCCACCGCGGCGATCAGGGCCGCCCCGAGGGCCGTCGCCTCCGGTTCGGCGAGCCGCTCGATTCGGCGGCCCGTGACGTCCGCCTTGATCCGGAGCCAGGTGTCGTCGCGAGCCCCGCCGCCGACGACCCGGATCGTGTCGCCGGCCAATCCCAGCTCGGCCAGCCGCTCGACGACGTCGCGGACCGCGTACGAGCAGCCCTCGAGGACGGCCCGGGCGAGATGCCGCCGATCGTGGCCGGCCGCGAGCCCGCTGAACGCACCGAGGACGGACGGCTCCCAGCGCGGGGTCATCGCACCGCCGAGGGCCGGCAGGAACCCGACGCCGCCCGCGCCGGCGGGAGCGTCCGCGGCGAGCCGTCCGATCTCCGGCTGGGCCACGCCCAGCAGGTCCTCGGCCAGCCAGCGCACGCTGCCCGCCGAGACGAACCCCGGATGCTCCACGAGCCACGACCCGCTCGGGACATGGGCATGGGTCTCGACCAGGCCGGCCGGATCGCGAACGGGCCGATCGGCCGCGGCGGCGACGGGCTCGGCCGTGCCGGCGATGTCGCCGATGATCCCCGGCCGGAGGATCCCGGCCGCGACGCACGCGGCGTGCTCGTCGCCCGTCCCGACCACGACCGGACACTCCGCGACGCCCCACGCGCGTGCCACCTCGCCGAGCAACGGTCCGGCAACGTCGGTCGCGGGCCGCAGGTCGCCGAGGGTCCGCTCATCGACCCCGAACGCCGCGAGGGCCTCGGCGGACCAGCCGCCGCGTTCCACGTCGAGCAGCAGGAGACACGACGCGTTCGCCGGGTCGACGACCCGCCGCCCGGTGAGTCGAGCGACGATCCAGGCGGCCGGCAGCAGGTAGCCGTCCGGTGTCGCGTCGAGGTGCTCGCGAAGCCAGGCGATCTTCGGCGCGCCGTGGGAGGGATCGGCGTTGGCGCCGCTGATCGCGCGGATCCGGTCCGGGCCGATCCGGTCCGCGGCCGCGGCCACCTCCGCGGTCGCGCGGCGATCCATCCAGATGGGCGCGGGTCCGAGGGGCCGGTTCGCGGCGTCGACCGCCACGATCCCGTCGAGCTGCGCGGCAAAGCCGATCGCGGCGCACCGCGCACCGGGTTGTCCCGCGTCGGCGATCGCGTCCGCGATGGCCCCGGCAGCGGCCGTCAGCCAGGCTTCGGGGTCCTGCTCGGCCCAGCCGGGTCGCGGGTGCGACACCGGATACGAGCGGGCGCCACGGCCGGCGATCGCGCCCCGGTCGTCGAGGACGATCGCCTTCGTCGACTGGGTTCCGACGTCGCAGCCGATGACGTAGATGGCGATCCCTCCGACGGACAGAGTCGTATGATGACTTATCCTACATGATCCGGGACGCCGCGCGGCGATCGCGCGGCCGCGTCAAGGCCTGGGCCGCGGGGGTCGCGGTCAGGCGACCGGGCCGGGCCCCCGGCGATACACCCGCAGCTCGATGATCGACGTCACGTGCCACTCGTCGGAGACCATCACCGCGCGGCCGTCCTGGTCGAAGTCCACCTGGTGCAGCTCCTGGACCGGCGTCCCGGGGGAGACATCGAGGACGCGGGCCAGCTCGGCGCTCGCGACCGCCGGCCGGAGGACGGCTTCGGCATGGGAGATCGGATGGCCGGCATCGGTCAGGATCCGGTAGAGCGAGCCGCCGTACTCCGAGCGGTCGACACCGGCCGCGAGCAGCGCCACCGGGATCCGATCGATCGAGTAGATCGCCGGCCGGCTGTCCGCCGTCCGGACGCGACGGACCTCGCGAACGGGCGTGCCGGGCTCGATGCCCAGCGCCGCGGCGTCCTCGTGGTTGGCCGGCACCGTGCGCAGCCCCACCAGCTTGCGGCCCGGCCGGAATCCGGACGCCTGGAAGTGCTCGGTGTAGCTGTAGTTCACGTCGAGGGAGTTCCGGATCAGCGGTCGGCGCGTCACGTACGTGCCGGAGCCATGACGGCGGACGACCAGGCCGTCCTCGATCAGGCCGCGGACGGCCTCCCGGATCGTGACCCGGCTCACGCCGAAGCGCTCGCACAGCCGGTCCTCGTTGGGCAGCTTGGAGCCCACCGCGAACTCGCCACCCAGGATCAGGCGCTTCAGCTCGCTGCGGACGACGTCGGCCAGGAGCGGCCGGCCGCGGCCGGGATGCATCGTCACGGCCGGCAGGTGGGCGACGAGCTGGGCATCAGACGCATGATAGGAACGATCTCGCGCGATCGCGTCGTCCCTCCGGCAGCCCTCAGCGCTGGCCGACCTCGACCGTCGCCCGCTTCGAGAAGGCGAACAGGATGATCAGCGAGATGATCCAGCTGATCGCGAAGCCGATGACGACCATCACCGTCGTCTTGTGCGGCTGGTCGTCCCAGATCGCCACCGTCCAGACGCCGGAGGTCTTCCAGGCGTCGCCGACGATGAACGACGAGAGGGTGAACTCGCCGAAGGAGACCGAGAACACGAGCAGCGCGCCCGCCGCGAGCCCGGTCCGGATGTTCGGCAGGATCACCCGGCGGAGGGTCGTCCAGCGCGACGCACCGAGCGTCGCGGAGGCCTCGTTGAGGGTCGTCGTGTCGATCGCCCGGAGACTGTTGTCGAGCGCCCGGTACATGAACGGCAGGCCGGTCACCACGTAGCTCAGGATCAGGAGCGTCGGCGTGCCCGAGAGGACGATCGGCGGCGCCGAGTACGTCCGGATCAGGGACAGGGCGAGGACGATCGTCGGCAGCGCGAAGGGCAGGAGCGACAGGAACTCGACGACCGGGCGCAAGCGCGGCGCGGCGACGTGGATCAGGAACATCACCGGGGTCATCAGGACGACGCTCACGATGATCGTTGCCAGGGCGGCGATCAGGGACCGGCCGGTGGTCGGGATGAAGAGCGGATCGGTGACCGTCTCGATCACGTGGTCGAACGTGTAGCCGACCGGCAGGACCGTGTCGAACCACGTCGTCGCGATCGAGAAGAGGAACACCCCGACCAGCGGGATGAGCATGTAGACCGTGAAGACGATGAACAGGAACGAGAAGCCGAGCTCCCGGCTGCCCTTGGTCGGCTGGGCCTCGTCCGGCTGGTTGACGATGACGGCCGGCGCGTCGCTCAGGAGGCTCATGCCTTGATCCACCGCTGGGCGCGCCGCTGGATGAGGTGGTAGGCCAGGACGGACAGCGCGACCATCAGGAGCAGGACGGTCGCCATGGCGTCGGCCTGGGCGGGCTGGTACAGGATCTCGCCGCGGCGGAGGATCGAGATCTGGATCGTCATCAGGTTGATCCGGCTGCCGATCAGCGCCTGGGCGGTGGCGTAGGCACCCATCGAGCTCACGAAGAGGAGGACCGTCCCGGCCACGATCGACGGCATCAGCACGGGAACCCCCACCCGCCGCCAGAAGTCGCGGCCGGTGCCACCGAGGGAGGCCGAGGCCTCCGCCCAGTCCGCCTTCAGGGCGGTGAACGCCGGCAGCATCAGGACGATCATCAGCGGCACCTGGAAGTACAGGTACACGACGATCAGCCCGATCACGGAGTAGATCGAGAAGAACGACATCAGGTCGATCCCGAACTGGCGGAGCAGGATCGTGATCATCCCGGCCGAGCCCAGGATCGTGATGAACGCGAAGCCCAGCGAGATCCCGCCTGCATTCGAGCTGAGCGAGGCGAGGGCCACGAGCGCCCGCCGGATCCGGTCATGCCGGGTTCGCGTGACCGCGTAGCCGACGGCCGTCCCGAGGATCGCTCCGAGGAGCGAGCTGGTGACCGCCAGCAGGAGCGAGTTCAGGATGGAGCGCTGGAACGTCGCGTTCGTGAAGACCTTCGCGATCCATTCGAGGCTGTGGCGCTCGACGCCACCCACGCTGCCGAGCAGCAGGGCGCCCGTCGGGATCAGCTCGAACATCGCGCAGAAGATCAGGAATGGGGCGAAGGCGAGAATGAGCCCCACCCGGCTCCACGTCCGACCCGACATGTCAGCGGCTCACCTCAGCTGTTGGCGTCCGGCCTCGTCCTCGGTGCGGGACGTCCCCGCCGCCCGATGGGCGGCGGGGACGCGGATCCCGCTTGAGGAGGAGGACGACGTCAGGCTCCGACCTCGATGGTCCACTCGGTCGCCAGCCGGGCGATCGCGTCGGCCGCGGCCTTCCAGTCCTGGATCGGCTTGACCGCAGCGTACTGCGACTCGGCCGGGAACTTCGAGGCCAGGTCGGCGGGGATCTGGACGCCCTTGACCAACGGTCGGGCGTACTTCTGCGCCTGGAGCACCTGCGCCTCGTCGGTCAGGATGTACTCCCGGAACAGCTTGGCCGCGTTGGGATGCGCGGCGTACTTGTTGATGATGTGGCAGTAGGGGGCCTGGGTCGTCCCGTCGCTCGGGATCACGACCTCGATCGGCACCGCCGGGCTGGCCGCGGCGAGGTCGTCGCGAACCGGCAGGGCGTTGTAGTCCCACAGGATCGAGATCTTCGCCTCGCCCTTCTCGATGTTGGCCTTGCTCGGGGCGACCGACGTCAGGTTGCCGGCCTTGTTGAGGTCATCGAAGTACTTCAGGCCCGGGTCGATGTTCGTCTCGGAGCCGCCGTTGGCCAGGGCCGCGGCGAGGACCGTCATCGAGCCCTGTGCGGCGTTCCGCGGGTCGCTGATCGCGACGGTGCCCTTGTACTCGGGCTTGAGCAGATCGGCCCAGCTCTTGGGCACGTTCGGCACGAGCGCCGTGTTCACGGCGAAGGAGATCGTGCCGGTGTACCAGCACATCCAGTTGCCGTCGGGGTCCTTGGCGTAGTCGGGGATCAGGTCCCAGCGGGTCGGCTTGTACGGCTGGACCGTGCCGGACGACACGGCGACCGGGCCGAACTGGATCCCGATGTCGCCCTGGTCGGAGACCGGGTTGTTCTTCTCGGCGTCGAACTTCTGGATCTCCTCCGCGCTCGACATGTCGGTGTCGGTGTGGGTCAGGCCGTAGGTCGGCAGGAACTTGTCCCAGATCGCGCCGAAGTTCGTCCAGTCGGGCGGCATGCCGTAGCTGTTCAGCGCGCCTTCGGCCTTCGCCTTCGTCACGAGGTCCGCGATGACGGCCGAGGCGTCCGGGCCGCTCGATCCCGTTCCGGCACTCGCGCCGGCGCCGCTGCTCGACGGCGACGGCGAAGCCGTGCTGCCGCAGGCGGCCACGAGGATCAAGGTCAGCCCGATCGAGCCGATCGCTGAGCGTCGTCGATGCATTCGTCCTCCTCCACAGATTCGATCCCGGTTGCGCGATGGTCGGTTGGTGGTCGAGGGCCCTCCGGCCCGCGACCGGTCAGATGGGGTTCCGGGCCGCGGCGACCCGTTCACGGTCCGCGTCGGGCACGGCGCCTCATCCGCTCGGTCGGGCCGGCCGGGCCCGAGTCGGGAGGGCCTCGAGAGCCGGCCCTCGACGATGGACGCTGAACTCGAACGTGTCGGCGACGTACGACTCCACCGAGAAGAGGACGGGCTCGCCCTCCGCCGTCGCGTCGACCTGTTCGAGGCGCAGGATCGGGCTCCCGGCGGGGATCCCGAGGCGGTCGGCCACCAGGGCGTCCGCGCGAGTGAGCCGGATCGACGCCTGACCGTCCGTGATCGACCGGCCGAGGCGATCGGCATACAGGCGATACAGCGACAGGCCGGAATCGAGGAGGCTCTGGAGCGGGACGCCGCTCGACCGGAAGAGGCTGGCGGGGATGACGTCCACCGTGAAGATCACCGGCCGCCCGTCGGCCGTCCGGACCCGTTCGAGGCGGACCGCCGCTGCGCCCGGGGCCAGCCCGAGGCTCGCGGCGGCGTCGTCATCGAGCGCGACCTCCTCGATCCGGGCGTGGCTCGTCCCGGGCTCCATCCCGTGGCCGCGGATCACCTCCGTGGCGCTCAGGTTCGCGTTGAGGCTGCCGCGCAGGCGGGCCGCGGAGCGGACGAACGTCCCGTGGCCGTGGCGCCGGATGAGCAGGCCTTCCTGCTCCAGCTGGAGGAGCGCCTCGCGGACCGTCGTCCGGCTGACGCCGAGGGACGTCGCGAGCTCGACCTCGGGGGGCAGCTGGACGCCGTCCGAGAACCGGCCGTCGCGGATCCGGTCGCGGACCTCTTCGCGCACCCTGGAGGCGAGCTTCGCCTGGCCGATCAACGTCACGGTCGGCTGGTCCCTCTGCCAAACGCGGTCTAGACGGGAAGACGTATGAGGTATAACGTCTGACCTCGACCACGCTACACTCCATGTCAAGCCAGCGCAGGCCAATCCGCCGCCGACCAGAGGGGACGCGATGGTGACCCAGCTCGAGCTCCAGCAGCTGCGCAAGACGTTCGGTCGTGTCGTCGCCGTCGACAGCCTTGATCTGGTGATCGACCGCGGCGAGCTCGTATCCCTCGTGGGCCCGAGCGGCTGCGGCAAGACGACGACGCTGCGGATGGTGGCCGGCCTCGTGGCCGCCGACCGCGGCCGGATCTTCCTCGAAGGCCGCGACGTGACCCACGAGCCCGCCAACCAGCGGGGCATGGGCGTCGTGTTCCAGTCGTACGCGCTCTTCCCGAACATGACCGCGGCCGAGAACATCGGCTACGGCCTCGCGGTTCGCAAGCGCTCCCGGGCGGACGTCAAGCGCAAGGTGGCCGAGCTCGTGGAGCTCATCCAGATCGGCGACGCCGCCGGCCGCTATCCCCATCAGCTGTCCGGCGGCCAGCAGCAGCGGGTGGCCCTCGCGCGCGCCCTCGCGATCGAGCCGCCGGTCCTCCTCCTCGACGAGCCGCTGTCGGCGCTCGACGCCGCCGTCCGGCTGACGCTCCGGCTCGAGATCCGGCGGATCCAGCGGAGCCTCGGCATCGCCACGATGTACATCACCCACGACCAGGAGGAGGCCCTCTCGATCTCCGACCGGGTCGCGGTGATGCGCGACGGCCGGGTCGAGCAGCTCGGGACGCCGGAGGAGATCTACACGGCCCCCGCGAACGAGTACGTCGCCCGGTTCGTGGGCACCTCGAACCGGCTGCCGGTCCGGGTCACGGGCGGCGATGGATCCCAGGTCGAGTGGCAGGGCCGGACGGTTCGCGTCGCCCCCGACAGCCGGTTCGCGGCCGGCAGCAGCGCCGTCATGGTCGTCCGGCCCGAGCGGATCCGGGTGAGCCCGGCCGCCGACGGCGCCGATCCCGGCGGCTGGCCGGGGCGCATCGCCGAGCGGACGTTCCTGGGCGCCGTGACCCGGTTCACGATCCGGGTCGGGGACGAGCTGCTCCTCGCCGACGTTCCGGGCGAGGCGACCGCCGAGGTCCGGCTCGACCTCGACGATCCGGTCACGCTCGGCTTCGAGCCGGGCGGGGGACGGCTGATCCCCTTCGGCTCCGATCCCGCGGCGCCCGCCGACGCCCCGGGATGAGCCGTCGCGTCGACAACCCGTTTCGGCGGGCGACGCCCCTCGCGATCGCTCACCGCGGCCAGCGCGCCACCTTCCCGGAGCAGACGCTCGAGGCCTACGAGGAGGCGATCCGGCTCGGCGCGGAGGGCATCGAGACGGACGTCCAGCGAACCCGCGACGGGCGGCTGGCCATGCTCCACGACCTGACGGTCGACCGGACGACGGACGGCCATGGGCCGATCGCGGAGCTCGACTGGGATCGCGTCCGGACGCTGGATGCGGGCAGCTGGCGGGGTGAGCGGTTCCGTGGCTCCCGGATCCCGTCACTCGAGGACACGATCGAGCTGATCGTCGGCGCGGGCCTGCTGCTGTGCGTCGAGATCAAAGGCAGCGCCGAGGACGCACCCGCCACCGCCGTCGCCGTCGCCCGGCTCCTCCGCGATCGCGACCTTCTCGACCAGGTGTTCATCTCGTCGTTCGACCACGCGGCGCTCGCCGCGGCGCGGGCCGAGGTGGGGAGCCCGTTGTTCGCGCCGGAGCGCCTGCCCGAGGCCGGCCGCTCGGATCCCTCGATCGCCACCGGCCAGGCCGTCGCCCTCGACGCGGCCGTCCTCCAGCACCGCTGGGAGGACCTGACGCCGGAGGTGGTCGCGGCGCTCCACGACGCCGGAACCGCGGTCTGGTCGTGGCCGATCGATACGCTCGAGTCGATCCGGCGCAGCGTGCAGCTGGGCTGCGACGGGATCATCGGTGACGACGTCCCGCTCCTGCTCGAAGGGCTGGGCCGAAGCCAGCCCGCGGGCGCCGCGCCGGCATCGCCCCGCTCGTGACCGGTCCGGGGGCGGTCGACCGGGCGGCCAGGCTGGTCGTGCTCGTCGACTTCGACGGGACGATCGCTCGCCTGGACCTCTCCGACGAGGTCATGCGGCGCTACGCCGACCTCGACGCCTGGGCGCCGCTCGAAGCCGCATATCTCGAGGGAGCGATCGGCTCGCGGACCCTCCTCACCCGCCAGGCGGCGCTGCTCCACGGCGCCACGGAGCGGATCGCGACGATGACCGAGGGCGAGGACCTCGACCCGGCGTTCCGCCCCTTCGTCGACGAGCTCCGCGGCCGGGGCGCGGTCGTCGAAGTCGTCAGCGACGGGTTCGGCTTCTTCGTCGGGCCGTCCCTGGCGCGGCTGGGTCTCGGAGACCTCCCGGTGTTCGCGGCGCGGACGACGTTCCCGCCCGGACGCGTCGCGATCGACTTCCCGGACGGACACCCGGCCTGCCGCGTGTGCGGCACCTGCAAACGCCAGCGAATCCTCGTCCACCAGGCGGCCGGCGACTACACCGTGTTCGTCGGCGACGGGTTCAGCGACCTGTACGCGGCCGCTCACGCCGACCTCGTCTTCGCCAAGGACCACCTGGCCGCGATCTGCGCCGACCGCGGCTGGCCGTATCTCGAGTGGTCGACGTTCGACGACATCCGGCCGGTCGTCGTCGCGCTCCTCGACTCCCAGGTGCCGGCTCCGCGCCCTCGGGCGTTCATCTGCGGTCCCGAGGTCTGGCCGCCGCAGACGACCGAACCGCTCTGGGACCGGCCACCCGCGCCCCGGTCCGCGGAGTCCGCGTAGCGCCGCCTATCGCGGCTCCGCCGCCGAGCGCCGCTCGTCCAACCGCTCGAGCTTCGCGACCTTCCGCGTCGACGCGCCGCCGGCGAACTCGGACTCGAGCCAGGCATGGACGACCGTCTTGGCGGATTCGGGGCCGATGACCCGTGCGCCCAGGGTGAGGATCTGGGCATCGTTGCTCTTGCGCGCGCGCTCGGCGGAATAGACGTCGTGGGCCTGGGCGGCCCGGACGCCGGGCACCTTGTTGGCGGCGATCGCCATCCCGATCCCCGTTCCGCAGATCAGGATCCCGCGGTCCGATCGACCGCTCCGGATCGCGTTCGCGACGCGTTCGGCGACGTCGGGGTAGTCGACCTCGTCGGCCGGCGTCGTCGCGTCGTCCGGGAGCGGATCATCGGGGCGGTAGGTCTCGACCGCCCGGCCGAGCGTCCGCAGGTCGTCGGCGATGATCTCGAGCAGGCCGAGGCCGGCGTCGTCGGCGCCGAGCAGGATCGGGGTGTCGGTGGGCATTCAGGCGCTCCTCTCGGTGACCGTGGACCCGGTGCGAGTGGCCGGGATCGGCGTCGCGGCGATCGCGGAGAACCGATTTGGATCGAGGGCCGCTCGGCCGACGAACAGCCCGGCGACGTGCGAGACGGCGAGCAGGGCGGCCGCGGTCGTCTCGTCGACGCTGCCGCCGTACAGGACGCGCCGGGCCGTCGCGCCCCGCGCGGCGAGCCAGGCGTCGATCGCGTCGTGGATTCCGGCGACGTGGTCCGGGTCCGCGGCGACCGAGCCCTCGCCGATCGCCCAGACCGGCTCGTACGCGACGACGACGCGGTCGAGGTCCGCGGGCACGAGGCCGTCGAACGCGCCGGCGAGCTGGCCCTCGACGATCCGCCAAGCCGGCGCGAGCGGACCCTGGATCCGCTCGCCGACGCACACGATCGGGGTGAGGTTCCAGCGGAACGCCGCGCGGACCTTGCCCGCGACCTCCGCGTCGGTCTCCCCGTGGTCGCGTCGCCGCTCGGAGTGGCCCATCTCGACGTAGCGGGACCCGAGGTCGGCCAGCATCGCCCCGGACACGTCGCCGGTGTGGGCGCCACCGTCGTCGGCGTGGAGGTCCTGCCCGCCCCACCCGATCGCGCTGCCGGCCAGCGCATCACGTGCGACGAAGATCGCCGGGAACGGCGGCAGGACGAACAGGTCGCGGGTCGCGGCGAGCGGCTCGAGGAGCGGCCGCGCGACCGCGAACCAGCGGGCCGCCTCGCTCGGCGTCAGGTTCATCTTCCAGCTCGTGCCGATGAGCGGCGGCGTCACGCTCGGTCCTCCCCGGTCCCCGCGAGCGCCGGCCGGCGCGCGACGGCCGCGTCGATCGCGGCACGGACGGCGCGGCCGCCCGCCGCCGCTCCGTCGGGATGGCCCTGGATCGCCCCTCCGACGGCGATGATCACGTCCGTCCCGAGCGCTGCGACGATCGGCGCGACGTGATCGGCCGTGATCCCGCCGCCGGGCATCGGCAGCGCGGCGCGCACGCGGCCCCCGGCGACCTCGTCGCGCAACCCGGCGGCGACCGCCGCGTAGGCGGCATCCGAGAGTGGCCGCGGCGCATGGGGCGTGCTCGTGAGGACGGCGTCCGCGCCGGCGAGTCGGAGGAGGCGCGCGAGCGCCCCGTGGCCGATCCCGCCCTCGGCGGCGCCGGTCCACATCTCGATCCCCGCGACATGGGCGAGGATCGGCACGCCGGCCGTCGCCGCGAGCTCGGCGAGCGCATCGAGCCCGAGCGTGAGCGGCGTGACCATCACGGCACCGGCTCCGGCATCGACCGCGGCCCGCGCCGTGGGGGCGAGACGCGCTGGCGTCGTCGTGACGTGCGCGACGTAGCGAGTTGCGCGGCCGGTCTCGGCGGCGACCGCATCGATCGCGGCCACGTACGCCCTCGTCCGGTCGGCGACCCGCGAGAACGACGGGTCGGCCAGGAGCTCGTCGTCCTTGATCAGGTCCACCTCGCCCCGAGCGCTCTCGGCCGCGAACCCGGCGCCCACCTCGGGCGGGAACCCGGTGCACGGCTTGATCATGTTCAGCAGCAGCGGCCGGGCCGCGACGCCGGTCACCCGCCGCCAGCCCTCGACGCCGAAGCGCGGGCCGGGGAACAGCTCGACGTACCGCGCGGGGACGTCGATTCCGACGACGCGCATCGCGATCGACGTGGAGGGGTCGTTCCCGATCGCCGTCGTCAGGAGCATCGCCAGGGACGACCCGAGATTGATCACCGGGAACGCGACCGACAGCACCCACCGCCCGTCGGTCCGGACGCCGCCGACCACCTCGTCGCGATCCGTCCTGCGGAGCTCCACGACGCGTGCGCCGTGGTCGCGGCGCATGGCGTCGGTGATGCCCGGCACGGGCTTCCACGTTCCGAGGCTCTGCCCGAGCGCGAACGCGTCGGCCGCGGTGCGCGCGGCGGACTCCTCGCTCGGAAGGCCCGCCAGGTAGGTCACCACGACGTCCTCGCGCGGCTCCGCGCCCGGTGGCGACGCATGGAGCGTCTGGCTGACGGCGGACGCCCCGGTCACGGCGCCGCCGCCGATTCGAGCGCCGGCGGAACAGCCACGGCCGGCGTGTCCCGGGCGGGCTCGCCCGAGAACAGCGGGGCGAGGGCCTCGTACAGCTGCCGGAAGCGGGCGTATCCCGCATCGAGACGCGCGCGATTCGCAGGATCCGGCCGGTGCGTCCGTTCGACCTCGGCGATCTCGCGCACGAAGCGCAGGTCGGACTGGGCCCCGATGGCGACGAGGGCGCAGGCGGCCGCCCCGACAGCGGCTGCGTCCTGCGGATGGCGGATCGACAGGATCGGCCGGTCGAGCACATCGGCGATGATCTGGGTCCAGCTCGTTCCGATGAACCCACCGCCGACGCCGCGCACCTCGCCGACCGCCGGGCCGAAGCGCTCGCCGTAGTCGAGGGCCCAGCGCATCTGGTAGGCGACGCCCTCCATCAGCGCTCGGAGGAGGTGGCCGCGCCCATGACGGAGCCCCAGTCCGACGAAGGCGCCCCGGATCCGGTCGTCGAAGACCGGAACGCGTTCGCCACTGAGCCACGGGGCGAAGACGAGATCGTCCATCTCGGCGGCGACCCCGGCCACCTCCCGGTCCAGCCCGGCCAGGGCGGCCGCGTCGGGCTCCGCGCCGTCGCCGAGCGCCCGGAGCAGCCACGACAGGGCGCCACCGCCGGTCGCCACCTCCAGCCACAGGATGAACAGGCGCGGGTCGGCGTGGCCGATCACGCCCAGCTGGCCCGCCGGGTCGGCGAGGGGCCGGTCGACCGTGATCCCGAAATAGACCGCGGTTCCCAGGCTGACGTGGGCGTCGCCGGGATCCGTCGCGCCTGCGCCGAGCTGGCTGGCGGGGACATCCCCGGCCCCGACCACCACGGGGACCGCGGCACCCAGGCCCAGCCGGGCCGCGACCTCGGGCAGGAGGGTTCCGGCGACCGTGCTCGCCGGCTCGATCGCCGGAAGGCGCTCGAGGGGTACCCCGGCGGCCGCGCAGGCAGCGGCGGACCACGATGCCGAGAGCGGATCGGCCAGGCGGAACGCGAGCGCCCCGGCGGGATCGATCACCGCCCGCCCGGTGAGGCGGAGGACGATGGCCTCCTTGCAGTCGAGCAGCCAGCGCGTCCGTCGCCAGGCGTCCGGCCGCTGGTCGCGGAGCCAGGCGATCTTCGGGATCACGTCCTTCGCGGTGACGATCGAGCCGAAGAGCTGCGCCTGTCGCCGGCGATCGACGACCGCGGCCAGTGCCTCGGCTTCCCCGACCGCCCGCTGGTCGAGCCAGCTGAGCATCGGGATCGTCTGGCGGCCGTCGGCGTCGACCGCAGCGAGATCGAACATCTGCGCGGTCAGCCCGATCGCCTCGACGTCGCCAGCCCGGCAGAGCGGGTCCGTCAGCAGCTCGCGGGTCGCCTCGCCGATCGCCGCCTCGATCGCGTCGAGATCCTGCTCCACCCAACCGTCCGCGCGCGTGACGAGGCCGTAGCTCCGCCGGGCGGCGGCCAGGATGCGGCCCGACCGATCGACGACCACGGCCTTGACACCGCTCGTCCCGATGTCCCAGGCGAGAACGGTCATGCGCCGAGCGGTGCGTCCGCACGGTCGCGAGCCACGAGGCGGGTCATCGCTCCGCCCGTGTCGGCCGGGGCAGGCACCTGGGGGCCGCCCGCGATCGCCCGGGTGAAGACGTCGACGAACCGATCGTTCTGGTCGACGGTGCCGATCGTGACCCGGACGAACGCGTCCTTCAGGCGGTGTGCCGTCATCGCCCGCAGGAGCATGTTCTCGCGCCGGGCGAACTCGACGATCTCGCCGCTCGTCCGGCCGGTCGCCGAGACGTCGATCAGGATGAAGTTGCCCGCGGACGGGAACGGTCGCACCCCCGGCATCTGATCCAGGGCGGCGAACACCCGATCGCGCTCGGTGGAGATGAAGGCGCGGCGCTCCTCGAGCTCTTCGGGGTGGTCCATCGCCGCGAGCCCGGCCCGGAGCGCCACGAGGCTCAGGCTGAACGGGATCCGCAGCCGGAGGAAGGCGTCGACGAGGGTGGGCGCGGCGATCCCGTAACCGAGCCGGAGGGCCGCCAGTCCGAACGCCTTCGACATCGTCCGGGTCACGATCAGGTTCGGGTGGCGCGCCACGAGCGGGGCGAACGACGGCGCCCAGCCGCACTCCAGGTAGGCCTGATCGACGACCGTCGGGACGCCGGCCCCGAGGACCGCCTCGAGCTCTTGCGCGGTCCAGCTGTTGCCCGTCGGGTTGTTCGGGCTGCACAGGAAGATCGCCTTCGTCCGCCCGGTGACGGCGTCGAGGATCGCGGGCACGTCGAACCGGAAGTCGTCCGTCATCGGGATCAGCAGCGGCTCTCCGCCGTAGAGCCGTGTCTGGGACTCGAAGAAGGCGTACGTCGGGACGGAGATCACGACCTCGTCGCCCGGGCCGACGAACGCGCGGGTCACGACATCGAGCACCTCAGTCGAGCCGTTGCCGAGGATCACGCTTGCGGCGTCGACACCATTGAAGCGGGCAACCGCGGCCCGGAGGTCCTCGCCCGAGTTCGGGTAGAAGTTCGCGATCTGGAGGGCGGCCGTCGCGGCGGCGATCACGGTCGGGGACGGCGGCAACGGGCATTCGTTCGACATCAGCCGGTCGAGCTCGCGGTGGCGCCAGGCGAAGTCGTGGTGTCGGGCGTCGTACGGCGACGCCGAGGCGATGCCGGGTCGCAGGTAGTCCTCGATCGCGGTCGGGCTCATCGGTCTCCTCGGAGCGGGGCGGGCCGCGGACGCGGACCCGGATCGGTGCGGTGAGAGCGGCGCGGACCACAAAGGGCCCGCGCCGCCGAAGGGGTCAGATCGTCGATTCGGCGGGGATGGCTGCCACCGGCATCTCGCCGGCGGCGTCGGGGACCCCGGCCTGGCCTCGAACGAGACGGCCCCGAAGCACCGCCACGTACCAGACGATCGCAATCACGAAGAACCCACCCGCCATCAGCGCGGTCTGCTGGTTCGCGGTCGGGATCGTCAGGACGGCGATCACGAGCAGCGACCAGATCAGCGCGATCCAGCGGATCGGCACGGCCCACGAACCCAGATCGAAGGAGCTCCGAGCCTTCAGGAGGCCGCGCCGCGCGGCCAGGATCGCACCGAGGATCGTCAGGGCGTACACCGCGTAGTAGCCGACCGATGCCATGCCGACGATCAGTGACATCGCCTGGGTGGCGATCGTCGAGCCGATCACGACGAGGGCGATCGAGAGCCCAGCCGCAAGGAGGAGGGCGCCCGAGGG
Source organism: Candidatus Limnocylindrales bacterium (assembly GCA_035693125.1). Lineage (GTDB taxonomy): Bacteria > Chloroflexota > Limnocylindria > Limnocylindrales > CSP1-4 > CF-46. The sequence continues at coordinate 60,984 of DASSHB010000031.1, read as the reverse complement.
CGAGCCCGTCCGCCGCGACACCGAGGCCAGCGCCTGCGAACGCGGCAGCATCCGATCCCGCGACAGCGAGAAGATGAGCCGCGACGACGCGGCCATGTTGGCGAGGCCGCCGGCATACAGGGCGACCATCGCGACCGCCTCGAAGATGATCGCGCCGGTCGATCCGAGGGCGCCCTCCAGGACATTGGCGATCGGGACGGCGGCACCCGTCGTCTCGCCGAGGTTCCGGATGTTGATCGTCAGCGCGATCAGCATGAAGAAGCCGATCACGACGGCGAGGATCAGCGAGGTGACGACCGCCTTGGGCACGTTGCGTCGGGCGCCCTGCGTCTCCTCGGCGAGGTCCGCGGCACCCTCGAACCCGGTGAGGACCCAGATCCCGAGCAGGCCGGATAGGAGGAACGCGGTCAGGAACCCGCCGTCGGTCACGCTCGACGTCGTCAGGAACGAGACGCTCTGGACGGGGTTCGTCACGAAGCCGACGACGAGCAGGATGACCGTCAGGACGACCGACAGGCCCAGCTCGGCCGTGTACGCGGCGATGTTGTTGATGCGGGACGCGATCCTGACCCCGGCCAGGTTGATCAACAGCTGGCTGAGCGTCAGCAAGATCGTCGTGACCATGATCGAGGTCGCGTCGATCCCGATCCCGAGCCGGTTGAGCAGGATCGGTGAGAGGCCGAGGTTCAACCCGGTGAAGCCGGGGGTGAACGCCATGAGCCCGGCCCAGCCGGTGAACCAGCCGTAATGCGAGTTCACGAGCCGGCTCGTCCACTGGAAGGCATAGCCGCTCAACGGCATCCGTCCCGCCAGATCGGCGAGGACCAAGGCGACGATGATCTGGCCGAGGGCGACGATCGGCCACGTCCAGATGAACGCGGGCCCGACCGTGCCGAGCGAGTAGGCGTAGACGGTGAAGATCCCGGCCGTGATGCACATGCACGAGATCGAGATCGACAGGGAGCTGAACAGGCCCATCGACCGGTTCAGCTGCGGTTCGTAGCCGAACGACCGCAGCTCGCGGTCGTCATCGTGCTCCGCTTCGGACGCGCGGGACAGGGACATGTGGACCTCTCCTCCCCCTTCCGACGCTGACGGCGCGGCCCGTGGCGCGCGCCCCACCCTCCGTGTTGGGTCTAGGAATCCCGCATCCGGCCTCCCTTCTCCATCGAGACCGCTGGGTCAGCGCTCGTCGCCGGGCCGGGCGTGCCGGACGCGGCGAACGCTGAGGTTCAGGACGGTCGGCACGTAGTGCTCGGCGGAGTACAGGACCGGTCGATCCGTCGTCGAGCGCTCGACCTGATCGATCCGGAGGAGCGGGGCGCCGGGCGCCGTCCCGAGGAGCCGGGCCAGCGAGCGGTCCGCGCTCACCGCGGTGACGTCGGCCTGGCCGCCGACGAGCACCAGGCCGCACGATTCCTCGAGGAAGCGGTAGACCGAGCCGCCGTCATAGCTCGCCGATCCGGCCACCGCGGTCGGGATCGCGTCGATCGCGTGCGCCGCCGGGATGTCGTTGACCCGGATGACCCGCTCCACCCAGAGGACGGCGGCGGACCCGGCCAGCTCGAGGCGCTCGGCGATCGAGGGCGGCGCGGGCTCCACGGAGGCGCGGAGGAGCTGGACGCCCAGCCGCTGATGGGCGGCGGCGACCGCCTCGGTGACGCCCAGATCCAGGTCGAACCGGCTGGACACCGGCGGCCGGATCTGCGTCACGAACGTCCCGACGCCGTGGACGCGCCGGACCAGGCCGTCCCCCTCGAGGCTCCGCAGCACGTCCCGGATGGTGGGCCGGCTCACGCCGTAGGCCGAGGCCAGCTCGGGCTCGGATGGCAAGCGGTCTCCCGGCTGATAGCTCGACGTCAGGTCGGTCAGGACCTCGCCGCGGACCTCCACGAAGCGCGGCGTGCGGACCTTCGGAACGCGCGAGCTCGTGACCACAAGACGTAAGATGTCAGACGTCTGTCGTCATGTCAATGAATCCGGCCGAAGCCCCGGATTCAGGCCTCGGGGGCGTGCCGCCCGCCCGACGAGATCGAGGGCCTGCCGATCATCGACGGCCGAAGCCGCGGCCGCCGATCGCCACCGTCGCTGCGCCGGTCAACCGTCCCGCAGGATCGCCGCGACCGTGTCGTGGAGGAGACCGTTCGACGCGAACCCCTCCCCTCGCTCCAGGCTGCGCCGCCCGTCGAAGTCGGTGATCCGCCCGCCCGCCTCCTCCACGATGATCCACGGCGCCGCGAGGTCCCATGGGTGGAGGTCCTGCTCGAGGACCGCCTCGGCGACGCCGTCCGCGATCAGCGTGTAGCCCCAGAAGTCGCCGAACCCCCGCTCGCGCCAGGCCTGGTGGATCAGGCGATCGAAGCCCGGCGCCACCCGGGAGGCCTCCATGTCGCGGATCGAGCGGAAGAGGACCTGCGCCCGATCCAGCTCCCCGACCGTCGAGACGCGCAGCCGGCGCGGCGTTGCCGGGTTCGCGGGTCCGCCCACGACCCACGCCCCGCCGCCGCGCCAGGCGTACCAGCGCTGGCCGAGCGCCGGCGCGCTCATCATCCCCACCTGGATCTCGCCGTCGCGCTCCACGGCGAGCAACGTCCCGAACACCGGCAGGCCCCGCAGGAAATTGTGGGTGCCGTCGATCGGGTCGATGTACCAGCGCTCGCGGGCGGCGCCCTCCGACTCGCCGTACTCCTCCCCGATCAGCCCGTGCCCCGGATAGCGGGCCTCGATCCGGTCGCGGATCACGCGTTCGACCGCACGATCGGCCGCCGTGACGAACGAGCCGTCGGACTTGCGCTCCACGAGCAGCTCGGTCCGGAACGCCTCCAGGGCGATCCGATCGGCCTCGTCGCAGGTCTCATGACAGAACGCCAGCCAGTCGGCGAGCTCGGACGGATCGGCCCGCCGGCGACCCGCCGACCAGGCGGCACCCTCGGCGCGGACGTCCTCCATCAGGCCCGGATCCGCTCGTTCGCTGGATCCCACAAGGGCTCGCGGACCGCCTCGAACCCGATCCATTCGCCGAAGACGTCGATCTCGCCGCGTGTCCCGATCGGGGCGTCCGGCGGCAGGTAGGCATAGGCGATGGACCGCTCCACGGCGTAGCCATAGCCGCCGCTCGTGACCCGGCCCACGATCTCGCCGCCGATCCTGACCGGCTCGTTGCCCAGGCAGATCGAGCGGGGATCGTCGAGGACCAGGCAGCGCAGCCGCTTCCTGGGTCCGGCCGCCTTCGCCGCGATGAGCGCCTCCCGCCCGATGAAGTCGACGCCCTTGTCGAGGGCCACGGCGAACCCGAGGCCCGCCTCGAACGGCGTCTCGTCCGGTGTGATGTCGCTCGACCACACCCGATAGCCCTTCTCGAGCCGGAGCGCGTCGATCGCCCGGTAGCCGGCCAGGGTGAGGCCGTGCGGCCGGCCCGCCTCGACGAGCGTGTCCCAGAGCGCCGGCCCGAACTCGCTCTGGGCATAGAGCTCCCAGCCCAGCTCGCCGACGTACGTCACGCGCAGGGCGAGCACCGGCACGCGCCCGACCGTGATCGGCCGGCCGGTCAGGTACGGGAACGCGCCGCTGGAGAGGTCGTCCGTCGTGAGCGGCCCGAGGACCTCTCGGGCTCGCGGGCCCCACAGACCGAAGCAGACGCGCCCCGACGTCAGGTCGTTGAGCTGGACCGAGCCGTCGTCGGGCAGGTGGATCCGCAGCCAGGCGAGATCGTGCTGCCCGAAGGCCGTTCCCGTGACGAGGAAGAACCGGTCGGGCGCGATCCGGGTGATCGTCAGGTCGCACTCGATTCCGCCCCGCCGGTTGAGGAGCGAGGAGTAGACGATCCGGCCGACCGGGACGTCGATGTCGTTGGCGGCCATCGTCTGGAGGAACGCGGCGGCCCCCGGCCCGACGACCTCGAGCTTGGCAAAGCTCGTCTCGTCGAAGAGGGCTGCATCACGCCGGGTCGCCAGCGACTCCGCCGCGATGGCCGGATCCCAATGCTGGCCGGCCCAGCCGCGGGGCCGGAGGGCCTCGAGGGCGGGCCGTCCGCCGAACCGCGCGTCGTCGGCGTTCGGGCCGAACCAGTTCACCCGTTCCCAGCCGGACTTCTCGCCGAAGACGGCTCCGGCCGCCGCAAGCCGCTCGTAGGTCGGCGAGACGCGCAGCGGACGGCCCGCCTGACGCTCCTCGTTCGGGTAGTGGATGTCGTAGTAGGTCGCGTACACCTCGGTCGTCCGGGCGAGCGTCCATTCGCGCGAGCGCCAGTGCGCCCCGCCGAAGCGGCGGATGTCCATGTGCCACAGGTCGAGCTCGGGCTCGCCGTCCACGATCCAGCTCGCGGCCTGGCGGCCCACGCCGCCGGCGCCCGCGATCCCGTGCGCCGAGAAGCCGGCCGCGACGAAGAAGCCGCGGACGTCCGACTCGCCCAGGATGAACTCGTTGTCGGGCGTGAACCCCTCGGGGCCGTTGATCACCCGTGAGACCCCGGCGCCCTCGATCGACGGGACCCGCCGGACCGCGCCGGCCATGATCGGCTCGAAGCGGGGCCAGTCGGGGGCGAGCAGCTTCCCGTTGAAATCGGCTGGCACGCCGTCCAGCGACCACGGCGCCGGCTCGCGCTCGTAGCCGCCCATGCACAGGCCGCCGACCTCCTCCCGGAAGTAGACGAGGTTGTCCGGGTCGCGGAGCTGCGGCAGGCCCGAATGGACGCCGTCCATCGGCTCGGTGAACAGGTACTGGTGGGCCATCGGGATGATCGGGATCGTCACGCCGGCCAGCCGGCCGATCTCCGGGGCGAACATCCCGCCCGCGTTGACGACGACATCGGCGCGGATCTCCTCCCGCGAGCCGTCCCGGAGCTCGACCGTCACGCCCGTCACCCGGCCACGCTCCACGCCCACGGCGACGACCCGGGTGTTCGTCCGGATCGCGACGCCCTTCTGGCGGGCGCCGGCCGCCAGGGCCATCGCGAGTCCTGAGGGATCCAGCCAGCCGTCGGTCGGGAGCCAGACCGCGCCGAGCACGCCCTCGGTCGACATCAGCGGGAACCGATCCTGTGCCTCGCGCGCGCTGATCAGCTCGAGCGGCAGCCCGAAGGTCTTCGCCCAGCTCGCCTGGCGCTGGAGCTCCTCGAAGCGGGCCGGAGAGGAGGCGAGCCGGAGCGATCCCACCTCGTGCCACGACGGATCGACCCCGGTCAGCTCCTTCAGCCGGCGGTAGAGCGACGCCCCGGACATCATCATCGTCGTCAGGGTCACCGAGCTCCGGAGCTGGCCGACCAGCCCGGCCGAGTGGAATGTCGATCCCGACGTCAGCTCCGCGCGGTCGACCAGGACGACGTCCCGCCAGCCGCGCTCGGCGAGGTGGTAGGCGACCGACGTCCCGCCGACGCCGCCGCCGATGATCACCGCCCGGGCATGCTCCACCACGCCGTCAGCGTATCGAGGCCGACCGACCGCCGTGGGGTCGTGTCACGGCGTGCGGCGACCGGATCAGTGGCAGGGCGTGCTGCCGGACTCCGCGATGTCGCTCGCGGTCGGCAGGAACTCCCAGTCGTAGTTGACCTGGTGGAGGGTCAGGCGCAGGACGCCGTTCGTCCCCTGCATCCGGAACTCGCTGTTCGGGGTCGAGTGGGTGAATCCGCGGAGGTCGGCGCCGCCGGTCCCCACGACCAGCTCCCGGATGCCGGCCGGCGAGTCCGCCTTCCCGGACGGGTCCTGCGGCCCGAACCGCTCGTAGTCGTGGTCGTGGCCGTTGATCACGAGCTCGGCCCCGTGCTCGAAGAGCAGGTCCCAGAACGGAGCGACTTGCGGATCGTCCCCGTGGACCCCCGAGCTGAACCGCGGCTGGTGCCAGATCGCCAGGGTGCAGCGGGCGTCGCTGGCCTTCAAGTCCGCGGCCAGCCAGCGGCCCTGCGCCGAGTCACGGTCGCACCCGCCGACGCGGTTGCAGTCCGAATCCAGGACGACGATGTGCCAGGTCCCGATCGTCGTCGAGTACCAGGTGGTCCCCTGCGGGGCCGCCCGGCTCCCGAAGTAGTCGCGATAGCCCTGCGCGTTCGGCGTGTTCCAGTCATGGTTGCCGGCCGCGGGCAGGATCGTCCGGCCGAGGACGCGGCCCCAGGTCGGCGCGTAGCACGAGGCGTAGTCCTCGGCGCTCCCGTTGCCGTAGGCGTTGTCCCCGGCGGTGAAGATCCAGCCCGGCTGCCCGAGCAGGAGGTCCGACGTCTGCTTCGCGCCGTCGAGGGAGCAGTTGGCGATGTCGCCGGCCCCGAGGAGGACGAACGTCGGCGCGTCGGACGCGTTCGGTTCGACGGCCGGAGGCACGGTGGCCGGCGCCACGCTGGGCGGGATCGACCCGGGGGCGATCGCCGATGGGCTGAGCCCGGACAGAGCCGGCGATCGTTGCGGGGCCGCGCCGCCTCGCCCGATCAAGGCCCGGCCGCCGGCGAGGAGCACGAGGGTCGCGACGAACGCCACGACGAGCAGGCCCGCCGAGCGAGCGGCAGACGGACGATCCACGCCCGAAGGGTAGCCGGGCGGGCGGCTGCTGCCGCGGACGGTCCAGCGTCAGCCGGCGGCCTCGCGGAGGGCCCGCTCGAACGCGGGCGTGGTCGCATGCGAGAGCAGCCGCTCGAAATGCTCTCCCGCGTACGTCACGAAATCGACGTCGAGGGTGCTGACGCCCTGCTGGAGGACGCCCCACATCGCCTCGCGGAAGTCCGACACGGTCCGCATCAGGGTCAGCCGCGCCAGCCGGTCGGGGCGGACCTCGCGCTCGTAGGCTCGGAGGACCTCGGCGTCCTCGTCCGGGGCGAGGTCGTGATTGATCGAGAAGTTGCCCAGGTCGAAGAACGGGTCGCCCATCCCGGCGTACTCCCAGTCGACGATCCGGATCCGCTGGCCGTCGTCGATGAAGTTCGCATTCAGCAGGTCGTTGTGGCATGGCCGGAGCTGGACCGGGTTCGCCAGGAACGCCAGCTCGATCCGGCGGGAGAGCGCCATCGCGAGCTCGTACTCGGCGGGGATCGGAACGCCCCGCGTTGCCGCGAGGGCACGGTACGCCTCGACGATCCGGAACGGGACGAAGAGGCCCGGGATCGCCGGGCCGTCGTGGATCCGCCGGAGCGACTCCCCGACGCGCTGGAGTGTGGCCGCCTGATGGATCGCCTCGTCGGACACCGGGGAGCCGTCGATGAACCTCGTGACGAGGTAGCCCTCGGGCCGGATGAATGCGGTGACCTCCGGCCCGACGCCGACCCCGGCCGCGGCGACCGTCGCCGCGTGCTCGACCTCGCGGCTGATTCCCAACAGGTGGGTGTCGTTGCCGGCCAGGCGGATCACGTAGCGCTCGGGACGGCCGGCGACCGTGACGAGGAAGTTGCGGTTCGTGATGCCGCCGCTCAAGGCGGTGAGGGTGAGCTCGGCCCCGGTCAGCTCCGGCACGCGCTGCATCGCGCCGACGAGCTCGTCGCGGAGGTCGCCGTGGAGCGGCGCGTCGGTCTCAGTCGCCACGCCGAACCTCGCCGGACATGCGGAGGCGGCGCGCCGTCACGACGCGCCGCCCAGGACTGCCTCGTGATCCCAGGTCAGCCGATCACGGCCTCGCCCGTTGCGAGATCGGCGGCGACGGCCTCCTCACGGCCTCGTTGGGCGACGAGGTAGTAGACCAGCCCGACGATCACCACGACCCCGACCAGGGCCTCGAAGACCGGGATCGCCGGCAGCCCGTCGAGCAGGTTGCCGCCAACCTTCAGGAACGTGTTGATGAACGGGTTCGACCACGTGTTGCGGAGGTCGCTGCCGAAGTCTCCGAACAGGGTTGACGTCCAGAGGCCGATGTTCACGACCATCACGGCGCCGTAGACGATGGCCACGATGTTGATGATCGTGCCCCAGCTCCCGAGCTTGAACCACGCCCCCTGGTGCGGCCAGCCACGGGTCCGTGCGGCGAGCACGCCGAGGTTGCACATCAGGTAGGCGAGATAGATCATCCCGGTCGCCCCGATCGCGAGGATCGCCGCGCTGCCGGCGCCGGTGACGAACAGCGGGATTGCGGCCAGGATGCCGACCGCGACGGCGGCATTGGCGGGCGTCTTCAGGGTGGGATGGACGTGACCCCAGGTGGCGCCCATCGGCAGGCGATGGTCTCGGCCCATCGAGAACATCAGCCGAACCGTCGCGCCCTGGATCGCCAGGGTGCAGACGTACACCGCGATCAGGATCACGACCAGATAGAGGTCGCCCATCGTGAAGCCACCGGGGAAGGCGAATATCAGGTTGCCCTTGATCGTGTCGGCGATCGGGAAGCCGAATGCCTGACCGCTGGCGACGGCGGCGTTCATATCGGGGAATGACAGCGTGACGGCGATCAGGAAGATCGCGCCGACGATGCCCGACAGCCAGATCGCGGACAGGATTCCGCGGGGCGCTTGGCGACCGGCGTCGAGCGTCTCTTCGCCGAAGGTTCCGGCCGTGTCGAAGCCGTAGACCACGAACAGCGCCATGAACGCGCCGACGGCGAAGACGGGCAGGTAGTTACCGCCGCCCAGGTCGCTCGTGTAGGAGGTATCGGTCAGGATCGACAGCGGCTGGTGGTTCGCGAAGAACAGCAGGATCAACGCGAACACGACCATGCCTAGGATCTCGGCGGCGACGCCGATGTTGTTGATGATCGCCAGGAGGCGGACGCCGGCGACGTTGATGAGCGTCGTCGTGAGCAGCGTGAGGAGCCCGAGGAACGACTGATTGTCCAGGAAGGGCACGATCGACGGATCCGACAGCTTGAAGCCGACGATCGTCGACAGGACCAACGGCACGGTCACCGCGACGGCGGTCACCGTGATCACTCCGGCCCAGAAATAGATCCAGCCTGTGAACCAGCCGAGGGTCTTGTTCGAGAGCCGCTTCGACCACTGGTAGATCGAACCGGCGACCGGGAAGTGGCTGGCGAGCTCGGCGAAGTTCAGGGCGACGAAGGTCTGACCCAGGATGACGAGCGGCCAGGCCCAGAAGATCGCCGGACCACCGACGCCGAAGGCCACGGCCTGGTTCGTGAACGTGCCAGTCGACACGCTGATGTAACTGAACGCGACGGCGAAGTTCGAGAGGAAGCCGAGCGTCCGCTTGAGCTCGGGCTTGATCCCTAACGAGCGAAGATGCGCGTCGTCGCGCGCCGCCTGGTCCTGGACCGATCCCGTCACGATCTCCTCCTCCTACCGTCGCACGAACTCGTGCGCGCCTGATCGCTGGAGTGGACGCGAGGACGCGGGGACATCCGCGAGCGGTCCCTCCGGCCGATCGCGAGTGGCGGGAGCATCCGCCGATGCCCGATCGATGTCAACGCCGTCTCGCGCGTTGCGGTGGATGGGCTTGACACGGAATCTCAAGGCCAGCGAGCCTCGCGGCCATCGACCTGACCCAGGAGTGGCGTCACACTCGATCCGACCGTCCGTCGGGCGCGCCGCCCATGGTGCGTCCGGACACCGCGGCGTTCATCCGCCAAGCCGCCGCTGGCGAACGCCCGTCGAGGAAGGACTGCTTGGACGAACGCACTCGCCTTCGCGCCTTCGTAGCGCTCGTGCCCGGGGCGATCCTCGCGATCGTCTTGGGCATCGTGCTGTCCGGACCGCAGTCGACGGGCGCCTACGACCCGGCCCCACGCCAGGTCGTCCTCGCGTCGGATCCGTTGCTGGCCGAGGCGAGCCTCGGGCCGGTGAGCACGGTGGCGGCCGGAGCTCCGAGCGGTTCCGGTGTCCTCGAGATCGGTCCGACCGCACCGGGCGCGACGAGCGCCGCCTCGGCGGCTGCGGTGGCTCCGAACGCGCCGTCCGCCGCGGGCGTCCCGCCTGCCGTGACTCCGCCCGCGACCCCGGCGTCCGGCGCGCCGACCGTTGCGCCCACGATCCGGCCGACCCCGGCACCGACCGCTGCGCCAACGCCTCGCCCGACACCGGCTGCGACCCCCCCGCCGACGCCTCCACCCACGCCCACGCCAACGCCCGTCCCCACCCCGCCGCCGACGCCGACACCGACACCGACGCCGACGCCGACGCCCACCGGCCTGTTCTGTCGCCTGCTCGGGATCTGCCCGTGAGCCACCGCGGTGCGGGCAACGGCGCTCAGTCGAGCTCGATGAACGCCTCCGGGTAGACGACCCGGCCGCGGATCGCGGGCGCGCCGGGGCGGCGGCGAACCATCCAGGCCCGGTCGATCGCGCCGAGGTGCTCGGGCGGGAGCACGCCGATCGTCCGGCCGCGGACGAACCCGAAGCGCGGGTAGTAGTCGGGGTGGCCCTGGACGATCATCAGCGGCTCGTCCCGCTCGTCGGCGAGCGCCAGTGCCGCCCGGCTCAGGGCCTTCCCGATTCCGCGGTTCTGCTCGTCCGGCACCACGCCGAGCGGCGACAGCATCAGGATCGGCACCGTCCCGCCGCGGTCGGTGACGAGGGTCGTTCCGCTCACGATGAGGTGGCCGACGATCGGCGCACCCGGCTCGGCGGGCCGGTCGGCGACGAGTGCGAGCCCGGGGATCCAGCCTGGCGAGGACCGGATCGATGCGACGAGGGGCGGCAGTTTCGGATCCCGGAACGCCGCGAGGTGGAGCGCGTCGATCGCCGCGGCATCGGCCGCTCGCTCCGGCCGGATCCGGACGCCGGGCGGCGTGCCCTCGCGCCCGTCGCTCGGCGGCCGCTCCGTCAGCCGGCCGCTCGCGTGGCCTGGCGGATGCCCTCCGGGGCCGCGGTCCGCTGCTCGACCGGCCGGATGTAGCGATCGACCATCCCGCGCGAGCCGTTCACGCCGAGCTCGGTGAACAGGAACGCGATCTTCCGCCGCTGGCCCGCGAGGATCTCGTCCTTGGTGGCCAGGTCCCAGAGCTTCCGCTTGAACGGTCCGATCGCCTTCTTCCGCGTGGTGTAGACGAACTGCTGGTCGGTCTGATCGGGCTTGCGCTCGTCGAGCGCGTTCTCGAAGCACCACGCCTCGATCTCGCGGTGGAGCTCGGCCGGGAACGCCGGATGCTCATAGAGCGCGTTCTGGAAGCCGGTCGCGAGGTGAATCTCGGCCGTCTCGACGGCGGGGAAGCGGTGGAACAGTTCATCGGGCAGGGTGGAGGCACCGTGCTGGACCGCGCCCGCCAGTCCGCGCGAGCGGGCGACCTCACCGAGCCGGCGGAGCACCTCGAAATCGAGCTTGACCGCGGCGACCGAGCCGTCCGGCAACGGCACGCCGCCGTGCGAAGTTCCCGTCTGGACGCTGACCTTGCTGATCCCGGTGGCACCAGGCGCCAGCCGGTCGAGCTCGGCGCGATAGCCGTCGAGATAGGCGACCAGCTCGGCCTCGTTCGAGTTCTCCTTGCCGACCTCGCCGATCTCGCCGCCGACGCTGACGGTCACGCCATCGGTCTCGAGCGAACGGATGAGCGCCGTGAGCTCGGCCGCCCGGAGGTAGTTCTGGCGCTGCTCCTCGTCGACGTTGGGCTTCGAGAGGTCGACCAGGGTCGAGCTGTCGATGTCGATGTTCCGGTAGCCGGCGTCGATCGCGAGGCGACACGCCCGCCGGATCTCCTCGGTCATCGCCTCCGGATCGGTCGCGTACTTCTTCGCGTTGAACTGGTAGTGGTCGCCCTGGATGAAGACCGGGCCGCGCCAGCCCGCGGCGATCGCGCCCGCGAGGACCGAGGTCGCGTAGTCCGCGGGCCGCTGGAACGTGTAGGTCTGCTCGCTCCGGGCGAGCTCCACGATCACGGCCCCGACGTCGGCGGCGGCGGCAGTCTCGTAGACCGTCCGGGCCATGTCGAAGGTCTGGGCCCGGATGTTGATCGCCGGGACCGTGAACCCGGCGACCTCACCGCGAGACCGGGCCACGTACAGGTCGTGGATGCTCGCGCTGAGCGCGCCGAGCTCGCGGGCCGCTTCGCGGACCAGCCATTGAGCGGCCGCGATCGTCGCGTCGTCGGTCGCGAAGGCCGCGGTCCAGGCGAGGTCGCGGATGACGTCGCCGCGGATGGCGGCCTCGTCATCGACGACCAGCCGCTCCCCGTCGAGGTGGGCGGCGCCGGCGAGGCGGCCGATCAGATCGGAGGTGCGTTCGGCGACATGCGGCATCGGATGGCGGGCTCCCTGCTGGTTGGGTCCATCGTAGCCGCGTGCCCCGTGGAGCGCCCCGCGGAGCGCCCCGTCACGGACCCGCGAGCGCTCGGGATGAGCAGCCGGTGCTCATTCCTTCACGCGGCGGGCAACGGTGGGCCCGGATCGGGCCGTTCACGCGCCGGAACGAGCCGAATCTGCTCGCCGTGACCGCCGAGAGCGCCTTCGCGCGCTGGAATGAGCAGCGGCTGCTCGTGGAGGGGCCGCCGAGGGCGCTCAGAAGCTGAGCTTCGTCACCATCAGGAAGACAATCACCGCGATCGTCAGCCCGAGCGCCATCCCGCCCTGCTGGACCTTCTTCACCGCCTCCGGCAGCCCGGGCGGCGGTCCGGCCGGCGCGCCGGGGGGCGGCCCACCCGCCGGAGGCGTCGACAGCTCGATGACCCGGTGGACCGCGTTCCGCTGGCCGGTGAAGGCGAATGCCAGCGCGCCCACGTACAGGACGATCGCGATCCCGAGCCAGAGCGACTTGGTCAGATCGATGTTCCCGAGCCAGATCAAGAGGAGCCCGGTGATCCCCTGGACGACCGCGAGCGGATACACGAGCGTCGTGCCGATCCGGTCCGAGACCCGGATGGCGAAGTTCGCGTGCATCGGCTCCCTGCCGCCCATCGCCCCGATGATCGAATAGGCGTAGGTCGGCCCGAAGGCGAGGATCGCTCCGAACACGTGCAGGAACAGGACGATCTGGAACCAGGGCGACATGGGCACTCCCTCTCTGTACGGCGTCCGGTGTCAGTCCTTCGAAGAATAGTCGCGCGCACCGCACGTCTTGACGCGATTGCGCGCCATCAGCTCGCGGCGCGCGTCCGGCCCGAGACGAAATCCACCAGCACGTATTCGCCGAGCCGCTCCGGCGTCGCGTAGAAGGCCCGGCCGCGGTTCAACCGGGTGACGAGGGCCACGAACTCGGCCAGGGCGCGCGATCGCTCGAGCATGAATGTGTTGATCGTGATCCCGTCGCGGGTGCAGCGCTGGACCTCGCGGAGGGTTTCGGTGATCGTCCGCCGCGTCGGCGGGTAGCTGAACTCGACCTGGCCATTCTCGAAGTGGGCCGTGGGCTCGCCGTCGGTGATCACGACGACCTGGCGGTTGGCGCCGCGCTGCCGGGCGAGGATCCGTCGAGCGAGCATCAGGCCGTGCTGGAGGTTCGTCCCGTACTCGTAGCCGTGCCAGGTCAGCTCGGCCAGGGCCTCCGGCCGCAGCTCGCGGGCGTAGTAGGCGAACCCGATGACGGTCAGGTCGTCGTGAGGGAACTGGGTCCGGATCAGCGTATCGAGCGCGACGGCGACCTTCTTCGCCGCCAGGAAGCAGCCGCGCAGGAGCATCGAGCGGCTCATGTCGACGAGCAGGACGGTCGAGGTCCGGGTCAGCTGCTCGGTCCGGAACACCTCGAAGTCGCGCGGTGAGAGGCGGACGCCGGGATCGCCGCGCCCCAATCGAGCCTCGGGCGCGTTCTCGGGCCGACGCAGGGCGTTGTCGATGGTGCCCCGGATGTCGAGATGGAACGGATCGCCGAACTCGTACGGCTTCGTCGTCTCCTCGCGCTCCCCTCCCCGGCCGGCGCGGTCGATCCGGTGGCCCCCGAAGGCGTCGCGCGAGAGCCGGGCGAACAGGTCGTCGAGGACCTTCTGGCCGATCCGCCGGCTGCCCCGCGGCGTGAGCTCGAGGCGGTCGCCATCGCGGGTGAGGTACCCGGCAGCTTCGAGCTGCCGTGCGAGCTCATCGAGGGCCTCCAGATCGCGCGCGGCGTCCGGGCCGAGGAGATCGCGCACGCCGTCGCGGTCGAGGCCGGCCAGGTCGCCGGGGCTCTCGATCGCGCCGAGCTCGTCCTCGAGCGCATCGAGGGCCTGGAGCTGGCCGATCCGGTCGAGGGCCGGCTCCAGGCCCAGCGACTCCTCGCCGCTGAAGTCGTAGCCCTCGCCGAGCCCATCCGGCATCAGCTGGTCCAGGTTCGATGCGAGCCTCGCCAGGTCCCAGCGCAGCCGATCGTCGCGGAGGAGCGCATCCATCATCGACTGGAGCTCGGCCCGCTGCTGCGGGGTCATCGAGCGGAGGAGCGACTGCATCGCCGCCATCCGCTGGGTGAGCTGCTCGACGATGTCGTCGAGCGTCCGGGCGCCCGGGAAGAAGCGGCCGTGCTGGGCGAGGAAGTCGTCGACCTGATCCTGGCCCGGCTCGCGCCCCTCCAGGCGCTCCTCGAGGAGCGAGTTCAGGTCGCGGACCATGTCCCGGTTCGCCTGGAGCTCCTCGGGGGTCGTGCCCTGGATCGCCTCGCTCAGGCCTTCCACGAACCGGTCGAGGGTCTGCTTGCGGAGCCGCTCGGTCAGCTCGTTGAACCGGTCGCGAGCCGCCGGCTCCATGAAGTCGTACTCCTCGAGGCGGCGGATCCGCCCGCCGACGTCGCGCGGCAGGGCGTCGAGCTGGTCGATCCGCCGGGCGGCCGCGTCGCGGAGCATGTTCCGGAGCGCCGCGTCGGCCGCATCGGGCTCCGCGCCGCCCGTCGGCGAGCCGCCCGTCGGCGAGCCGCCCGTCGGCGGGCCGGCGGCTGCCTCGTCGAGGCGCCGCTCGATCCCGGCTCGTTCCTGGGCGACGATGTCGTCGAGCTCCTGGCGGACGTCGGCGAGGACGTCACGGAGCTGGTATCGCTCCTGGAGCTCCTCGCGCCGCCGGCGCAGCCGCTCGCGCAGCTCGTCGAGCCCGGGCAGGTCACGCCGCGTTGGATCGCTCGTCCGCCAGCCGCGCTCCATCAGGCGGCGCAGCGCCTCCGAGAGGTCGCCCTCGGCCATCACGTCGTCGGCGAGGGCGTCCAGGATCTCGTCCGCGTCGAGGGCCGGGATCGTCTGGGTCCCGTCCCAGCGGGCGTAGCGGGCCGCGCGGCTCAGGAGGGCGTCGCGGCCGGCCTCGGCGGCAGCCGGCGCCGCCAGGTCGCGCGGATCCGGGGTGTATCCCGCCGTCATCGGACGGTCTCGGACGCCCGCCCGGCGAGCGTCCTGCCGGCGAAGGTCCTGCCGGCGATGCTGCTTGGTGCATGGCGCGCTGGCCCGCCGGCCGCCGGAGCGTGTCCGCCGATGCACGAAGCGGGACGGCGGGCGGAGGTCACGCGCGACTCGCCTCCAGGCCCGGAGCTCATCGCCGGTAGACCGTGCCCGCTCCCGAGCGATCCTTGTTGATTCGGCGCGACAGGTGGAGGCCTTCGAGGAGGAACTCGACGGCCGAGGCGACGACCGCCGGCTCCTCCGCCCCGTCGGTCACGTCGAACGTGCCGAGCCGGCGGACCGCGTCGTGGAGCCCCGGGATCTCGGCCATCCAGCGCACGTAGTCGCGCGATGGGACGCGCTCTCCGGTGTCGACGACGAGGCCGTCCTCGAAGGCCAGCACGACATCGTCCAGGTCGTCGACGTCGACCCGCCGCCCGAACGTCGCGAACAGGGCCTTCGTGATCAGCCGCTCGACGATTCGCTCCTCGGGGGCCTCGTCGCCCACCGATTCGAGCTCGATCTTGCCGACCGTCGAGGCGATGACGGCGCCGAGGTCCGAGACGCGCGGCGCGGCCACGGTCTCCCCGAGGCGGACCGCCCGGCGCAGGGCCGCGGCCTCGAGGACCTCGGTGTTCGCGACAGTGACGCGGACGCTCACCCCGCTCCGCTGCGAGATCTCCGGGGAGCGGCGGGCGAGATGGGTCAGCTCGGCGAGCAGCTCCTCGACGAATGCGGGCACGACGACCGTCGGCTCGCCCTCCTCGCCGGCGAAGCGCTGCTTCTCCTGGCGCACGATCTCGAGCTCGTGATCGAGGGTGCGCGGGTAATGGGTCCGGACCTGCGAGCCCAGACGGTCCTTGAGCGGCGTGATGATCCGGCCGCGAGACGTGTAGTCCTCGGGATTCGCGCTCGCGACGACGAACAGGTCGAGCGGGAGGCGGACAGTGAAGCCGCGGATCTGCACGTCGCGCTCTTCGAGGATGTTCAGCAGCCCCACCTGGATCCGTTCGGCCAGATCGGGCAGCTCGTTGATCGCGAAGATGCCGCGGTTCGCTCGCGGGATCAGGCCGTAGTGGAGCGTCAGCTCGTCGCTCAGGTAGCGGCCTTCCGCCACGCGGATCGGGTCGACCTCGCCGATCAGGTCGGCGATCGTGATGTCCGGCGTGGCCAGCTTCTCGGCGTAGCGGCGGTCGCGGGGCAGCCAGTCGAGCGGCGTCGAGTCGCCGTGCTCCTCCACGATCGCCCGGGCGCTCGGGCTGATCGGCGCGAGCGGGTCGTCGTTCAGCTCGCCGCCACGGACGACCGGCAGTGCCTCGTCGAGGAGGCCCACGAGCAGCCGGGCGAGGCGGGTCTTCGCCTGGCCGCGCTCGCCGAGGAGGACGAGGTCCTGGCCGGCGATGATCGCGTTCTCGATCGCCGGCAGGACCGTCTCGTCGTAGCCCACGATGCCGCTGACGATCGGGCGGTTCGCGGCCAGCCGGGCGAGGAGGTTGGTCCGCAGCTCCGCCTTGACGGTCCGGCTCGTCCAGCCCGTGGCGCGCAGCTCACCGAGCGTCTGCGGCCGGGTGACGGGATCGGACGGCGAAGCAACCACGGGCGCCGAGCGTACGACTGGGTCGTTGCAGCGTCAAACGCCGGGCAGGTCCTCGTCCGGCGGCGGCGGCACGGCCTCCACCGGCTGCCCGCGGAGTCGGATGTCGCAGTCGCCGATCCGGGTCACCCGGGTCCGGAGCGGGACATCGGCGAGGAGGTCGATCCCCGCCGGACCCCGCGGCCGCTCGACGACGAGCCGTGCCTCGTGGGCGCCGAGCCGGACCCGGACGGCGCCGCGACCAGCCGGCTCCACGGCCGCGGCGAGGAGCCGCCGCAAGCCGCCGGCCGCGACGGCGGGTGACGGCGTCGCGATCTCCACGCCGACGAGGCGAACGCGGCCGCCGACGGGGTGGCGCTCCTCCGCCCGGGTCGCTCGTTCCTCCGCCGTCCACTCGGCGCCCGCCGGGTCGTGCTCGATCAGGAAGGGCGCCACGGGCGACGGCTCCGGGGGTCGTGCCATCCGCCAGCGCACCACGCGCCCGTCGGGCCGCCGCCGCTCACCATCGAGCGGCCCGTCGAGGCCCCCGTCCGGGGGTCCCCAGCGGAGCGCCTCCTCGAGATCGTCGACCGCGATCGCCCAGGTCACGAGCCCCGTCCCCGACGCCAGCGCGTCGAGAACCGGCCGCCCGAGCCAGCTTCGCGCCGCCAGCTCGGCGTCGAACACGCCGATCAGCTCCAGGTAGGCGTCGCCGAGCCAGACGAGCCGGTTCAGGGTCCCCAGGGCGTCGTGCCGGCCGCCGCCACCCACCGCCAGCCCGAGCTTGCGCTCGAGCTCGGCTGCGGCCGCATCGGGGTCCTCGGTCGCGAGGACGAGGTGGTCGATCCCGAGGAGCATCCCGCGCTCAGGCCCCGCCGCCGGACGACGACGATCCGGCCGGCGCCGCCGCGACGGCCGCAGACGCCGCGACCGCGAACGCCATCGTCTCGGCGACGACGTCGTCGATCGGCGTGGCAGCCCCGGCCGCCAGGAGCTCGTCGGCTCGGGCGGCCCCGAGGTGCTCCGCGGCCTCGACCCGAGGGTCGGGGAGATGGAGGACCACCACCGGGGCCATCATCACGCCGTGGACGCGAACCAGCTCGTACGCCGCCCCCGCGACCCGCGCCCCGAGCTCCGGCTCGTCCGACCGGAACAGCAGGAGCGAGGCGATGCCCAGGCTTCGGGCGAGGCCTGACGCGTTGGTCGCATCCGCGAACATCCGGAGCGCCTCGGCCAGCCGCGACCAGGCGATCCCGCGTTCGTCCAGACGCATGTGGACGGCCGTGAGGAACGTCAGGCTGTCCGCGATCTCGTTCCATGAGCTGGTGCGTCGGAACGCCAGGAGGTTCTGCTCCTCGAGGTCACGGGCGGACACGAGCTCGCCGGCCAGGAACACGGCGAGCACGAGCGCCTGCCGGGCGCGGATCGTGCCGGCAGCGTCGCCGATCTGCTCGTAGAGCCGGATCGCCACGTCCTCGTGCCGGCGCAGGCTGGCGCCGTCCTTCCGGAGCATCCCGATGAAGCCGAAGTCGTAGTGGGCGTCCGCGAGGAGCGCGGGATCCCCGATCGACTCGGCGATCGCCAGCCGCTCGCCGTAGGCGGTCTCGGCCCCGTCGACGTCGGACATCCAGTAGGCCAGGCCACCCTGGGCGGCCAGCCCCGCGATCCGGACGCGCGGGTCGCCATGCGGTGTCCGGCCCAGGAGCTCGGCCACGATCGCCCGCCCTTCGCGGAGGTGGTTCCGCTGGTGGTACCAGCGCCAGATCGCGCCCGACAGCCGCAGGCCCACATCCGCGACGTCGTTGTCGATCGACCAGTCGATCGCCGCCCGCAGGTTGTAGGCCTCGCGGTCCAGCCGACGCAGGATCGCCACGGCATTCGGCCCGGTGATGCCCGGACCGAGCGCCTCCGCCAGCGCGCTGACGGCGTCGGCATGGCGCGCCTCCATCAGGCTCAGCTCGCCGCTCTCCGTCAGTCGCTCCTGGGCGTACTCGCGGAGGAGCGGGTGGAGGCTGAAGCGGACCTCGTCCTCGATCGCCGCCGCCGGCTCCGCCGAGGCCGCCACCGCTTCACCGCTCGGCGGCTCGATCCGGGTCAGGCTCTTGTCGGCGAGCGATTCGAGGCCGTCGACCAGGTCGATCCCGAGGTCGTGCTCGGGATCGACCACGGCCTCCGCCATCGGGATCGTCCAGCCGCCGGCGAACACGCCCAGTCGCCGGAAGAGCCGCCGCTCGGGATCGTCCAGGAGGTCGTGGCTCCAGTCGATCGCGCCGCGGAGCGTGCGCTGGCGTTCGGGCAGGTCGCGCGCGTTGGCGGTCAGGTCCAGGCTCCGCCCGAGCCGCTCGAGGATCATCGCCGGCGTCAGCGTCCGGATCCGGGCGGCGGCCAGCTCGATCGCGAGCGGCAGGCCGCCCAGCCGGTCGCAGATCGCCCGGATCGTCGCCTCCACCTCGGCGGTCAGGGCCAGATCCGGCCGATGGGCCCGCGCTCGCTCCTCGAACAGGGTGACGCCCGCCGTCGGGTCCAGCGGCGGCACGGGGTAGCCGCGCTCCCCGGCGATCCGGAGCAGCTCGCGACTCGTGCCCAGCACCCGCAGCTCCGGCGCGGCCCGGACCAGGCCGGAGACGACCTCGGCCGCCCCGGGCAGGAGCTGCTCGAGATTGTCCAGCACCAGCAGCATCGACCGATCGCGGAGCATCCCTCGGAGGGCATCCGAGACGGCGGACTCGGACGACTCACGGACCCCCAGCGCGGAGGCGACCGCGGTCTCGATCAGCTGCGAATCACGGAGCGAGGCGAGATCGACGAACCAGGTCCCATGCGGAAAGCGGTCGGCGACCGAGCGGGCCACGCCGAGGGCCAGGCGGGTCTTGCCGCTGCCACCGGGGCCGGTCAGCGTCACGACCCTCGACGACAGGAGCGCCTCTCGCGCGAGCGAGATGTCCAGGTCCCGACCGACGAGGGCCGTCACGTCGCCCGGCAGGTTCGACGGCGGATCGATCGTGCGCAGCGGTCGCGGATCATCGGCGGCCCCGCCCACGACCAGCCGATGGAGCCGAGCCGGATCGTCGAAGTCCTTGACGATCCGGAGTCCCTCGTCGACGAGCTCCACACCGGCCAGCTCGTCGCCCTGGCCCAGCACGGAACGGATCGCATCCGCCAGCCCGTCGGACAGCACGATCTGGCCCCCGTTGCCGGTCGCGGCGACCCTCGCGGCGTAGTTCACGTCGATCCCGACGTAGTCCTCCGGCTCGGTCGGGCCCGCCCGCTCGCGCAGCCGGCCCTCGCCCACGTGGAGGCCCATCCGGACGCGGGGGGCCGCGTCGCCCCACGGTTCGGCCGCCAGCGCGCGCTGGGCACGGACGGCGGCGCGGATCGCCTCCGATGGCGCCGCGAACGCCGCGAAGAACGCGTCGCCCTCGGTCTTCACCACGACGCCGCCGGCCCGCTCCACGGCGTCGCGGACGAGCCGGTCGTGGCGCGCGACGAGGCCCGCCCACCTCGTCGAGCCGACGCCACGCTCGAGGCGGGTCGACCCTTCGATGTCGGTGAACAGGAACGTGACGGAGGGGCCTGTCGGAAGGCGCATCGTCCGGTCATCTTGGCAGGTCGGGCGCCCTGCCACGACCGAGCCCGTCAGTTCGGGCGCGTTCCCGACGGCTCACCGACAGCGCGCGCCTCGCGGATCGCCGCCCGGACGGACTCGACGTCCACGGTCCCGGACCGGACGAGGCCGTCGAGGACCGCCGCCCGGCGGCGCTGCTCCGCTTCGAGGTCGCCTGAGCGGCGTCCCAGCCGGAGGGCCAGCTCCGGCATGATCCCCCAGGCGAAATGCTCGAGCCGATCCGCGTGCTCGTCGTGGACGGCGAGAACCGCCGGGGGCAGACGCTGGACGTGACCGTGCTCGTCGCGCCCCACCGGGCGCGCGTAGTGCGCCGCGACGACCCGCCGGGCGTGATGGCCGCCGTCGATGCCAACGGGTCGCAGGACGAGGACCAGGCCGAGGTAGGACAGCTCGTCGTCGGTCAGCCCGACGGCCGCAGAGCGCAGCTCGTCGTGGACATCCTCGAGCCGATCGGCGTGGATCGTCGCCGCGATTCCGTAGCCGATCGAGGCGGCACGGACCAGCGTGCGAGCGGCGCGGCCCCAGGTGTAGATCGGGAGGTGCTCCGACAGCTCGCCGGCGACGAGATAGCCCGTCGCAGGCGTGACCGGCAGCGGCTCCTGAGGAGTCGGGACCGGCGCCGCGCTCGACCAGCCGAGGGCCGTCGCCTCCGGGAGCCACGCGAAGTCTTCGTCCGCGCCGGCGAGGTCCACGCGCCGGGCCGTCGGCGGGAGGAAGTCGAGCATGGCTTCGAGGAGCGTCGTCTTCCCGACGTTCCGGGCCAGCCCGGCCACGACGAGCGGCAGGCGCGCCTCGACGAGCAGCCAGACGAGCGCGGCCAGCTCCGCATCGAGCTCGCCGCCGGCGATCAGCTCGACGATCGATCGGCGGCCCGGCGTCGCCATCCGCCGGAACGCTGCAAGGTGGTCGTTCATCGGCGCGATCATGACAGGAGTGGACCGCCGGCCCGGTTAGGATCGTCGCGATGCCGGCCCGCAGCGCTCCACCGCGTGAGCCCCTCGACGCCGCCGCCGTCGAGATCGTCCCGTTGACAGCCGCGCGCTGGGACGACGTCGCGACGCTCTTCGGCGAGGGTGGCGACCCGAAGACCTGCTGGTGCATGTTCTGGCGACTCCGCTCGAAGGACTGGTCGTTCGGCACCGCCGGCGAGGCCCGCGACGGGCTCCACCGCCTCGTCAACGAGGGTCGTGACCCGGCCCCGGGGCTCCTTGCGTACGAGGACGGCCGCCCCGTTGGCTGGGTCAGCGTCGCGCCGCGAGCGGACTACCAGCGCCTGGTCCACTCCAAGGTCCGGCCGCCCATCGACGACACGCCGGTCTGGTCGATCGTCTGCTTCGTCGTCTCGAAGGCGGCCCGCGGCCGCGGTCTGACGACGTTGCTCCTCGACGCGGCTTCGGCCTACGCCCGCGATCACGGCGCGCCCGCCCTCGAGGCGTATCCCGTGGATCCGGGTAACGCCCGGGTCCCCGCGGCGCTCGGCTACACCGGCCTCCTCTCGACGTTCGAGGCGGCCGGGTTCCGTGTCGTCCAGGCGGTCGATTCGCCGCAGTCGACCGTCCGCCGCGTGACCGTTCGCCGAGACGCCTGACCCGTTCGCACCGCTCGCAGAGCCGCGCCTACGTCATTCGTCGCGGCCCGGCGGTCGTCATTCCGCCCGGTTGACGGCCTCGCGACGCGACGCGTAGACTGCGCGCCGGCGTGCAGATCGCCCGCCCTCATCTGGCTCCCGGAGGACGACTCCGAATGATGAACCACCTGCTCTTCCGGCCCGCGACCGCGCCCATCGGCGCCGTCGATGGCGGGAGATCTGTGCCCATCTCGAGCTAGCCCTGAGGCGGTAACCCGCCACCGAGCGAACCACGAGCCGTGGGCCAGACGGGCCCCCGGCTTTTTTGATGCCTCGCGAGGCATCCCCGAGCCGTGGACCCAACCGACGAGGTCCACGGCTCGTTCGATTCCGTGGGTTCCAGCGGGCAACCGCGACACGTAGGAGTCACCCCTGTGACGGCAACGCTAGTCGGACAACAGAAGATCGCTCGGGCCGACGGCGTCTCGACGCGCGCGGCCGCCGAGCTGGACCGGACCGTGCCGGCGCTCCTCGTCGAGGCCGTCACGAAACGGTTCGTCGTGGGCCGCAAGCGCAAGCCGGTGACGGCGATCGCGAACGTGTCGCTCCGCCTCGAGCGCGGTGACATCGTTGGGATCCTCGGCGCGAACGGGTCGGGCAAGTCGACGCTGATCCGCCTCGTCTCGGGTCTCCTGACCCTCGACGAGGGCCGGGTGTCCGTCTTCGGCCACGACCTCGAGCGGGACGAGATGGCGGTCAAGCGGCTGATCAACCGGGTCAGCGTCGACGCCGCCTTCTTCAAGAAGCTCAGCCCGATGGAGAACCTCCTGTTCGCGGCCCGGCTGTACGGCCTGGACGCGGCGGGGGCCAGGCTCCGGGCCGTCGAGATCCTCGAACGGCTGGGCATCGGCCAGAAGCGGATCGGCCGGCCGATCGAGCAGATGAGCCGCGGGATGCAGCAGAAGGTCGCGATCGCTCGGGCCCTCCTGACCAGTCCCTCGCTCCTGCTCCTCGACGAGCCGACGACCGGGCTCGATCCCCGCTCGAAGCTCGACGTCCAGGCCTTCATCGAGGAGCTCCGCGCGAGCCACGACGCCTCGATCGTCCTGACGACGCACGACCTCGACGAGGCCGAGCGCCTGTGCGACGCGATCACCGTGATCAACGGTGGCCGGGTCGTGGCCGAGGACAGCCCTGCCGGCCTGATCGCCGCCGAGGCGGAGCGGACCGGACGAGCCGCGACGCTCCACGACGTGTTCATGACCCATACCGGCCGCTCGCTCGACGACGACGTCGAGGAGGACGACTCCGGGGACGACGACGAATGAAAGGAGGTGAGAACGAGATGCAGAGCTTTCAGAACGATCAGCTGTGGCTGATCCAGGCGCTGCGCGCGGAGGACATTCGTCGGGCGAACGACGCCCGCCGGTTCCAAGCGACGCGGTCCTCGATCCGGCGTGCGATCGGCACGTCGATCGTCCGTCTGGGCACCCGCCTGGCGGGTGACCCGGGTTCCTACGAGCTGGCCCGGTCGCGGTGAGCGACCGGGCACGCTCCCCCATCCGGAGCACCCCGATGCTGTCCCTCGGTCACGAGCTGAAGGCGTCGTACGCCTTCATCGAGCGCAACTTCTTCCTGACGCGCCGCTACTGGGGCTGGGAGCTCGCGTTCCTGGTCTATTCGGTGGCGGGCGCCCTGAGCATCTCGCTGATCGGGGCCGACCAGGGCAGCCCTCGCCTGATCCTCCTCCTGATGGTCGGGGCGATCTTCTGGAACTACCTGTCGGTGGTCTTCAGCTGGATCGCCGAGACGATCAGCGTGGAGCGCTGGGAAGGGACGCTCGAGTACACGATGATGGCGCCGATCCGGCGCTGGTCGCAGCTGCTTGGATCGGTCCTGTACGCGATGGTCTACGGGCTCGTCCACACGACCGCGATCCTCGTCGTGCTCGTCCTGTTCTTCCCGCAGCTCGACGTCCACGGGGCGAACCCGCTGACCGTCGTGGCGTTCATGCTCCTCGGCTCGTTCAGCTTCGTCGGGATCGGGATGATCGCCGCGATCCTGCCGCTGCTCTACGTCGAGCGGGGGGCGCAGATGACGTTCGTCCTCCAGTCGTGCCTGCTGCTCGTGAGCGGCGTGTACTACTCGATCAACGTCCTGCCGGGCTGGATGCAGGTCCTTTCGCGGCTCTCGCCGGCGACGTACGTCCTGGACGGTGTCCGCAAGGGCCTGATCGACGGCGCGCCGGTGACGGCGCTGCTCGGCGATGTCTGGCCGCTGCTCCTGATGGGCGCGTTCCTCATCCCGTTCGGGTTGTGGGCGTTCGGCAGGGCCGAGCGCTATGCCAAGCGGACCGGGAAGCTGAAGCGGGTCGGATGAGCGAGACCGCTGATTCCGCCTTCGGCCTGGAGCGCCTCGGCTGGACCGACGCGTTCGCGGCGGCGCACGAGCCGCACGCGGCGCTCGGCCGAGCCGCGGCGCGCGTCGTCGCCGAAGATCGCGGGTCGTATGTCGTCCTCGGCCCGAGCGGCGAGCAGCGGGCGGTGGTCAGCGGCCGCCTCCGCTTCGATGCGGAGGACGACCCGGCGGCCTTCCCGGCCGTCGGGGATTGGGTGGCGACCGAAGGCGGCATCGTGGGCGAGACCGTGATCCACGCGGTCCTGCCACGGCGTTCCGCGCTCGTCCGCCAGGCGGCCGGCCGACGGACCGAGGCGCAGGTCGTCGGGGCGAACCTCGACGTCGTCTTCGTCGTGGCCTCGCTGAACGGCGATCTGAACCTGCGCCGCCTCGAGCGCTACGTGGCGGCCGCCTGGGAGAGCGCCGCGGAGCCCGTCGTCCTCCTGTCGAAGGCAGACCTGGGGGCCGACATCGAAGCGGGCGTGGC
The DNA here is from genome assembly GCA_035693125.1 of Candidatus Limnocylindrales bacterium. Lineage (GTDB taxonomy): Bacteria > Chloroflexota > Limnocylindria > Limnocylindrales > CSP1-4 > CF-46. The sequence goes on along the minus strand of DASSHB010000031.1, from coordinate 36,228 downwards.
CGGCGTCGGATCGGTGGCGGCCGGCGCCGCCGTCCTCGTCGTGAGCTCGTTCGACGGCCGGGGCGTGGACGAGGTCCGCAGCCGGATCGGGCCGGGCCGGACGGCAGCGTTCGTGGGCTCGTCGGGCGTCGGCAAGTCGACCCTCCTGAACCGCCTGGCCGGCGAGGAGATCGCAGCGACCCAGGAGATCCGCGAGGACGACGCGCGCGGCCGCCACACGACGACCCGCCGCCAGCTCCACGTCCTGCCCGGTGGCGGCCTCGTCCTCGACACGCCGGGGATGCGCGAGCTGGCGCTCTGGGACGGGGACGGCCTCGAGCGGACCTTCGCCGACGTCGACGAGCTGGCGACGAGCTGCCGGTTCGGGAACTGCAGTCACCACGGCGAGCCCGGCTGCGCGATCGCCGCGGCGCTGGCCGATGGCTCGCTCGAGGGCGACCGGCACGAGAGCTGGCTGAAGCTCCGCCGCGAGGCAGCCCATCACGAACGCCGCGTCGACGCGCTCGCCCGCAACGCCGATCGCCGGAAATGGAAGCAGGTCCACAAGTCGGTCCGGGGCCACATGGACGCGAAGTACGGGGCCGAGGGCTGGCGATGACGAGCGAGCCGGTGGCGAACGAGCCGATCGACCTGGGCGGTCTCCCCGTGCCGGCCGGGATCCACCTGCGCCACTGGCACGGGCTCGATGCAGACCTGCCGGCGATGTGGGCGGCGTCCGATGCGGCCCGCGTGGCCGACGGCGAGCTGGGCCGCGGCACGTACGAGGGCACCGCCACCCATTACCGCCACCTCGAGCGATCGGACCTCGAGCGCGACCTCGTCATCGCGGAGGGAGGCGGCCGGGTCGTGGGCTATTCCCGGGTCGAATGGAACGACTCGAACGAGGGCGAGCGCTGGTACGAGGCGGTCGGCGTCGTCCATCCGGACGCCCGCCGGCGCGGCATCGGCACGGTGCTCCTGGCCTGGAGCGAGCGGCGCCGCCTGGAGATCGCCCGCGCCCACGCGGCCGTCGGCGAGGCCGCGGACCGCCGGCGCTGGCTGACGACCTTCCTGTTCGACGGCGACCGTGGCGGACGGACGCTGCTGGCCGACGCCGGCTACGAGCGCTTCCGGCGGTTCGCCTCGATGACCCGACCCACGCTCGACGCGATCGAGCCGCACGGCCTGCCGGCCGGCCTCGAGATCCGGCCGGTGCCGCGCAACCGGGCCGCGATGCGCCAGGTCTTCGACGCGGACGCCGAGGCGTTCCGCGACCACTTCGGCTGGAGCGAGGCGACGGACGAGCAGTTCGCGGCCTTCGTCGAGGACCCCGAGACCGACCCCGACCTGTGGGTCATCGCCTTCGACGGCGACGAGGTCGCCGGCGGCGTGCTGAACGTCAGCCATCACGTCCCCGACGGCGGCCTGGAGGGCTGGCTCGACTCGGTGTTCGTGCGCCGTCCGTGGCGCCGCCGCGGACTGGCCCGGGCGCTGATCGCCCGCAGTCTCGAGGTCCTCCGCGCCCGCGGCTTCGAGGCTGCCTCGCTCGGCGTGGACCTCACCAACCCCCATCAGGCGCTCTCGCTCTACGAGTCGTGCGGCTTCCGCGAGGTCTCGAGCGCCACCGCCTATCGCAAGCCCCTGCCGTCGCTGCCCGGCGGCCCAGCGGAGGACCCCCGATGATCGACCAGCGGATCCTGCTCCCGAGCGCGCCAGCGATCCCCGGGCTCGTCGCCCGGCCGTTCGATCCTGGGCGGGATTACCCGGCCCTGGCGGAGCTGATGGGGATCGCCAACCAGGCGGATGGCGTCGAGTTCATCCTGGGCGCCGAGGCCCTCCGGGTCGACTTCGAGCATCTGGCCGAGTTCGATCCGCGCCGCGATGTCCTGCTCGTCGAGATCGACGGAGCGCTCGTGGCGGCGGCCCAGACGAATGTCCGGACCCGCGACGGGATGGCCGTCCACCACGTCGACGGCTGGGTCCGACCCGATGTCCGTCGGCAGGGCATCGGGCGGGCGCTCCTGCACTGGACGGAGCGCCGCTCGGCGGAGGTGGCGCGCGTCGACGGCCGGACCGGTGCCCGGGTGACCACCTCCTGGCCCGATGCGGACCAGGCCGGCGCGATCGCGCTCTACGAGGGCGAGGGCTACGAGATCATCCGCTACGGGTTCACGATGGTCCGCGATCTCGCCGACCCGATCCCGGATGCGCCCTTGCCGGCGGGTCTCGAGGTTCGTCCCGTCGTCGCGGCCGACCATCGCCGGATCTGGGACGCGGACGTCGAGGCCTTCCAGGACCACTGGGGCCGGTCCGAGCCGCTCGAAAGCGACTACGAGCGCTGGTTCGCGATCCCCGAGAACGACCCGGGGACGTGGCAGGTGGCGTGGGATCGCGGCGAGGTCGCCGGCTCGGTGATGCCCTTCGTCTACCCCGACGAGAACCGAACGCTCGGCCTGTCGCGCGGCTGGCTCGAGCACATCAGCGTCCGCCGGCCATGGCGCCGGCGCGGCCTCGCCTCGGCGCTGATCGTCCGAGCCCTGCGCGACTTCCGCGAGCGAGGGCTCGCCGAGGCCGCCCTCGGGGTCGACGCCGAGAACCCGACCGGTGCGGTGGCGCTCTACGAAGCGCTCGGATTCCACCGAACGCGGACGGGGATCGCCTACCGGAAGCCGCTCGTCGTGGACGACGCCGCCGGCTGACGCCTCAGAATGGCAGCCGGCCCGACGCCCGGACGAGCTCGAGCCAGGGCCGCTCCCGGCCGATCGTCGTCGCCGGCCCGTGCCCGGGCAGGACGGCGGTGGGCGACTCGAGGTCGGCGAGCCGAGCCAGGGAGTCGACGATCTGCTCCGCCGAGCCACCGGGCAGGTCGACTCGCCCCCAACCGCCCGCGAACAAGGTGTCGCCGCTGAAGAGCAGGCCGTCGTCCACCGACTGGAGGCAGACGGACCCGGGGGTGTGACCGGGCGTGTGGAGCACGCGCAGCCGGATCGCGCCGAACCGGATCTCGCCGCCCTCCGCCAGCTCGACGGCCGGCACCGACGGCGGGATGTCGAACGGCGCCCACAGCGGCTCGGGCGTCTCGAGCATCGCCCGATCCAGCGGATGGACCGCGATGTCGGCGCCGGTGTGGGCCGCGATCGATGCGTTGTCGCCGGTGTGATCCCAGTGGCCATGGGTGGAGACGATCAGCTTGAGGGTCCAGTCGCGGGCGGCCAGCTCGTCGCGGATCCAGGCGAGGGACGGAATCGCGGTGTCGATCGCGATCGCCTCGCGGCCCCGCGGATCGGCAAGGAGGTGGACGTTGGTCGCGAGCGGACCCACGACCCGATGGAGGCGTTCCACGACGGCCGACGAGGGACGGCCGGGGCTAGTCGACGCCGAGGTCGTCGGCCTCGGACCAGGCCGGCAGCTCGAACCCGAACTCGGCGCCACCGCTCGGCCGGTTGGCCGCCCAGACCCGGCCGCCGGTCGACTCGACGAGCGCGCGCACGACGAACAACCCGATGCCTGCGCCCTGGGCGCGCCGGCGCGCGTCGTCGCTCCGGTAGAAGAGGTCGAACAGCCGCTCGATCTGGTCGGCGTCGATTCCCGGCCCGTCATCGACGACCCGAACGGCGACCGCACCGTCGCGACGCTCGGCCGTGACCCCGACCAGACCAGTCGGCGAGCCGTACTTGAGCGCATTGGAGACCAGGTTGCGCAGGACGAGCTCGACGGACGACTCGTCGCCGGTGACCGGCGGCAGGCCCGGCTCGACGTCGAACTCGATCCGCGATCCGGGCCAGCGCCGGCGCTTGTCGGCGATCACCCGGCTGAGCAACGGCCGGAGGAGGACGGGCTCGCGGCCGCCGAGGTCCACCTGACGCTCGGCCCGAGCGAGGACGAGCAGGTTCTCGACGAGCCGCTCCAGGCGCTCGCTCTCGGAGATGATGTCGCCGATGATCTCCTGGCGGGTCGCCTCGTCGACGTGGTCACGGCGGAGGACCTGGCTGCCCCCGTAGATCGCGGTGACCGGCGTCCGGAGCTCGTGGCTGAGCATCCCCACGAACACGTCCCGCAGCTCATCGGCCCGTTTCTGCTCGGTGATGTCCTCGACGATCCCGATCGACCGGACCGCGATCCGCTCCGGCGACGGCTCCGGCGCGGAGAAGTATGTCCGGCCGTGGGTCGCGACCCATCGGATCTGGCCGTCGGGGCGGACCATCCGGTATTCGAAGTCGAATGACCCGTCGCTCGTGGGTGATTGGGCCGCGCCGAAGCGAGCCAGGACCTCGTCGCGATCGTCGGGGTGGATCGCGGCCAGGTCGGGTGAGGTCGCCTCGTCCGCGCCCAGGATCCGCAGGAGGTCGGGTGACCAGTACTGGCCGCCGCCGACGAGGTCGTAGTCGTACAGCCCGAACTCGCCGGCCTCGGCGGCCAGTCGGAGCCGCTCCTCGCGGGCCCGGATCGTCTCCTCCGCCTCCTTGCGGGTCGTGATGTCGATCCCGATTCCGTACAGGACCGCCGGCCGGCCATCGTCGTCGTACGTCGCGCGTCCGCGGCCGTCCATCCAGCGGACCGAGCCATCGGCGTGCCGGAAGCGGAACTCCGCTACGTAGTCGGTCCCGTTCGCAATGGCCTCGGTGACGGCGGCCGAGACCATCTCCTGGTCCTCGGGCAGGACGCGCTCGAGGAACGCGGCCTCGCGGCCCTCGAACCCGCCGCGCGGCAGGCCGAACAGCTCCTCGAGCTCGGGACTCCACGTCACGACCTCGGTCCGCAGGTCGCGGGTCCACCAGCCCATCCGGCCGGCCCGCATCGCGAGCGCGAGAGAGCTCTGGATCTGGCGCAGCTGGTCCTCCGCGCTCCGCCCGTTGTCGATGTCGGTCGCGGTGCCGTACCAGCTCACCGCACCCGTCCCTTCGTCCGGGGCCGGCACGCCCCGGCTCAGGTGCCAGCGGTACGTCCCGTCGGCCATCCGGAGGCGGTGCTCGTGCTCGTACGGTTCGCCGCTGGCGAGCGCCTCCTGCCAGGCGGTCGCCGCGGCCTCGAGGTCATCGGGGTGGACGAGCCGTTCCCACGCCCAGCCTTCCCGTTCGTCCGGCGCGTGGGCGTCGGCGTAGTCGGCGATCCGGCCGTTGTAGTCGCGGATGATGCCGTCGGCGGTGGCCACCCAGACCAGGTGTGGGACGGCATCGGCGAGGGCACCCAGGCGGCTCCGGACCGGCGGCGGAGGAACGCGGACCCGGGTCACCATCGCGGCGAGTCCCCGGCGGGGTGCGGCGACCGACCGGCGTCGGTGCCGCAGCGGCGGGTCACGCCTCCAGCTTTGCCTTCATGCACTCGAACGTCTGGCCGATCATCTTGTTCGCCGTCCCTTCGATCAACCGTGCCCCGAGCGAGGCGAGGCTGCCGGAGATCGCCACGTCGGCGCTCCAGTCCATCGTCGTCCCGCCGTCGGCGCCGTCGCTCAGGGTCATCTCCGCGGTCGCGTCGACGGCGCTGCCGGGCGCCTGGCCGTGGGCCTTGATGACGGCCCGATCGGGCGGCGCCTGCTCGGCCATCTCCATGTTCACGACGAAGCGCGCGCTGATGAAGCCGATCCCGACCTTGGCCGTCGCCTTGAAATGGCGGTCGTCGACGACCTCGATCGATTCGACGCCCGGCCCGCACTGGCCGACCTGATTGGGATCGATGACGAAGGCCCAGACCCGCTCCCGGGGAGCGGCGATCGCGACCGTGCCGGCGAACTTCACGAGACCTCCATCGATGTCCCTGGAACCGGGAGGGCGAGTGTACCCCGAGGTCGGCCGCGCCTCGCGGGGGCCTGTCGATTCGGGCCCCCCTCGTTCGTCGTCTGGCTGACGGGGCGACCGAGGTGGCCGCTCCCAAGCGTGAGGAGGTTCCGATGGGAGCCCAGGTCATCCACGTCGAGGTCACCGGCAAGGACGGGGCGAAGCTCCAGCAGTTCTTCCAGGACGTGTTCGGTTGGAGTCTCGACACGAGCAATCCCGGCGGATACGGGATGTACCGCCAGGCCGACGGCCTGACCGGCGGGATCGGCGCCGCCCAGAACGGCGGGCCTGGCGGCGTGACGTTCTACGTCCACACCGACGACCCCAAGGGCACGCTGGCCCGGGCCGAGGCGGCCGGCGGGAAGGTGATCATGCCGCTGACCGAGGTGGCGCCCGAGACGACGATCGCGCTGTTCACCGATCCGGAGGGGCACGTCATCGGGATCATGTAGTCCCTTCTCGCGCGAAGGTCGGAGGCCGGGCCCGGATTGGGGTCCGGCCTTCTTCGTCCCCGTCGAGCGGCGACGCCCCAGCCGCACGGCGTGCGTCTCGCGGGCCTTGCGACGGCTGGACGGGTCGCCGGCCCCTCCGGCGGCCCGATTTCCACCGCCCCAAGCGACGAGGTGCACGCCACGCGCACGGTTCGGCGGCCGGGAGCGCTCCCAATCGTCACAGCGCCCGCCTGGCGCACGATTTCCCGCCGGCCGGGACATCGAACCGACGAAGCCCGACGCGGCGCCGCGTCAGCGCCGATTCGAGCCGTCCAAGCGCCCGACATCCCGCCGCGCGCACGACGCTCGACGGCCGAACGGCCGCCCGACCGTCGTTCTGCCCGTCGCGCGGGACATCCGCGGTCGAACGTCAGACGGCGGAGCTCGCCTCGGCCTCGGCGGTCATCAGCGGCTCCCCGGTCTCGACCCAGGTCTTGAGGCCCGAGAGGATGAGCTCGATCCCAGTACCGAACTCCGCCTGGACGACGCCGCCCGCGACCATGCCCACGAGACGTCACAACACCACCTGAGCCTCGCGTCTCCTCGCCGCTTCGACCGAATCCGCCCCAGCCCGAGGCCCGCCCGATGTGCCGTCACCTTCTCGTTGCCGCGACCCTCGTCGCAACCTTGCTCGCCGGATGCATGGCCGGCGCGTCGACTGCGCCGTCGACGAGCACGCCGGTCGCGTCCGCGTCCGCGTCCGACGGGCCCGTTGTGGCGTCCCCGAGCGCCACCACGCTCGACGAGACGCCGGCAGCTTCGGCCCTCCCGGCGGATCTCGGGCCGAGGCCGACGATCGACTACCCCGAGGTCCAGTCGCTCACCGTCGCCACCCTGGAGCTCAGCAGGCCCGCCGGCATCACGGCCCACTTCTGGCTGACCTGCGAGTGGGCGACGACCGCCAGCGTCAGCTGGGTGTACGCCAGGCCCGCGACGCTGCTCGGCGAGACGATCTATCCGGAGCTCGGGTCGGCCGACGGGTTCTCATTCGCGTTCGTGCGGGGCGACCACGTTGCGCCGTACGCCACGACCGCGGCGACGACGGAGCACGTCACCGCGTCAGACGATGCGTCCATCGTCCGGGTCGAGTTCGCGGGCCTCGGCCTGAACCCCGACGCCTGGGGAGCCGGGCCGCTGCCCACACCCCGGGCCGCCTTCGAGCAGCCGCTCGGCGGACGTGCGGATACCGCGTCCCTGGACGGCACGGTCAGCTGGTCATGCGGCAACCCACCCGCGACGGTTCCCACGCCCGGGCCCCCTCAGACCCAGGAGCCCATCCCCAGCCTCCCGTTCGACCATCTCCCGAACGCGACGATCCACGTCGGCGACGAGCGGGCGGTCGGACAGCCCGGCTGCGGAGCGTCATGGGAGGGCTACGGCAGCAGCGGCGGCGATTCCTGCGGGCCGTCGTACCAAGTCCTCGAAGCCGATCAGGCCGTCCACGGGAGCGTCGGCGATCGGCTCCGGTTCGGCCTTCCCGCCGGCTTTCACTTCACGAGCTGGGCGCTGGCCTGGATCGACCAGGACACCGCCGCCTATTGGCGGAGCGAGGAACCTCCGAACCTGCACCGCCGGGCCGGCGAATCAAGCATCGAGGAGACGACACTGAGTCTCCCGGGACTGGCGGCCGGGGACTGGAGCGTCCGGCTCGAATGGAGCGGCACCGACGGCGCGCTCACCGTTGTCGGGCAGCTCGACTACTTCCGGGTGATCGTCCGCTGACGATCGCCCGGCGGTCGGGGGCCGCGACCCGCGCTCAGGCGGGCGCGTTCGGTGAAGCGTCCAGCGCCGCCCGGATCGCGGCGATGAGCCCGCTCGGCGTGAACGGCTTGTCCAGGAACCGGGCGTCCTCCGGGATCGAGGCGGTGACCCCGGCGCCGCCGGCCGTGTAGCCCGAGGTGAACAGGACCCGCAGGCCCGGCCGGATCACCCCGATCCGCTGGGCGAGCTCGGGTCCCTGGAGCTTCGGCATGATCACGTCGGACAGGAGCAGGTCGATCCGGCCCGGGTGCGACGCCGCGATCTCGAGGGCCTCCTCCGGGTCACCGGCGGCCAGGACGACATAGCCGGCCCGCTCCAGGACGCGGCTCGCGAGCGTCCGGACGACGTCCTCGTCCTCGACGAGGAGAACCGTCTCCTCGCCACGGCGCGGAGCGTCCGGGCTGGCGGCCGCGGCGGGGGCGGCGTCGACCTCCGGCAGGAGGATCCGGAACGTCGTCCCGACGCCCTCCTCCGAGTAGACCCAGACGTGGCCACCCACCCCGGTCACGATCCCGTGGACGGTCGCCAGCCCCAGGCCGGTGCCTTCGTCGGGCCCTTTCGTCGTGAAGAAGGGATCGAAGACGCGCTCGGCGACCTCGGGCGCCATCCCGGTCCCGTCGTCGGTGACGCTCAGTGCGACGTACGGGCCCTGGGCGACATCGATGTGGCGCCCGATGATCTCGGCCTCGCTCATCCTGACCCGCGCCACGTCGATCCGGATCTGGCCGCCGTTCGGCATCGCATCGCGGGCGTTGACCACGAGATTCACGACGATCTGCTCGATCTGCGAGGCCGCGACGCGGACGTGGCCGTCGCCCAGCGCATGGGTCTCGAGCGCGATGTGCTCGCCGATCAGCCCCCGCAGCATCGGCTCGACCGAGCGGACGACCGCGCCCAGGTCCAGCGTCTCGGCCGGCCGGACGTCGCGCCGGGCGAAGGCCAGCAGCTGACGCGTCAGCGCGCCGGTCCGGGCGGCCCCCTCGGCGATCGTCTCGATCGACTCGCGGTCCGCCGGGCGACCCGCGTCGAGGTCCTCGAGCGTCAAGGTCGCGAAGCCGCCGATCGCGGTCAGGACGTTGTTGATGTCGTGAGCGATCCCACCGGCAAGCTGGCCGATCGCTTCCAGGCGAGCCTTGCGGTTCACCTGCGCCTCGAGGGAACGCATGTTCGTGACGTCCTCGACCACGGCGACGACACCCGTGACCCGTCCCGTCGAATCGTGGAGCGGGCCGAAGGAGCCGATCGCCGGGAAGGTCGTGTCGTCCTGCCGCGCGAGGAGGAGATCGGCGCCCACGACGGTCTGGTTGTCGGCCACCTGCTGGAGGACGACATCGCGGTCCGCCTGGGCGTCCTCACGGACGGATGGATCGGGCCGGCCCGCGGCTTGGTCGGCGGCCCAGCCGGTCAGGCGCTCCATGGCCCGGTTCCAGAGGCGGACGCTGCCGTCGAGGGCGAGGACCGCGATCCCGGCCGGGCTCGCATCGAAGATCGCCCGGACCGTCTCGTTCGCCTGCTGAACGGCTCGCTCGGCGGCCTGCCGCTCGCTGACGTCGACGATGATCGCCGTCGCGAAGCGGCCTTCGTCCGTCTCGAACCAGGACAGCCCGATCTCGGCCGGGAAGAGCGTGCCGTCGGCGCGGAGGCCCTGGACGAGCCGGCCGCGACCCATGGCCCGCGCCTCGGGATGCGCGTCGAACGCTCGACGTTCGGCAACGTGCCGGCCACGGGCGTCGTCGGGAACCAGGTCCTCGATGACCATCGTCCGCAGCTGATCGACCGAGTAGCCGAAGACCAGGGCCGCCTGGTTCGAGGCGTCGACGATCCGGCCCCGGGGATCGGCCAGCACGACCGCGTTCGGGCTCGTCTCGAAATAGGATCGGAAGCGGGCCACGCCACGGAACCGCTCACGGCGCGCCGCGAGGCGGTCGGTGATGTCGAGGAACGACACGCGGATCTCGCTCTGGCCACCCAGCTCCACGAGCGACGTCCGGATCTCGGCCGGGAAGACGCTGCCGTCGGCACGGCGATACTCGAGCTGCTGGACGACGGTCCGGCCGGCGAGCGTAGAAGCGACCGTGTCCGGCGCCAGCGAGAACGTCGAGGGGCCATCCGACGGTCGCGCGTCGGCCGCCGCGTCGGCGGTGCTCGCCACCAGCGCCTCCGGCGTGGCGTAGCCCAGCATCTCGGCCGCGCGGCTGTTCGCCGCGACCGGCCGGAAGGTCACCGGATCGATGACGAGGATCCCGTCGGGCGCGGCCTCCACGAGGGAGCGGAAGCGCGCCTCGCTGGCATCGAGTTCCTGGCGGGCGGCTGCCGCGGCGCCGAGGGCGTCGACGTAGCGGCCGTGGATCCAGGCGACCATCGCCAGGGTGAGGGCGAGCACGATCGTGGCGGCGACCACCGAGCCGAGCGGCGAGGCAGCGGCGGCCGACGCAGGAGGGGCGAACCGAGCGATCGCGATCGCCAGGTCGCCGGCCAGCCCGATCACGAGGAACGTCGGGAGGACCCAGCGCCGGGAGAGGGCCGGGAGGACGACGACGGCCGCGATGACGGTGACGCCGAGCGCCTCGGCGTCGTAGCCGGGCGCCACGATGGCGTTGACGATCGACCCCGACAGCAGCGTGGTCGCCGCGATCAGGAGGGCCGCCTCCCGCCGTCCGCGCCGGGCGACGAGGGCGGCGCTCAGGAACCCGGCGCCGGAGATCGCGACGAACGCCGCGCGCAGCACGGCCTCGTGCGTCGGGAAGACGAAGATCAGGGGCATGCCCCCGAACGCGGCGGCCGCGAGGAGCAGCAGCAGCCGCACGAACCAGGGTCCAGCGATGATCGGTGCCTGATCCGCCGGCTCGGCGGCGTGCTGAATGAACATCGGCCGAATTCCCACAGGTCGGACACGGTGACGGTCGGTCCGATCACCATGACCCTACCGGGATCGGACGGGACGCTGCGATCCCCCAATCGGGCTCATTCATTTCGCGTAGACGGCCCGTGTCCGTCCGCGGGGTCTGGGCGCGAGGTCGCCAGTCGGGATCCCCTGCCGCCCGTCGCGAGCGGCCGCCGATCAGACGATGTCGATCGACAGCGGGACGGCCCGACCGAGGGACTCGCTGACCGGGCAATGAGCCACCGCCCAGTCGACAAGCGTCTGCCTGACGTCGCCATCGAGGTCAGGGCCCGTGAGCCGAACGATCACTCGGAACGAGAGCGCGCCCGCCGGGACCGCCTCGTCGAGACCCAGGATCCCGCGGTCGTCGGACTCGCTGTCGACCTCGACTTCGATCGTGGCCGTCTCGACGCCCACAACGGCCGCCCGGATCGCGATCAGGGACGCGACGCAGCTCGCGGTCGCCGCGCGTAGCAGCCAGCCCGGGGAGGGTGCCGTAGCCGTCCCGCCGATCCCCTGGGGCATGTCGGTGGTGATCCGTTCGCCGCCCGGGCCGGTGACGGTCGCCACGAGGCCGGCCTCGATCCGCGCGGTCGCCGCCGAATCGCGATAGCGCGCCTCGTCGGGGTGCTCGGTCAGGTAGGCGCTCGCGCGCTGGACGGCCTCCGCGATCGACATCCCTAGCCGCCCGGCGTCCAGGTCAGGATGCCGTTCTCGCCCACTGGCGGCGTGCGCAGGGTCCAGCCGTCGTCGTCGAGCTCGCGGGTCATGCCCGACAGCGCCGCGCGGAAGCGCTGGTCCTTCTCGCCGCCCTCCTCGATCCAGAGCTGGCGGCGGAGGAACGTCGCCAGGCCGTCGAACGAGTCGAAGACGCGGGGCGAGCGCTCCGCGCGCTCGATCCGGACCGTTCGGCCGCGGGCCCGGAGCAGCTCGGCGAGCTCCGGCAGCGCCGGCAGCGGGATCCGCTCGACCTCGTGGACGATCGGCCAGAACGGGTCGGCGGCCGAGGCCGGGCTGCGATCGGTCATGACCGCGACGCACAGCCGTGAGGCGGCAGCATCCATCGCGTCGAGGAACGGCCCGATCTCCTCGATGTCGTAGCCGACATGGGCGATCAGCGCGACATCCGCCACGGGCGGCTCGCCCAGCTCGGCCAACGCGGCGGGCCAGGCGGCGCCGACGATGTTCACGTTGTCGAGACCGTGCTCGGCCCGCCCGGTCCGGAGGGCGTTGCGCATCGAGGCGGACGGCTCGACCGCGATCACCTCTCCCACGTGGAGGGCGAGCGGCAGGGCGTAGCGGCCGGCCCCTGCGCCGATGTCGAGCCACGTCTCGTCCGGCTCGGCGATCGCGAGCAGTGCCTCCAGGGCTTCCTCGCCGGTCCGCCGCGGGTCGGCGACGAACAGGGCGGAGACCGGGGCGTAGAAGTCGCGGTCGGGCAGCTCCCGAACCTCGTCGACCTGGATCCGGTTCGCGCGGACGCGCTCCGCCCAGGCGGACTCCAGCTCGGCGGCGGTGGCGGTCGTCATCGCTTCACGATACGTCGGCCGGGGGCTCGGCGGTGTCACGCAGCCGGGCGAGGTCGGCGGGCGTGTCCACGTCCGGATTGTCGCCCTCGATGGCGACGAAGCGCACGAGCTCGTCGTGGGTGGCAAGCAGCGGGCCGAAGCCGCGATCGCCGGCCAGCTCGTCAGCCAGCCGCCAGGTGGAGCGCCGGGCGACGACCGGGTTCGGCGACCGGTCGGCCGCGTGACGAGCGACGACGAATGGCACGCCCGGCGTCTCCTCGGCGGCCGCCAGCAGCGCCCGGATCGTCGATGCTCGGACGAGGGGCTGATCCCCCTGGAGGAGCACCGCCGCATCGAGGGACGGCCGCGTCCCGTCGTCGTCGAGCGCTCGGAGACCGAGCCGGACGGAGCTCGACAGACCGTCTTCGGGATGATCGTTGACGACGATCCGGGCGGGCTGCAGCCGGACGTCGCGGAGACGATCGTCGGGTGGGCCAACGACGATGATCGGGTCCAGCCCCGCCTCGACCGCGGCGTCGATCACGTGGCGCAGCACGGGCCGGCCAGCGAGGGGCGCGGCGAGCTTGTTGCCGCCGAACCGCGTGGCGGCGCCCGCCGCCAGGACGACCGCGCCGGCCCTCACCGTGGGGCGACGGCCTCCGCGGCACGGGCTCGATCCACGAGCGGGGTGCCGCTCCCGCCGTAGCGCTCCGCGACGACCTCGGCGATGATCGCCAGCGCCGTCTCGGCCGGGTTCCGTCCGCCGAGGTCGAGGCCGACCGGTCCGCGCAACCGCGCCAGCTCCGCGTCCGACACGCCGGCCTCGCGGAGTCGCGCGCGGCGGTCTCCCTGCGTCTTCTTCGAGCCCACCGCTCCGACGTAGCGGCAGCCGCGCTGGAGCGCTTCGACGATCGCGGGCTCGTCGAACTTCACGTCGTGGGTCAGGACGGCGACCGCGTCGTCCGGACCGAGCCCGATCTCGTCGGCGATCTCGTCGGGCCATCCGACCACGAGCCGGTCCACCCGCTCGGGCGGGAACCGCTCGGGCGTCGCGAACGATGCCCGGCCGTCGACGACGACGACCTCGTAGCCGAGCTCGTGGGCATAGACCGCGAGCGATCGCGCCACTTCGACCGCGCCCACGATCACGAGCCGCGGCCGGACGGGGAACGCCTCCACGAAGACCTGGCGCTCGCCGATGGCGACCGTGCGCGACGTGCCGCGGAGGAGCGCGTCATGGGCCGCGGCCCGCAGCGCAGCGTCCGCGTCGGAGGTTCCGAGCGATCCGCTCAACGTCCCGGCGGCATCGACGACGATCGGCTCGCGCGGCGGATCGCCCGCGCCCGGTTCGTGCCGTCCGAACGTGCTCGGCGGCGCGTCGGCGGGGAGGATCGTCGCGACGACCGCGCCGCGGTCGCGGGCGGCCCGGATGGCCGCGGCGGGCACGTCCGGCTGGATCAGGACGTCGATCGTGCCGCCGCAGGCGAGGCCCACGTCCCATGCTTCCTCGTCGCTGATCCCGTAGCGGATCACCCGCTCGCGCCCGTCGCCGCGCGCCCGCTCGATCTCGCCGGCCGCCGCCCCCTCGACGCAGCCGCCGCTGACCGATCCGGCGATCCGCCCGTCGTCGGCGCGGACCAGGACGGCGCCCTCGGGCCGTGGCGCGCTGCCGAAGGTCCGGACCACGACGGCTCGTCCCGCGGGCTGACCCTCCGCCGACCAGCCGTCGAGCGTGTCGAGCAGCTCGTTCATCGGTTGCCGCCCGGCCCGCCCAGCGGCCGGGCGTCGGCGGGTGCGACGACGCCCGCGTCGAGCGTCGCGGGTGGGTCGATCGCGCCGGCCACGAATGCCGAGTGGCGCTCGCCCGCGTCGGCGCTGGCGGCCGCCTCCCCGCCCCGTCGCGTATCGCCCGAACGGACACCCGCCAGGATCTCGCCCAGCCGCTCCAGGCTCGCGACGGTGCCGGCCGGAACGAAGTCGTCGATGTACGGCAGGGCGGCCCGCATCCCGCCGGCCAGCGGCTCGTAACCGGGCGTCCCGGCGAGCGGGTTCAACCAGACGAGGCGGTGGCAGTTCCGCCGAAGTCGCGCCGTCTCGCTCGCGACGAGCGCGGGGTCACCGCGGTCCCAGCCATCGGACACGACGATCACGACCCCCGACGTCCGGAGCGTCCGCCGCGCCCAGTGGAGGTTGAAGTCGCGGAACGACTCGCCGATCCGGGTCCCGCCGGCCCAGTCGTTGACGGAATCGGCGATCCGCGCGAGGGCCCGGTCGCGATCGCGGTCCTTGAGCAGCCGCGTGACCCGCGTCAGCCGCGTCCCGAAGACGAACGACTCGGTCTTCACCGACGAGGCCGCCGCGAGCGCCTGGACGAATCGGAGGAGGAGTCTCGAGTGGCGCTCCATCGAGCCCGAGATGTCGCACAGGACGACGATCTGGCGCGGCCGCTTCGTGGCTCGCCGCCAGACCCACTCGGTGAACTGGCCACCGGTGGCCAGGTTCCGGCGGAGCATCGTTCGCGGCGCCAGCAGGCGGCCGTGGTGGTGGAGCTCGTAGCGCCGGGTCCGGCGCAGCTCGAGCCGCGGCTCGAGGAGGTCGACGAGCCGTTCGGCGTCGCGCAGCTCGGCCGCGGTCATCCGGTCGAAGTCGCGGTGGCGGAGCAGCTCCGAGGAGGAATACGCCGTCGGCGCGGCGATCACCCCGTCGAGCTCGGAGCCGTCATCCTCGTCCGCGCCGATCGGCATCGGGATCCCGTCGATCGCGTTCGAATCGTCACCGACCGAGCCTTCGTCGCCGGCCGGCGCGCCGAGTCCCGCCTCCTGGTCCTGGACCATCTCGTCATCCGCGCCCGCCTGCGGCCCATCGCTGCGCGGGCGCTTCCGCTGGCGGCGGCGCCACCAGCGAGCGAAGACTCGGTCGTACACCTCGCGGTCGTCGCGTCGACGGACGAACACGGCCTGGCCGGCGGCCCGGACGAACTCGCGCTGGCCCATGTCGATGAGGGTCAGGGCGCGGGCGAAGTCCACCGCCGCCCCGAGGTCCGTCGTCAGGCCGGCAGCCCGGAGCGCCCGTCCGAACCCGACGCTCTCCGCCAGGAGCCGCCGCCCGTCGACCTCGGCGCCCCACGGCGCGCGGACGATCGCCGGGTCGTGCGGGTCGCGCGGGATCGTCATCGGCCGGCTCCCCGCTCAGGCGGTGGCTTCCGCCAGGTAGGTCCGGGCGGTCTCACCGCGGATCCGGCGGATGTCCTCCTCGTACTTGAGGACGACGCCGAGCGTCTCGTCGACGACCTCGCCGGTCAGCTCCCGGCTGCCGAGCGAGAGGAGCGCCGCCGCCCAGTCGAGCGTCTCCGCGATCCCAGGCACCTTCGTCAGGTCGGCCTCGCGGAGGCGGTGGACGAAGGCGACGACCGCGCGGGCGAGCTCCTCGGGGGCCGCCGGCACGCGGGCGAGGACGATCTCGAACTCCTTCTGGGCCGTCGGGTAATCGATCCAGTGGTACAGGCAACGTCGCTTCAGGGCGTCATGGACCTCGCGCGTCCGGTTCGAGGTCAGGATCACCCGCGGCGGCCGGGCCGCGGTGATCGTGCCGATCTCGGGGACCGTGACCTGGAAGTCGGACAGGATCTCCAGGAGGTACGCCTCGAACTCCTCGTCCGCCCGGTCGATCTCGTCGATCAGCAGGACCGGTGGCTCGCCGTCCGCGTCGGCCTCGAGGGCCTGGAGGAGCGGCCGTCGGATCAGGAACTCAGGCCCGAAGATGTCGTGGGCCCCGACCCGATCGGCCTCGCCGCGCGCCTCGAGCAGCCGGATCTCGAGCATCTGGCGCGGGTAGTTCCACTCGTAGACCGCGGCGTTGACGTCGAGGCCCTCGTAGCACTGGAGCCGGATGAGCTTCGTCCCGAGGCTGGCCGCGAGGACCTTCGCGAGCTCCGTCTTGCCGACGCCGGCCTCGCCTTCGAGGAGGAGCGGCCGGCCGAGCTTCAGCCCGAGGAACACCGCCGTCGCGAGCGACCGGTCGCAGACGTAGTCGCGGTCGCGGAAGCGATCCTGGATGTGCTCGATCGAGTCGAGCGAGGCCGCGGTCGGCGAGGGATCGGGGGTCGGGGACATGGCGGCGATCCTACACCGCGACCCCTCCGTCGCGCGGTGACGGGGTCCCGACCGTCAGGGCGTCGCGGGCGAGGGCGACCGCGTCGGGCTGGGCCAGCCGCTCGCCGTCGGACCAGGCCCGCCACCACGATTCGGCGCTGACCCGCTCGCGCGCGGCCGCGATCTCGCGGTCGATCCGGGCGCGGTCGGCGAGGAGCAGGTGGTAGTGGGTCTCGTGCCGGATCGTCTCGGCCGCGGCCCAGAGCGTGGCCGCGTCGAGAGGCCGGCCCTCGACGGCGACGAGGCCCGCGATCCCGTCGATCGACTGGGCGGCGATCCCCGGGCTGCCGATCCGGTCGGCCAGGGCCAGGGCATCGAGCTGGAGCCGTCCAGCCTGGGCCACATCGCCGGCGGCGGCGCGCACGAAGCCCAGGTCGGACATGGCGTTCGCCACCTCGGAGCGATGGCCGAGCTCCCGGGCGATCGCGATCGCCGCCTCGAGCTCGGCGCTGGCCACGTCCAGCTCGCCGCGATCGAAGAAGACGAGGGCCAGGTTGTGGCGGACGACGGCCACACGCTGGCGGTCGCCCAGCCGCTCGCGGGTGGCGATCGCCTCGCGGAGCATCGCCTCGGCGTCGTCGAGGTCGCCGCGGTCGCGGGCGACCAGCGCCAGGTTCCCGATCGACACGGATACGCCGGCGTCGTCGCCCAGGCGGCGCCGGATCGCGACGCTCTCCGCGAGCAGCTCCGCCGCCTCCTCGTTCCGGCCGCCGAACTGGAGGACGCCGCCGAGCGTGTTGAGCGATGCCGCGATGGCGGCCTCGTCGCCGATCCGGCGCCGGATGTCCAGGCCGTGGCGGCACCGCCGCTCGGCATCGTCGAGATCACCCGTGTCCAACCCGATCAGCCCGAGCTGGTTGAGGGTCGCCGCCGCATCCTCCAGCTCGCCGAGATCCAGCCGGATCGAGAGGGCGTCCTCGAACAGCGGGCGGGCCCGGGTGTAGTCGGACTGGGCCGCCGCGAGCATCGCCGCGCCGTGGAGGGCTCGGGCTCGTTCTGCGGTTGGCGCGGCCGGTCCGAGCCGGAGAGCCGCATCGAGCCGGACGCGGCCCTCGGCCAGACGTCCCCGCGAGCGCCAGTACTCGGCAAGGGCACCGCTCATCCTCAGCAGGAAGGTCCCCTCTCCCGCCGCGCGGGCCCGGTCGAGCGCCGCGAGGAGATCGTCGTGGACGACGTCGAGCTGGGTCAGGAGATCGACCCGCGACCGCGCCGCCAGCTCGGCATGCGACAGCTCGCACAGGGCCAGCAGGTCGTTCGCCCGCGCCCAGTACGCGGCGGTCGCCTCGCCGCTGATCTCGAGCCGCCGCGCCGCGTCGTCGCGGACCAGGGCCGGCAGCTCGTACTCGTGGACGTCGCCGCCGCGTGGATCGTCGGGTCCGCTGGCCGCCTCCGGTCCGGACGACGGATCCGGGCGGACCCGGATCAGCCCCGCCGCTGCGAGCCGCTCCAGCCCCTCGCCGATGTCGGAGCCGATCGGTGACAGCCCGTGGGCGACCGCTCGGTCCGCGAAGGTGCGGACGTGGCGGCTGCGAAACGGGATCCCGAAGACGGCGAGCCGCCGGTACAGGCGGCGGTCGTCGGGCTCGAGGTGCTCGTGGCTCCAGTCGAGCGTCGCCACGACCGGGTCCAGGCGCTCGCCGATCCGATCGATGAGGCGGTGCGGCGGCAGCGTCCGGAGGAGCGGTGCCGCGAGCTCGATCGCGAGGGGCAGCCCATCCAGGCGGCCGGCGAGCCGCGCGATGACATGGGCCGTCCGCTCCGTCACCGGGACGTCCGCACCGGCGGCTTCCGCCCGCCGGACGAGGAGCTGGACGGATGGGCTCGCGGCGATGTCCTCGACCGAGTCCGTCTCGGACGGGACCGCCAGCGGCTCGACCGTGACCGTCGTCCAGCCGTCGCGCCCGACCGGGATCCGGCTCGTCGCGAGGACGCGCAGGGCGGGAGCCATCGCGAGGAGCTCGTCGATCGCGCGGAGGTCGCGGACGCCCTTCTCCACCGCGTCGAGGACGATGAGCGCCGGCTCGCCACCGACCGCTTCGCCGATCGCGTCGATCGCGTGATCCGGCTCGGCGTCGCCGAGATCGAGTGCCGTCGCCAGCGCGCCGGCGAGGCCACCCGCCCGCGCCAGCTGGGTGACCGAGACCCAGGCGACCCGGCCGTCCAGGCCAGGCTCGAGCCGGCGGGCAACCTCGGCGGCGAGGCGCGTCTTGCCGACCCCGCCGAGGCCCTTGAGGAGGAGCGCTCGACGATCACCGCCCAGGATCTCGGCCGAGACCTCGTCCAGGAGCTGGTCGCGGCCGAAGAACGTCGGGTCCTGCGCCGGGATGGGCGCGCTCGACCAGGGCGGCGGCGGGGACTCGATCGATCGTGACGGCACGGCAGGACGAGGATACGGGAGATCGCTCGTCCGGCCGTCCGGACATCGGCGTCCCGCGGGGCGCGAGCCGTCGGGGGCGCGCTAGCCGTCCGGGGCGTCGAGGTCGCGGGCGTAGCGCGGGAAGCGGAAGCGCATCTCCCGGGTGAGGACGCCGCCGTGGCCGAGGGCCGAGACGGTCCGTCGCGTCGGCGGCTCGCCGGTCAGCAGCCGGGGCAGGAGCAGATCCGCGGCCGTCGCCTTGGAATACGCGCCGCAGGTCGGGAGGCCCATGACCGCCGCCCGGCCGATCCGGGCCAGCCACAGCATCGAGCCCGGATGGGCGGGGACACCCTGGCGCACGAGCCGGCCGCCCAGCTCGTCGATCGCGCGGAAGAACGGGTCCGATGGGTCGGTCGATCGACCGCCGGCGGTCAGCACGACGTCGACGGCGGACGCGCCGCGGGTCGCCCGGGCGAGGGCCGCCCGGACCGGCTCGTCCTGGTCGCCGACGTACTCGATGCGCGTGATCCGAGAGCCCAGGCTCTCGACCTTCTGGCGGACGCTCGCCTCGAAGCGCGGCCGATCGGCCCGGCGGAGCGATTCCTTGACGACGACCGCGACGTCCATCGGCACGAACGGGGCGACCCGGACGACGGGCCGGGCGCCGTCCCGGACGAGCCGGATCCCGGCCTGGACGACGCTCTCCGGCACCACGTGCGGCGCGACCTTCACGCTCGCCACGAGGTCACCGGCTTCCACGATCGAGCCGTCCAGCCGGGTGAAGACCTCGAGCGGGTCGAGGCGGTTCAGCCGCTCCAGGTCGGCCGTCCGGACGTGCACGACGCCGGCCGCCTCCGCGACCAGGTCGATCCGGCTCTGGACCGGGCCGCGGCGTCTCAGCCCCTCGCCGGCGACGGCCGCGGCGAGGCGACTCGCGGCCTCGTCCTCGTGGAGGTCGCCCTGGTCCATGACGATCACGCCGATGGAACCGACATCGGCCGGCAGGGTCGCCTCCGCGAAGGCGTCGAGATCGGCCGCCGACAAGCGCCTGCCCTTCGACCAGCGCCCGCCGGCGACCACGAGATCGCGGGCCAGGACGGCGCCCACCAGACCGAGCGGTGGGCGACGGCCCGGGGTCAGCCGCTCGAGCCGCACGCGCCGCCGGATCCGGGTCCCGTCCGGAGGTGGCCGGTCACTCGTCTAGGCGCGCGAGGGCCGCCGCGATCGCTCGCTTCGCATACACGGCCGCCATCGCGGCTCGGTATTCCGCGTCGGCGTGGATGTCCGAGTTCACGTCGACGCCGTCGGTCGCGTGCGCCGCCGCGGCGGCGATCGCCTCGGCGCTGCCCTCGTTGCCGACGAGGGCCGTTTCGACGGCCGTCGCCCGATAGGGCATCTCGCCGGCGCCGGTGACGCCGATCATCGCCTTCGTGATCGCGCTGCCACCCTGCTTGATGAGAACCGCCGCGATCCCCACGATCGAGTAGCCCGACGCGCGCTGGGTCAGCGACGCGTACGCCGAACCGGCGTCGTCGCGCGGACCCGGCAGCCGGATCTCGGTGATCAGCTCGTCGTCGGCGAGGGCGGTCGTGAAGGCGCCGGTGAAGAAGCCGTCGGCCGCATAGACGTGCTCGCCGCGCGTCGAGCGGGCGACGATCTCGGCTTCGAGCGCGAGGAGGACCGCCGGCAGGTCCGAGGCCGGGTCGCAGTGGGCGATCGCGCCGCCCACGGTGCCGCGATTTCTGACCTGCACGTCCCCGATGTCGGGGAGCGCGTCGCGGAGCAGCCCGTAGTGCCGGGCCGGCGACTCCATCAGCTCGGAATAGGTCGTCAGGGCGCCGACCGCGAGGCGGCCATCGTCGAGCTGGCGCACCCCGCGCAGCTCGGCGAGGCGGCCGATGTCGAGGAGCCGGTCGGCGCTGGCCAGGCGCAGCTTCAGCAGCGGCAGGAGGCTCATCCCGCCGGCGATGACCTTCGTCCCGGGCGCGCCCACGAGACCGAGCGCCTCGTCGAGCGAGCCCGCCCGCTGGTAGTCGAACGCGTTGGGGATCATGCCCGGGCTCCCTTCGCGGCCTGGATCGCCTTCCACACCTTCTGGGCCGTGAACGGCATATCGAGATGGCCGATCCCCAGAGGTGCGAGCGCGTCGTTGACGGCGTTCGCGACCGCCGCGGTCGATGCGATGCAGCCCGCCTCGCCGACCCCCTTGACGCCGATCGGGTTGACCGGCGACGGGGTGATCGTCTCGTCCAGCTCGAAGCTCGGCAGCCAGGCCGCGCGTGGCAGGGCGTAATCCATCATCGAACCGCTCAGCAGCTGGCCCTCGTCGTTGTAGACGGCTTCCTCCCAGAGCGCCTGGCCGACGCCCTGGGCGATCCCGCCGTGGAGCTGGCCGTCGACGATCATCGGGTTGATCTTCTTGCCGACGTCGTCGACCGCGATGTACCGCGTCAGCTCGGTCTCGCCGGTCTCCTCGTCGACCTCGACGAGCGCGATATGCGTGCCGAACGGCCAGGTGCAGTTCGGCGTGTCGTAGTAAGCCGTCTCGTCCAGGTACGGCTCCATGCCCTCCGGCGCGTCGAACGCGAGGTCGAGGGCGAAGGCGATCTCCTGGAGGGTCCGCTTCTTGTCGGTCGAGCCCTTCACCCGGTATTCGGCGCCGATGATCTCGATGTCGTCGGGCGACGCCTCGAGCATGTGGGCGGCGTAGCGGCGAGCCTTCTCCTTGATCTTGCCGGCGGCCTTGATCGCGGCCGTCATCCCGACCGAGCTCGTCCGGCTGCCGTACGACCCGTAGCCGAACGGCGTGCCCTGCGTGTCGGAGTGCTGGATGACGATGTCGTCCATCGGGATGCCCAGCTCGTGGCTGACCACCTGCGCATAGGTCGTCTCGTGGCCCTGGCCCTGGGGCTGGGTGCCCATCGTGACGACGGTCTTGCCGGTCAGGTGGACGCGGATGTTCGAGGACTCCCACATCGCGGCGCCCCAGCCCTCGCCGACGGCGCCGATCCACTTGGACGGCGCGACGCCGCAGACCTCGATGTACGTGCTGAGGCCGAGGCCCAGGAGCTTGCCGCGGCGCTTCGCCTCGGCCTTCGCCTTCGCGAGGTCGTCGTAGCCCGCGGCGAGAAGGGCCTTGTTGAGCGCAGGCTCGTAGTTGCCCGAATCGATGTAGATCTTGGCGCCACCGCTCGCCGTGCCGAGGCCGGAGGGGTTCTCGTACGGGAACTGGTCGGGCGGGATGAAGTTCTTGCGGCGGATCGCCGCCTTGTCCATCCCGATCTCGTTCGCGAACAGGTCCATCGCCCGCTCCACGACGTAGGTCGCCTCCGGCCGGCCGGCGCCGCGGTACGCGTCGACGAAGGTCGTGTTCGTGTAGACGCCGGTGACCTCGGCGAACACGTTGGGGATCTTGTAGCAGCCGCTCAGGACGCGGCCGTAGAGGGTCGTGGGGATGCCCGGTCCGATCGTGGACAGCCGGCCGCCGAGGTTCGCGTAGGTCTTGACCCGGAGCCCCGTGACCTCGCCGTCGCGCTTGCCGGCGACCTCGAGGTAGGTGATGTGATCGCGGCCGTGGATCGTGCTGTGGTAGCTCTCGGAGCGCGTCTCGACCCATTTCACGGGCCGGCCGCCGATCGCCTTGCTTGCCCACATCACCAGCGCCATGTCGGCGTAGCAGAAGATCTTCGAGCCGAAGGCGCCACCGACGTCGGGGCTGATGCAGCGGATCTTGTGCTCGGGGATCCCGCTGACGAAGGCGGCCAGGAGAAGCCGCTGGATGTGCGGCGTCTGGCTCGACATCCAGATCGTGTACTCGTCCGTGCCCGGGTTGTACCAGCCGATGTCGCCGCGGACCTCCATCGGGTTCGGGATCAGGCGGTGGTTGACGAGGCGCTGCTTGACGACGACCTCGGCGTCCGCAAAGGCCTTCTCGGTCCCATCCCTGTCGCCGACGGTCCAGGTGAAGACCTCGTTGTTCGGAGCGTTGTCGTGGAGCTGCGGCGCGCCGGGCTGCGTCGCCTTCTCGGCGTCGACGACCGCGGGCAGCGGCTCCCAGTCGACCCGGATCGCCTCGGTCGCGTCGCGGGCCTGCGCCTCGGTCTCGGCGACGACGGCGGCGACGCCTTCTCCGGTCCACTTGACCGCGTCGGTGGCGAGGATCCGGGGCGTGCTGACGTTGTTCTGGATCCCGGCCGAGCCGCCGGCCGGCCAGGCCATGGGCAGCGGGTTCCACGGGATGTCGGCGCCGACGAACACGGCCAGCACGCCGGGCATCGTCTTCGCCTTCGACGTGTCGATCGAGCGGATGTTGGCGTGGGCATAGGGGCTGCGCAGGATCGCGAGGTGGGTGGTCCCCGCGAGGTGGATGTCGTCGAGATAGCGACCCTTGCCGGTGATGAACCGCGGGTCCTCGACGCGCTTGACCGGGGCGCCGAGGACGTCCTGGACGTCGGTGGCCATCGTCGTGCTCCTCTGGCTCGGTCAGGCGGGGGTTGCGGCAGGCGTGGGGGCGGGGGCGCCTTCGCGCATCGTCCGCGCCGCCTCCCGGATCGCCGCGACGATGTTGTGGTAGCCCGTGCAGCGGCAGATGTTGCCCTCGATCGCGTGGCGGATCTCGTCGTCGGTCGGCTCGCTGTCGCGGGCGAGGAGATCGGCGGCCGCCATGATCATCCCCGGCGTGCAGAAGCCGCACTGGAGGCCGTGCTTCGCCCAGAACGCCGCCTGGAGCGGATGGAGCGCACCATCCCCGTCCTGCATCCCCTCGATCGTGGTCACGCTGGTCCCGTCGGCCTGGACGGCGAGCATCGTGCAGCTTTTCACGGCCTTGCCGTCGACGTGGATCGTGCACGCGCCGCACTGGCTCGTGTCGCAGCCGACGTGGGTGCCGGTCAGCTCCAGGTCGTCGCGGAGGAACTGGACGAGCAGCCGTCTGGGTTCGACGTCCCCCTCCCGCTGCTGGCCGTTGACGGTGAGCGAGATGTGCTCGGCCACGAGCGAGGCCTCCTTCCACGGTCCGCGATGGGAATCGGCGGATCGGCCGACGGCGGAATCGGTGCCACGTCGATCCGGTGCGGGAACGGGCCAATGCTGCGCCGTTCGCGACCGTCCTGCAACCGCGTTCCCGGTCGGGTCGGCCGCTCGCCCGCGCCGGCAAGTCACGTGGTGACCCGCGTGCGCACGAACGTGCAGCAGTCACGGACGAATGCTGACGACCATCGCTTGCTCATCGGCGAATGGGTCACGTGAGGACCGGTCCCGCGCGCCCGCCCCGGCAAGTCATCTGGTGACCCGCGCGCGCTCGAACGCGCAGCAGTCACCGACGAATGCTGACGACCATCGCTCGCTCGTCAGTGAGTGGGTCACGTCATGACCCGTCCGGCCAGCGAATTGCCGGTGAAGCGTCGCCTGCTATCACCTAGGCGTGCTCCATCAATCGACACCTTCGATCGGCGACCTAATCGCGACGGCGATTCGAGGCGCCTGCTCACGCGCGGGTTGGTCGCACCGCGAGCTCGCGATGCGCCTGGGGACGAATCCCTCTGCGGTCAAGCGACTGTTGGCGTCGGGCATGAATGCACTCGACGTCGAGTTGGCCTCGGCGGCACTTGCCACGCTCGGCCTGAAGATCACGATCGATGCGGGCGGGCTTGGACTCGCCGCGCGGGCCGGCCAACGAGATGCGGTTCACGCGTGGTCGTGCGCGTACGTGGTGCGCCACTTGCGGCGGCTGGGATTCGAGGTCCGAACCGAGGTGGAGATCGGGAGCGATCGCTCTCGTGGATGGATCGACATCCTGGCCTACCGCGCCGCCGATCGGATCCTGCTTTGTATCGAAGTCAAGACCCAGATCGACGATGCCGGCCGCATCCTGCGCAACCTCGGCTGGAATGCGCGAAACGCCCGTGCCGCGGGTGCACGATTCGGGTGGATGCCGGTCGCGATCGTCCCCGCGCTGTTCGTCTTGTTCACCACAGAGACGGAGGAACGGCTGGCAGCGGCACAGGACTTGATCGCCAATCACCTGCCGGGAACGGCCGACGCCATGATCGAATCGCTTGTCGTGGCACCGGCTGTCGTGGCACCGGCCAGCCGCCTCGATCCGACGATCGCGCTGATCGATCCTCGGCGACGCGGGCGCCGATGGCTGATCCGACCGCGGATTCAAGGCGGAAGGTCGAGGCCGGCCTTCGACGACTACGCCGACGCTGCCAATTCGATGCGGAGGCGGCGGCGACCCGGCTGAGGGTCAGGGCCTGACGACGACGTCCTCGATCGCCGCTCCGAGGCCGTCGACCATCTGGCGGATCTCGGATTCGGTGATCACGAAGGGTGGCGACACCTGGAGCGCGTGGCCGCGCAGCACGCGGGTGGCGACCCCATGACCCAACGCCGCGCCGACGACCCGGTCGGGCAGCCCCGGATCGGCCGCCAACCGGGCCGGCTCGAAGGCGACGGCCGCCGTGAGCCCGACGGTCCGGATCTCGCCGACGCCGCGGACGCCCGCCAACCGGCGGACCTCCCGATCGAGGACCGGCTCCAGCGACGCGACGCGCGCCACCAGCCCCTCCGCCTCGAGGATGTCGAGGTTCGCGATCGCGGCGGCCGCGGCGCCCGCATGGCCGCTGTACGTGTAGCCGTGGCGGAACACCGCGCCGGGCACGTCCTCGTCCCAGAATGGCGCGCGGACCCGCTCGCCCACGAGCACGCCGCCGAGCGGCACGTAGCCGGACGAGACGCCCTTCGCGAAGGTCACGAGGTCCGGCTCGATCCCGTACCGCTGCGTGCCCCACATCTGCCCGGTCCGGCCGAAGCCGGTGATCACCTCGTCGGCGATCAGCAGGACGTCGTGCTCCCGGCAGAGCCGGTTGACCTCCGCCCAGTAGTGCGGCTCGGGCGGGATCACGCCGCCGGCTCCGACCACCGGCTCGCCGATGAATGCCGCGATCTCCGTCCCGCGCGAGGCGAACAGCGCGCCGAGCGTCTCGGTGTCCATCGTCCCGACATTGACGACCTCGTCGATGAACGAGCCGCCGTAGCCGCTCTTCATCGGCCCGATTCCCACGAGCGACGTGCCCCAGCCGTGCATCCCGTGGTAGCCGAGCTCGCGCGAGACGATCACGCGCTTCTCGGGCCGGCCCACGACGTCCCAGTAGCGGCGAACGAGCTTCGCGGCGGTGTCCACGGCATCCGAGCCGCCCGAGCCGAGGAACACGACGGCATTCGGGATCGGGGCCAGCCCGGCCAGCCGCTCGGACAGCTCCACCGCCCGCTCCGGGGCGTACGCGCCGAACGGGTTGTAGGCAGGCAGCCGGCGGAGCTGGTCGGCGACGGCATCGGCGATCGCGGATCGCCCGTAGCCCACGTTGCAGTACCAGAGCGCGGCCGTGGCATCGAGATAGCGACGGCCGGCCGTGTCCTCGATCCAGACGCCATCGGCCGAGCGGATCACGACCTCCGCCTCGGCGACGACGTGCATGTCGGCGAAGCCGTGCCAGAACCGGGTGGTCATCGAGCTCCTTCGGGTTCATCGCGGGCTCCAGCACCGGCCGAGGACCCCCATGCCCGGCCGCCCGGGAGCGGTTCCAGCCGATGGTAGACACCGACCGCCGCGACGTGACGGCGCGCCGCGCGATACAGGACGTCGGCCGGGAACGGCTGCTGGGTCCACGTGGCCCGGACGACGGCGTCGCGTTCGGCGCCGTCCGGCAGGCGCACCAGCCGGTGGCGCGGCCCGCCTGGCCCCGCCGGCTCGACGTCCAGCCAACCCGCTGCCTCCGCGTTCCGCATCCAGGCTGCCTCGCCATTCGGATGGCCCACATACCAGCGGTCATCGACCCGGAGGAGGGTCAGGAGGGTCCGCCGCGGGCGGCCGGTCCGCCGCCCGATCGTCCGCACCTCGACGATTCCGCCGAGACCGGGCAGGCCGTTCGCGATCCACGAGCGGATCAGCGGATCCAGGGCGCGGATGACCCGATACGAGAGGCGGAAGACGGCGGACCAGGCGGCAGACCGCCGAGGCGCTCCGCCGGGGTTCGCGGCGCCGGAGCCGGTCACGCCTCCGCGGGCGGCTCGAGCGCGGCGGCGGGACGACGTCTCCGGCCACGGCCTCGCGAGACCGCACGCGGATCCAGCTGTCGGGCGAGCTCGTCCGGGGACGACGTCGCGATGATCCGGCTCGCCTCGGCGACGCGCCGCAGCTTGCGCAACGCGACCTCGCGCGGCAGGCCGGCCAGGCTCCCCGCATTCGCCAGGCCCACCCGGTCGATCCCCCGCCCGCCGGTCGACGCGGCGTACTGGGCCGCCCAGACGAGCAGCTCCCGCGTCTCGTCGGCACCCGCCGTCGCGGAGATCGCGCCGCAGACGATCCCGCGGTCGCCGGGCGCGGCGGCGATCAGCCGCCAGTTGTCGGGCCCCTCGATCAAGTCGAACGCGTAGCTCGGGTAGGGAAGGTCGAAGAACGTGGCCGCGCCGGCTGCGTCCAGGTTGCCGCCGCCGACCGCCAGCGAGCAGTGGATGCCGGGCGAGGTCGTTCCCAGGGCGGCAAACAGCCAGCGATGCGCGTCGACGAAGCGCGCCCGTTCGGCGTCGCTGGCCACGATCGGCGCCAGGTTCGGCTCCACGACCTCCACGATCGGACAGCCGGCGTCCGCCAGGGCCGCGATCGACGCGGCCAACGTCTCCGCGGCCTCGCGCGAGCCGCCGCGATACGGTCCGAGAACCGACTGCTTGACGGGTAGAGCGGTGAGCCCCGCGGCCGCCCGCCACGCCGCGACGACTGCGTCGCTCGGGGTCGCCGGACCCAGCGGCGAGCCGCCCCCCGTGATCAGCTCCAGCCCGATGTCCTCGAGCGCCCGAACATTGGCGATCGTCGGATCGAGCGGAACCCCGCCGGACGCCGGATCGGCCGGCGGGAGTGGGCCGAGCAGGGTCGAGAACATGGGACCTCCGGGCGGGGCGCCGATCCTAGCGCATCGAGTAGCCTCGGCCGCATGCGCACCCCCGGGGATCACCTGGCCGATCGGTACCGGATCGTGGCGGCCCTCGGCGCCGGCGGCATGGCGACCGTCCACCGCGCACTCGACGAGCGGCTCCAGCGCGAGGTCGCGCTGAAGGTCCTCCTGCCGAACCTCGCCAGCGACCCGCTGACCGCTCAGCGATTCGAGCGTGAGGCGCGGGCCATGGCGGCGGTCGCCCATCCGGGGCTCGTCGCCGTCTTCGACGTCGATGCGGGGGATCAGGCCGCGGGCCGCGAGCCGTTCGTCGTGATGGAGCTCTGTCCGGGCGGCTCATTGGCCGACCGGATGGGACCGGGCCGACCGCTGCCACCCGATGAGCTCATCCCGATCCTCGTCGCCGTCGCGGACGCCCTCGCCGCGCTCCACCACGGCGGCCTCGTCCACCGGGACGTGAAGCCATCCAACATCCTGTTCGCGACCGACCGCGTGAAGCTCGCCGATTTCGGGCTGGTTCGCTCCGAGGCACTGTCGGACGCGAGCCAGCTGACCGATCCGGGCACGGCCATCGGGACCCTGGCCTACCTCGCGCCCGAACGGTTGCGGGGCGATCCCGGCGGACCGCCGGCCGACGTCTACGCGCTGGCGACCATCGCCCACCTGGGCCTCACGGGATCCCTGCCGAGAGCGGCCGATTCCGTCCACGGGCTCGTGGCCGCGGCCCCGTTCCGGCCACCCGCCGTCTCGACGGTCGCGCCGGCCCTCGGCACGGCCTTCGACGCGATCGTCCTGGACGGGCTGGCGATCGATCCGGGCCGGCGGCCGGACGCCGTGACGTTCGGATCACGCCTCGGAGCAGCGCTCGGGGCGTGGACGCGGGCCGGGCGGCCGGGCGCGGCCGCCGCCTCGACGGACCGCACCGGCGCGGCGCTGGCGGCCGTCGCCTCGACCAGCCCTCGAGCCACCGCCCACGAGGCGGACGACACGACCGCGCTCGCCCTTCCGATCGAAGCCACCGCGCCGATCGCCATCGGCCGCGACGAGACCGCCAGCGAGCGAGATCGCCGGCCCGTCGTGGCCCGCTCGGATTCACGACGCCGTGGCGTGCCACTGGCGCTCGCCGCGGCGATCATCGCCGCCCTCGCACTCTGGGGGCTTGCGCTGGGCATCCGCTCGGCCCTCGGACCGCCGACGCCGCCCAGCACCAGCGCGACGATCTCGCTGCCGGTCGCGTCCACAGCCCTTCCGTCGGCATCGGCCGCTTCGCCGCCACCCTCCGCGCTCGCGACCGTCGCGCCAACCGCGGACCCGGCGGTCGCCGCACTGAACGAGGTTGCGGCGGCGATCGAAGCGGTCCGCGGCGGCCACGGCGTGAAGGGGAAAGAGGCGAACGAGCTCGAGGCTGACCTGGACAAGGTTCGCAACGCGCTCGCGGCGAGCGACCGCGACGGCGCCCTGGCGGCGGCCCGCGACCTCGATCGACGCGTCCGCGACGTCGCGAAGCATCTCGAAGGCGAAGGCGCCGACCGCCTCCGAGCCGCGTCGAGCGCCTTGCTGGCGGCGCTCGGCGGCTAGCGTGCACAGCGGGTCCGATCGGTGGATGATCCCCGGATGAGCGACGAGGATCCGCGGACGCCGGCCGACACGCTGCGGCCGCTCCGCCGAACCCGGCAGTACCGCGAGTTCGAGCCGACCCCCGTGAGCGACGCCGAGCTCGAGGCGCTCGCCGACGTCGCTCGCTGGACGGGGAGCAGCCAGAACACCCAGCCGTGGGAGTTCCTCGTCCTGACCGATCCGGCGACGCTCCGTGCCCTGAACGAGGCGGGCCTGCCCCAGACCCGCGGTCTGGCCACCGCCCCGGCCGCCATCGCGATCGTCCTCTCGGCCGATCCCGATCGGGCCGTCCGCGACGCCTACGACGACGGGCGCGTGGCGGAGCGGCTTCTCGTGGCCGCCTCGATGCTGGGCCTGGGCGCGGGCGTCAGCTGGGTCCGGGCCGACGTCCGCCCGGCGACCGCCCAGATCCTCGGTCTGCCCGACGATCGGATCGTTCGGACGATCGTCCAGATCGGCCATCCCACCGCCGCCGCCCGCGCGCCGAAGACCGCGCCCGGCACCGCTCGGCGGCCGTTCGACGAGGTCGTGTTCCGGGAACGCTGGCCGAGCCGCTGATCGGCTCGTCCGGGCACCGCCGGTCCAGGCCGCCTTACCGCCGCCTTACACGCACCGGCTGCGGACGGTCGGGTGCGGCGTATCCTCCGCCGCGATGAAGACGATCCTCGTCGTCGATGACGAACGGCACATCGTCGATCTCGTCCGGCTCTACCTGGAGAAGGAGGGGTTCGCGGTCGTCGCGGCCCAGGACGGGGAGGAGGCGCTCGAGCGGCACGCGAGGCACGACCCGGACCTCGTGATCCTCGACGTGATGCTCCCGAAGCGGGACGGCTTCGAGGTCTGCCGCGAGATCCGCCGCCGCGGGGACACGCCGGTCCTGATGCTGACGGCACGGGACGACGACGTCGACGCGATCGTCGGACTCGAGCTCGGCGCCGACGACTATGTGACCAAGCCCTTCAACCCGCGAGCCCTCGTCGCACGGGTGAAGGCGATCCTCCGCCGGACCGACGTGACCGCGCGCGGCGGTCGCCCGATCGAGGTCGGCGCCCTGCGAGTCGATCCACGCCGGCGGGAGGCCACGGTCGCCGGCCGGGATCTGGGCCTGCGGGCCCGCGAGTTCGACCTGCTGGCCGCCCTGGCCCGCGACCCGGGTGTGGTCCTGTCGCGGGACATGCTCCTCGAAGACGTCTGGGGCACCGACTTTCCGGGCGAGACGCGGACCGTCGACGTCCACGTGAGCGAGGTC
This sequence comes from Candidatus Limnocylindrales bacterium, assembly GCA_035693125.1. GTDB lineage: Bacteria > Chloroflexota > Limnocylindria > Limnocylindrales > CSP1-4 > CF-46. Next base: position 5,507 of record DASSHB010000031.1, on the reverse strand, counting down.
CGGCGCAAGCTCGGCGATGACGGCCCGCCGATCGAGACGATCCGCGGCGTGGGCTACCGCCTGGTCCCGCCGGTCCGCGAACCGGTCCCCTCCCCCCTCGACGGCTCCGCCGAGCCCGCCTGAGCCGGCACCCATGCCGCCCAGCCTCCGGGGCCGGATCATCGGCACGATCGCGCTCCTCGCGGTCGTCGTCTGGCTGTCGATCGGCGCCGCGCTGTTCGTGTCCCTGCGGTCGATGCACGCCGAGCAGCAATCCAGCCGCCTGGCGGACATCGCCCAGACGTTCGCCGTTCGCGTCCGGAGCGCGGTCGTGGATCGGGACGTGCGGGCCGTCATCGCCCAGGTCCAGAGCGGCGTCGCCGACGCCGGGATCACCGTTCATCTCCTCGCCGCCGGCGGGACCGCGACCGACGTGGGACCGGGCGATCCGGCGCCCGTCGCGCCGATCCCGATCGGGGCGACCTCCAAGATCGGTGACACGCTGACCGGCCAGGACCGGTTCGACGACGGCGAGGTCCATGACTACGCCGCGCTCGTCCTGCGTGGCCCGAACACGGCTGCCGCGCGGGCGATCCTCCTGTCCGAGGTCGATCGATCCGCCGCCGACGCCGTCCGCGACGTGACGCGGACCTTGCCGCTCGTGATCCTCGTGACGCTCGCGCTGGGAACCCCACTCGCCCTCGTCCTGACCCGCTCGATCGCCCGTCCGCTGGATCGGCTGGCCGAGCGCGCGAGCGAGCTCGTCGATCCCGCGGCGCCCACGGCGCCGCCCTTGCCGCTCGAGGGTCCGACCGAGGTCCGGGCGCTCACCGGCCGGGTGAACGTCCTGGCCGACGAGCTCGGCCGAACGCGTGCTCGTGAGAGCGAGCTGCTCGCCGATCTGCGACACGACCTGCGAACGCCGCTGACCGTGATCCGCGGCTACGCGACCGCGCTCGCCGACGGGACCGCGACGGGCGAGGCGGCCGGACGAGCGGCGGCGGCGATCCAGGAGGAGACCGGCCGGCTCGAACACCTGGTCGGCGAGCTCGGGGCGATCGACCGGCTGCGGACGGGCGCCGACGCGCTTCGACTCGAGCCGATCGATGGGGACGCCGTCGTGGCCTCCACGGTGGAGCGGTTCGCGGCGAAGGCGGCGGCCGCCGGCGTGACGCTGATCGCGGCCGCGGAGCCGGAGCCGGAGCCTGCGTCGGCGTCGGCCGGAGAGCCGCGCCGCGGCCACGGCCTCGTGGCGGATCGCAGCGCCCTGGATCGGATCCTCGGCAACCTCGTGGACAACGCGCTCGCCTCGGTCGCGCCTGGCGGGGTGGTCCGGATCGAGATACGGGCCGTCGTGGACGCGGCCGGCATTCCGGGCGACGCGATCGCGTTCTCGGTCGCCGACGACGGCCCCGGGTTCCCGCCCGGCGGAACGAACCGCGCGTTCGAGCGGTTCTACCGGGGCGATCCCGCACGATCCGGGCCGGGCAGCGGCCTGGGGCTGTCGATCGTGCGCGAGCTCGCGATCGCCCACGGCGGCTCCGCGATCGCCGAGAACCTGTCGCCGCGGGGAGCCAGGGTCAGCGTCGTGCTGCCGGTCGAAGCCGAGATGATCCGGTGAGACCGCCAATGGTTCGTCCCGATGACGGCGCAGATCGCCATCGCAGCGACGAGGACGAGGAGCACGGCCGCCGATCCTGGCGGGCTGCCGATGAACCCGGTCGCCAGCCGGCGGCTCGCCCCGGGCTGCCACATCGACCTGGCCGTCGCGACCCGGTTCGGAGCGAACGCCGCCGCAAGCAGGCCGCCGGTCACGAGCCCGCCGATGTGGGCCACGTTGTCGACGAACCCGAGGGAGAAGCCGATGACGATGTTGATGACGATCAGCATCCCGACCTGGCTCGCGACGGCCCGGCCCTGGAGGTCGAGGATCGGGAGGTGCAGCCGGGTCGCCACGAAGATCGCCCCGAACAGCCCGAAGATCGCCCCGGACGCGCCCGTCCCGAGCGGCCCCCCACCGAATGCGTAGGTGGCGAGCGAGCCGCCGATCGCGGCGATCGCGTAGAAGGCGAGGAAGCGCAGCGGTCCGTAGATCCGCTCGACCGTCGGCCCGACGATGTACAGCGCGTACATGTTCGTCGCGAGATGGATCAGCGTGAACGCGAATGAATCCTGGCCAGGCTGGCCGTGCAGGAGCACGACGGTCAACAGCCGCCAGACCTGGCCGTGGGCCACCGCGGCCTTGTCCATCCAGAGCGCCAGGTACAGGCCCACGCCATCCGCCGCGAACACCGCCGAGATCGAGACGGCGATCGTGATGGCGAGGATCGCCCAGGTCGCGGTCGGGATGGCGCTGCCCCGACCGCGCGCGAAGTAGCGCCGCGACGCCCGGACGTTGCCCGTCTCCTTCGCGAGCCAGCCAAGGCGGTTGGCGATCTCGGGCTTGTCGCTGGCCGGGGCTCGGCGGTCGGCCTCGCGATACGCGTGGATCGCCCCGTTCAGGTCGCCTTCGCGGACGCGGGCCGCGGCGACGTTCCGCCAGGCGTGGTAGGTCGACGAGGTGTCCGGCAGCTCGAGGATCGCCTCCCACGTCCGGACCGCTGCGTCCTCGTCGTCGAGCCGGTAGCGCGCCTGGGCACTGCCGAGCAGGGCGGCCGCGGTGATCTCGGGATCGTCGAAGCCGATCACGCGGACGTAGGTCGCGAGCGCCTCCTGGAACTCGCCGGCCTCCAGGAGCTCCCGGCCCTGGTCGAGGAGCGCTGCGGCGTCGTCCCGACCCAGGGGTCCGGTGACCGTCCGATCGACGGCGCGGCGGGCGGCATCGGTGGGTGCCGCTCCGTCGGCGGGCGCCGTCGCGGCCCGCTCGGGAGTCAGGCCCGCGTCTGGCTGGTCCATCGGCGGGGACGATACAGGACCGGCCACTAGACTTGCCGCCATGTGCGGTCGGTTCAGCCAGGAGCGTCCCGCCTCGGAGCTCGCCGAGATCTTCGCGGCCGAGCCGCTGGCCGACGAGCTCGGCCCGCGCTGGAATGTCGCGCCGACCGACGAGGCCTTCGTCGTCGTCCAGCGCGACGATCGGCGGGCAGTCGCGGCCTATCGCTGGGGCCTGATCCCGCACTGGGCGACATCCGCGAAGATCGCGTCGCGGACGTTCAACGCGCGGTCCGAGACGCTCGGCGTCAACCCGTCGTTCCGCGACGCCTTCCGGCGCAAGCGCTGCCTGGTCCCAGTCGACGGGTTCTACGAGTGGCATCGGATCGCCGGCCGCCGGCAGCCGTACGCGATCGCCCGGGCCGATCGACGTCCGCTCGCGCTGGCCGGGTTGTGGGCCGGTTGGCGGGATCCCGTCGCGGACCGCGTCGTCCGGACCTTCACGGTGGTGACGACCGGCCCGAACGAGCAACTCGGCTGGCTCCACGACCGGATGCCGGTGGTCGTGCCCGAGGAGGCATGGGATCGCTGGCTCGACCCGGCCCTCGCGGATCCCGGCGAGCTGTTCGGGCTGTTCGAGCCGAGCGACGACGTGCCCCTGGCAACCTGGCCGGTGAGCCCGCTCGTCAACAACGTCCGCAACGATGGACCCGATCTCGTGGTGCCGATCCGGCCCGACGAGCTGCCGGTGGCGCACTCCACCGGCGGGCCGGGTCTCTTCGACGCCCTCGACTAGGGCCTGGGTCAGGACTCGACGGTCTGCCAGCCGGCTCCGCTGGATGCGGCGGCGAAGGCCGCTGCGGGCTCGCTCCCGCGATCGAGCTCGACGGCGTAGCGGGCCACCACGGCGCTGAAGGCCTCGTCGGCATCCGCGGGCTGAGCAAGGACCGTCGCGTCGGGCGGCAGATTCGGTGTGCCCGGGTCCCCGCCGACGAGGACCACGAGCCGGGCCCCCGACCAGCTCGCGGCAGCGACGACACTTGTCAGGGCGGCCGGATCGAGGTCGGCCGCAGCCACGATCACTCGGTAGTCGGGCAGATAGCGGAGGGCGAGCTCGAGGTCGGCGGCGTCGAGCCGGAGACCCGCAGCGGGCATCGGGCTGGGCGGATCGAACGTGGCGTCGCCGGCCAGTGCCTCGCCCGGCGCGGCATCGTCAGCTCGCCCCGAAGGCGGCAACGCCAACGGAGTCGCTTCGCCGGCGGCGCGGAGGACAGCGACGTGGCCGACGCCCGCTGCGGCGAGGTCGAGCAGGACGCCGTCGCCGAGGGGGTCCTCGCCAACGCGGCCCACGATCTGGACGGACCCACCCGCGGCCACCGCCGCCTGGGCGACACCCGCTGCGATCCCGTCGGCGCGCACGTCCCCGCCCTCGAGCCGGGCGCTGGGGCTGCCGACGACGACGAGCATTACAGGAGCGTATCAGTCTCCCGGAACGGCGCGCGGCCGCACCGATTGCAAGGTTGGGTGCAAGGGGGGTCCTAGTACGATCGGGCCACCGAGGGAAGTTCCTCGCGCCGCTCCCCGTCAGCGCCACTCCTGATCGTCAGTCCTCATCCCGCAACCTTCTCCGGGCGCATGCAAACCGTCACCGAGCGCGCTATCCGCCGCCCCCGCTCGCGACGCCGGTCCCCCAGCGGACAGTCGCTGGTCGAGTTTGCGCTCGTCTTCCCAATTCTCTTGATCCTGCTGCTCACGATCGTGGATTTCGGCAGGATCTTCAGCGCCGGAATTACGGTCGAGTCCGCAGCACGTACCGCAGCCGAGACGGCCGCCGGCCAATACCTGACCGAGATGACCCGCGTGTCGCCAGCCGCAATCGACACGGCCGGGTATCAACGCATCCACGACGCCGCGTGGCAGTCGATCTGCGACGAGGCCTCGAGCCTTCCCAACGCGACGGCTGGCTCCGGCGGCAGCCAGTGTGGCGGGTTGCCGACGGTCGTCTGCGTCCACGACAACACCGACCCGCTCTGCGGCTCGGACTACAACGACGCCGGGGGGATCCCCGCCGGTTGTCCGTCGATCGCGGTCGCCAGCCGGCCTTCGAACAGCCAGGTCGGCGAGTCAGGGAGCCAAACGTGGCCGTATGTCGAGGTCCGGGTCTGCTACCGCTTCAGCTCGGTCCTCCAGATGCAGATCCCGTTCATCGGTGGGACGCTGTCGCCGATCGGCGGCGACTTCTTCATCGAGAAGACGCGGGTCTTCGACGTGACGAACTACTGATGCCGCGATTGCTTCGACATGTGCGACGCCACCGTCCGGACGGGCAGGCGCTTGTCGAGTTCGCCCTCGTGTTCCCCATCGCGGTGATCGTCATTCTCGGGATCATCATCTTTGGGCTGTTCGTCTTCTATCAACAACAGCTCACGAACGTTGCCCGCGAGGCCGCGCGGTTCGCCGCGATCAACAGCGCCACGTCACTCTGTCCGACCGTCGGGTGGCGCGATCCGCAAGGCTCGGATCGGCCACAGTCGTATCCCTTTCCAATCCGGTGCGACGCGGTGGAAAACGCCGGCAAGCCGTGGCCGTACATGACGGACAAGGCGCGCTCCTTCGCCTGGGGACTGGATGCGTCGACCGTCATGATCAATGCGTGC
>DASSHB010000030.1:0-11485 GCA_035693125.1 Candidatus Limnocylindrales bacterium | reverse complement strand
CCGCGACCGGGCGAGGTTCGGGGCCGGGATCATCGCGGAGCTGCCGTCCGTCGTCGCGGAGCTCGGCGCGACGTCCGCGTTCGTCGTGACCGATCGGGGCGTCGTTCGCTCCGGTGTCGCCGGCCGCGTGATCGATCTCCTGGCTGAGGCCGGTGTCCGCGTCGAGCTCCACGAGGACATCGAGCCGAACCCGCCCACGGCGGTCATCGAGCGTGGGAGCGCCGCACTGCGCGGGTTCGCGACCGACGCCGCCACGACCGTGGTCGTCGCGCTGGGCGGTGGCTCGACGATGGACTCCGCCAAGGTCATCGCGCTCCACGCACCCAATCAGCGTGCTGTCATGGCACTTGGCTACCACGATGAAACGGTCGGTCCGGGGCTACCGGTCATCGCGATCCCGACGACCGCGGGCACCGGTGCCGAGACGAACACGTATGGCGTGATCACCGACGAATCAATCGGGCGCAAGGGCTACGTCGGCCACGAGAGCGTTCTCCCGAAGGTGGCGATCCTCGATCCCGAGCTGACCCTTGGCCTGCCGCCCGAGCCGACAGCCGCGACTGGCGTCGACGCGTTGACGCACTCGCTCGAGTCGCTCCTGTCGCGGAACCCGAACCCGTTTGCCGAGGCGATCGCGCTCGGGGTGATCCGGACGATCGGCGAATGGCTGCCTCGAGCGGTCGACGACGGCTCGGACCTCGAGGCGCGGAGCCGGATGCTGCTCGCCTCGCACTACGCGGGCGTCGGACAGCAGTCCGGGACCGGCGTCGGGGCGGTTCACGCGATCGGCCACGCGATCGGCACGCGCGGCCGGCTGGCCCACGGAACCGCCCTCGCGACGGTGATGCCCGAGGTGTTCGAGACGTACCTGGGCGTGCGCGATCGCGAGCTGGCGCTCGTCGCCGTCGCGCTCGGTGCCGCCGATCCGCGCGATCCGGAGGCCGAGGCGGCGCGCGCCGGGATCGATGCCGTCGAGCGGTTGCTCCAGCGCCTCGGGCAACGCCGGACGCTGACCGCCCAGGGGCTGGGGCCCGACACGCACGGGACGATCGCCCAGGACGCGATCGACGACGCCGCGATCGACAACAGCCCACGCCTCCCGTCGAAGGAGGAGATCCTCGGGATCCTCGCGCAGGTGGGGTGACGCGCCGGCGGGCTGCGTCGATACTGCCGCCATGGTCCGCCGGCGCTCGGGTCACCTCTTCTCGTCGGCAGCACGGCAGTCGTCCATCGCGCTGATCGTGGCCGGGGTCCTCGCGGGATGCAGCGGGTTCCCCGGCGCCACCGATCCCGTGGCCGCCCGCGACCGCGCCCACGCGGTCCTCGATCGCTGGGCCCACACGGCCGCCGGCGCCGGAGCGGCGTCGGCGGTGACGCCGGTTGGCGAGCTGACGGCCCAGATCGGCGACTGGGAGGAAGCGGTCGGCGAGAACAACAAGATCGCGCTGATGTCCGGGATGATCGGCTCGCCCGATGGACTGTCGGCAACCAGACCGCCCGACGGCGCGGTCACCTGGGCCGATGGGACCACGACGAACGCCAGCCTGCTATCGCCGCAGGAAGCGCTCGCCGCGATCTCTGCGGGATCGCAGCCCTGCTCCGACTGCACGGGCCTCGTGGTGACGGGCGCTCGCGTGACCTCCGGCCCGATCGAGACGACGCGCGGATCCGCGACGGCCCCGCTCTGGGAGTTCAGCCTCGCGGGCACGGCGGTCAAGGTGACTCGCGTCGCCCTCGCCAACTCGGTCGTCGTGGAGCCCATGTTCGACGGCAATCCGGAGCTGGGGCTCGCCATCGACTCGGCGGAAGGCTCCGTCAGCGGCAGCGAGCTGACGCTGGCGTTCATCGGCGCGCCCGATGGCGCCGAACAATCGTGCGGCGAGGACTACACCGCCGAAGCCATCGAGTCCGATCTCGCCGTCGTCGTCATCGTCACGCGCCACCCGCATTTCCCGCCGTTAGGCGGCGGCTGCTCCGCGGTGGGCGCGCGTCGCACCGCCACGGCGACCCTCGCGGCCCCGCTCGGCGAACGGGTCGTGCTCGACCTGCAGCTGGGGACGCCCGTGCGCATCGAGCTTGCGCCGTGACGGTGCCGGCGTCCGTCGCCTCCTGACGACTTAGGGCCCGATCGGCGCCCGGAGCAGGAGCAGAACGAAGAACAGGACGATCGTCACGACCACGACCACGAGTCCGATCCGCAGTGTCATGGTGATCGCGCGGGCACCCGCGACATGGCCTCGCTGCGGATCGTTCCGCCAGCGAGCGCCGAGAGCCACGAGGACCGCGACGAGCAGCAGCGGGATGACGACGAGATTCTCGACGCGGAACAGCCGCTCGATCACGTGAGCGTCACCGGCGCAGGAAGCCCGGCACCTTGGGCTCGGGCCCCTTCCAGCGCGCCAGCTCCTGCGTCTCGAACCAGCCGAAGTGGTTGATGAAGTGACCGCCGTGATCCTCCAGGATCTTCGCCGCGTGGGCCACGTGGCGCTGACCCTTGACCGCCACGCTGACGACGACGTGACCCTCGCGGACCGCGGCCTCGTACCAGGCGAAGTCCGGCGCCTGGTCGGCCCAGCTGAACTCGAGGATCCGGTAGAACCGGCCGAGCCAGCCGTGGCGCTCGCCGCTCGGGTCGAACGCCGCCGCACCGTCCGGTCCCTCGAACGTCTCGATCGCCCCGGAATCGACCCCGGCCGCGACCAGCGCGATCCGCGCCGCTTCGACGTCCGCGGCCGAGTCGAGCACGGCCATCAGCCGCCCGACCGCGGACCCGATCGAGCGCGAGGCCACCGCGCTAGCCCGCGTCGACGAGCGGCTTCACCTCGCCGATCAGCCGCTCGAGCGTCTCGCGGTCGTACGGCGCCGGCACCTCGAGGATGTGGCTCGTGAACCCGGCCGCCGCGTACTCGCGCAGCCGGTCGGCGACCTTCTCGACCGGGCCGAGGATCGGCCGTTGCTCGGCGATCATCCCCTCGTCCACGTCCTTGACGTTGTGGGCCATCGTCTCGTCCCAGACGCGCCGCGCTTCGGCCTCGGAGTCGCGGATGATCATCCACAGGTTCGTCGTCCGCTCGACCGCGTCGCGCGGCCGGCCCTCCTCGTCCAGGTAGCCGTCGAGGATCGGCCCGAGCTCCCCGAGGAGCTCCGGCGTCCCCGCTGCGTTCCACTGGTCCGCATAGCGAGCGACCGTCCGCATCGTCTTCGTCCGGCCCGTGCCGCCGATCATGATCGGGACGCGGCGCTGGAGCGGGTCGGGGACGTGGTGGAGGTCCTGGAAGTGGTAGCGCCCGCCCGGCGCGGAGGTGACCGTCCCGCCGTCGAGCAGCGTCCGCATCGCGGCGGTCGCCTCGTCGAGCCAGTCGAGCCGCTGGCCGAAGCCGCTCCCGAAGTCCATGCCATGGGCGGTGTGCTCGTACTCGAACCAGGCCCCGCCGATGCCGAGGATCGCCCGGCCGCCGCTGGCGTGGTCGAGGGTCGTGATCGACTTCACGACGAGCCCCGGGTTGCGGAACGTGTTCGCGCCGACCATCAGCCCGAGCCGGACGTGCTCCGTGGAGGCTGCCCAGGCGCCGAGCGTCACGTAGCCCTCGAAGATCGCCTGCTGCGGGTCGCCGATGATCGCGTGGAGGTGGTCCCACGTCCACAGGCTGGCGTAGCCGAGCTCGTCCACGCGCTGAGCGGCCGCGAGGAAGTCCGGCCAGGACGAGGCCTGGCTCCAGAGGTTGATCCCGATCTTGTGCGTCGTCATGCGCCGAAGTCTAGGGTGCGGCCCGGGTCGGACGCGGCCGATCGGGCCTCGGGCCGGGACTCAGCCCGGGAGCGTGGCCAGGTCGCCCTCGATCGGCTGGCGGTCGTCGGCGTCCTCGATCGCCGCCAGCGCGTCGACCGCCTTGGCCTTCCAGAGCGCGCCACTGGCCGAGTCGCCACCGACGTAGCTCGCCCGGGCCATCGCCTCGTAGGCGCCGGGCAGGTCCCACGCCTCGCGGCCCTCGTCCTCGCCGATCGACTCGACGATCTCCAGGCAGCGGCGAGCGTGCCACAGGGCGGGCTCGCCGCGGCCCAACGTCGAGTACACCCGTGAGCAGAGCCACTCGCCACGGGCGAGGTTGACCGCCCGGGCGCCGGCGGCGCGCGCCCAGTGCCAGCGCGACGCATGGGCCCGGTGGATCATCTCGTCGCTCTCGAGGGCGGTCCGGTCGGCCTTCTCGATGAGCGCCCAGGTCGAGTTGAACAGATCGACCGCGAGCTGGCGGTGGGTGGCCGCGTTCAGCTCCACGGTCGTGGCCGCCGTCGGGTCGGAAACGGTGTTCGTCACGATCGGGTCCTTTCCATCGGTCATCCGCCCCACGACGTGGAGCAGCCGGGTCAGTCGGTCGGAACGGGCGACGATCCTCGCCCGGTGGACGGCGAGGCGGCGCCGTTGCTCCGCCGGGTCGTCCATCGCCAGGACGTCCCGGATCTCCTCGAGCGGCACCTCGAGGTCGCGCAGGCGGGCGATGGTCCGCGCGGTCTCGAGCTGCGCCCGCCGGTAGCGACGGTAGCCGGTGAAGCGATCGATGTCGGCGGGTCGCAGGAGGTCGAGCTCGTCGTAGTGGCGCAGGGCGCCCACGCTCAAGCCCGCCAGCCGCGCGAACCGTCCGATCGACAGTAGGTCGTCATCCACCGCCGCATCGTGAACCCTCGGGCAGGTCGAGAGTCAAGGGGCAGAATCACGCCATGGCACCGCCCCCTCGCCGCCGAGTCCGGTTCCGCATCCTCGTCGAGGATCCACCACGGACTTCCGATCTCGCCTTCGGGCTCCAGGACAAGGGCGGCGCGCTCCGGGCCGGGGTGCCGCAGCGCGACGGAGCACTCGCGTTCGATGGCGCGGCCGAGGCGGTCGCCATGGCCGATGGCGCGGTTCGCCTTCGTGGCTCGATCGTGCACGGACCGGCCGCCGCACCGTTCCTCTATCTCTCGGCGCGTCCGGCCGGTGACGCCGGCGGGCCTTGGCGGTTCCGGATGAAGATTCCGCTCCCCGAGCTGGACGCGCTACCGGACGAGCCCGCGGTCTACCAGGTCCGGATCCGCGCGACCGGCGGCGGGACCGTTCCAATGCCACCGGGCGGCTGGCGGCGGGGAGCGGTGACCGAGTGATCCTCGCCGCGGATGGATCGCGGACAGCAGAGCGTGACCAGCCCCCGGGGCCGGCGGCCGGCTGCGGACTGGGCGCCAGATCACCTTGGGCCGTCGGTGGATCGATCCGCCCACCGGATCAACCGGGAGTCCGCCAGCCGGACACGTCACCCTGACGAGATGCGTCCGATCGCGATCCGCTGCGGAGCGCTGCTCGACCCGGCAACTGGCGAGATCACGCCGAATGTGATCGTCCACGTGGACGCCGACGGGCGCGTCACGGCGATCGGCTCGGTTGGCGACGGAGCCGCCGATGGCGCAGCGATCCTGGACCTGACGGGCCTGACGGTCCTCCCCGGTCTCATCGACACCCACACCCACCTGGTCGGCGACGTCCAGGAGGCCGGAGTCCCAGCGACGACGACGTCGGCGGCCGAGGATGCCCTGATCGGGGTCCGCCACGCCCGTCAGACGATCGAGGCCGGCTTCACGACCGTCCGCGATCTGGGCCCGTTCCGCGCCTTCACCGACTGTGCCCTCCGCGATGCGATCGACCGGGGCGACGTCGTCGGGCCACGGATGCAATGCGCCGGCGCGTTCATCACCGCGCCATGGGGTGGCGGCGACGTCGTGGGGCTCGCCCGCGACATCACCCTCGCGGCGGAGCATCGCTTCGGCGTCGTCACGAGTCCCGACGAGGTCCGCGACCGCGTCCGCCGGCTCCTGATCGGCGGCGCGGACCTGATCAAGTGCATCGGCACGGGAGCTGTCCTGACCCGCGGCGGCGTTCCCGGCGCACCGGAGCTCAGCGAGGCCGAGATCCGGGCCGCGGTCGAGGAGGCCCGCTGGTACGACGCCTTCGTCGCCGTCCACGCCCACGGCGCCGAGGGGGCGAAGCGGGCGATCCGAGCCGGCGCCCGCAGCGTCGAGCACGGCAGCTACCTCGACGACGAGGCGATCACGATGCTCGCCGACAGCGGAGCGTTCTTCAGCGTCGACATCTACGACGGGGAGTGGGCCCTGGGACCGGACGGCCCCACGGACTGGCCGGCTGACACGATGCGCAAGATGGCCGAGGCGCAGGAATCGGCTGAGCTCGTGTTTCGGAAGGCGCTGGCCGCCGGGGTGAGGATCGCGTTCGGGACCGACAGCGGGGTCTACCCGCACGGCCAGAACGGGCGCCAGCTCGCCAGCTACGTCCGGCTCGGGATGACGCCGATCCAGGCGATCCGATCCGCGACCACTGCGGCGGCCGAGCTGATGGGGTGGCAGGACCGCGTCGGATCGCTCGGGCCCGGCCATCACGCGGACCTCGTCGCCGTGGGCGGCGATCCGCTCGCCGACGTGAGCGTGCTCGAGCACGCGCTGGTCGTCGCCAAGGCCGGGGACGTCGTCGTGGACCGCCGCCGCGAGGGCGAGCACCAGGTCTGACGCCGGGCTCGGCGCGCCCGTTCGCGCGGCCGCCTGGCCCTGGCGGGCCACCCGCCGCCGCCGATCGTCCGGGTTGGCGAGACCGCCGCCGGCAGCGAGGCTTGCCGGGGGGCGGATGATGGGATCGCTCCCCGCCGCCTCCGGCCCCTTCGCCCAGCTCCCCGGAGACGCCCGATCGCGTGAGCTCTCGACGACCGCCGCTCCTGGCCCTGTTCCTCTCGTTCGCCGTGCTCGGTGCGCTCCTGCCCGGCCGCGCCCTGGGTGTCACGACGTGGCGCTACAACCTGTATCGCACGACGGGCTACCTGACCCAGGACCCGTACTACACCGCGTGCACGGCCGCGGCGGCCATGATGATGCTGAACTTCATCGCCCAGAACGACACGGGCGGGAATGGCTTCGTCTGGCGGACGAGCCGCGTGAAGAACAGCCCGACGAACCGCCGCGACCTCGTCTCGATCCTCGCCTGGGAACGCCGCTACGACACGCTAGCCGCCGGCGTCCCCGGCTCGGACGCGCACGGTTGGCGGAACGCCCTGAACGCCTTCGGCTGGGGTGCGATCGGCACCGCCGGCACGCGGGTGTACGACGACCGCACCTGGACGTCCTTCAGCGCGGCGGTCAAGGACGCCGTGAAGGCGATCGCCGTCCATCACAAGCCCGTGGGGATGCTCGGCTGGGCCGGCGGGCATGCCCAGGTGATCACCGGCTACGTCGTCTCGGGCGAGGATCCGGCCGTGTCGACGAACTTCAGCGTCGTCGCCGTCTACCTCTCGGATCCCCTCGCCTCGGACCACGTCCAGAACAAGTACGTGACGCTCACGATGCTCCGCTCGGGCAGCCTTCACTACCGGCTTCGCCCGTACCGTGAGGTGGACAGCCCGAAGGACGATCCCTACACCGCGGGCTGGCGGCGGGCCTCGGTCCGATCGAGCACGTCCGAGTGGTACGGCCGCTACGTCCTGATCGTCCCGATCCGCGACGGGCTGCCGGAGACCCCGCCCCCACCGCCGGACCCCACGCCGACGCCGACGCCAACGCCGACGCCGACGCCGACGCCCACCCCAACGCCGACCCCAACGCCAACCCCAACGCCGACGCCCACGCCGTCTCCGACGTCGACGGATCCCAGCCCCGATCCAGGGTCGGCCGGGTCGGCGACGCCGTAGCCGCTCTCGTCAGGCCCGGTCGAGCTCCCGATCGATCGCCCGGAGGATGAACCGGGCCGCCTCGGCCGACTTTCCGCCGAGCTTCTGGCCCTCGTCCTGCTCGAGGGCCGGCTCCAGGTCGGCGAGGAACTGCATGAGCGCCGGCGTCCGTTCCAGGTCGCCCGCCGCGAACGCGGAATCGAGCCGCTCGATGGCCGCCCGCGCGTTGTCCACGACGTGGCCCTTCGCGGCGATCAACCCGCGGACATCGACCCGAGCGGCATCGGCGCCTGGCCCGGCGCTGCTCATCGTCGCCGCCCGAACAGGCCGGCCATCGTCCCGCCGTGCGCCGGCACGACGGCCGGCTCGGCCCGTGCCTCGGACGGCCTTCGTCCCCCGTGGCCGCCGACGGTGGGTCGGGCCGTGGCCCAGTCGTGCGCCAGGATGCTCATCGAGATCTCGTCCCACCAGCGGCCCTCGCGCCAGATCGCCTCGCGCGCTCGGCCCTCGACGACGAACCCCACCGATCGGTAGGCGCGGATCGCCCGCTCGTTGAAGGCGAACACGCTCAGCCCGACACGATGGAGACCCAGGCCGTCGAACGCGTGGCCGATCATCAGAGCCGTTGCCTCTGTGCCATAGCCCTGGCCCCAGGCGTCGGTCTCGCCGATCGTGATGTGGAAGAGGGCCGACCCGTTGTCCGCATCGAGCTGCGACAGCGCGCACGTGCCGATCAGCCGGTCGTCATCCCTGAGGTGGATCGCCATCGCCAGCGACTCCGTGCCGAGCGCCCGCGCCGCGAAGAATCGCTCGATCTCGTCGGGACGCATGGGCCCGTCCTGGTAGCGCGTCAGGCGGACGACGGCCGGGTCGGCATACCAGCGCAGGAAGGCCCGCAGGTTGTCCGGCGCATGGCGCCGGAGGACGACCGTCTCGCCCTCGATCGACTCGGGAAACCAGCTCCGGGGGGCCATCGGAAGGGACGGTATACCATCGCCGCCATGCGTCGCTGGAGCGAGGTCGCCGAGCGCGTCGCCGCCACGACCCGGACCTCCGAGAAGACGACGCTGCTCGCCGAATACTTCGCCGGGCTGTCGGCCGACGAGCTTCCCATCGCGGCCGTCTTCCTCACCGGCCGACCCTTCGCCGAGGCCGATCAACGCGCCGCCGGGCTCGGTTGGTCGGCGATCGCGACGACCGTGACCGACCTGGCCGGCGTCCCGCGGACCGCCCTCGGCGAGGCCTACGACCGCTCCTCCGACCTGGGCCGCGCCGTCGAGGACGTCCTGGAGCGGGCCGCCCATCAGCCGGACCCGTCCGGCGCGCCGACGCTCGCCGAGGTCTCGGCCGCGTACGCCGCGATCGAGGCGGCGAGCGGTCCGGCGGCGAAGACCGCGATCCTTCGCGAGCTCCTCGCCCGGAGCGACCCGCGGACGGCGAAATCGATCGTCAAGGTCCTCACCGGCGAGCTTCGGATCGGGCTCCGCGAAGGGCTCGTGGAGGCCGCGATCGCGAAGGCCTTCGAGCGCCCGATCGACGAGGTCAAGTGGGCCGGGATGCTGACCGGCGACATCGGGCGGATGGCGACCCTCGCCCGCGAGGGGCGGCTGGACGAAGCGAGCCTCGTGCTCTTCCACCCGATCAAGTTCATGCTCGCGTCGCCGGCCGAAGATGCGGCCGAGATCGTCAAGCGGCTCGGGGTCCCGGTCTGGGTCGAGGACAAGTACGACGGGATCCGGGCCCAGCTCCACCGTCACGGCGACGACGTCCGCCTCTACTCGCGCGACCTGCACGACATCAGCAATCAGTTCCCCGAGGTCGTGGAGGGGGCGAAGGGGCTCGCCTGGGACGGGATCCTCGACGGCGAGATCCTGGCCTGGCGGGACGGGACCGTCCTGCCGTTCATCGCCCTCCAGGCCCGGCTCGGGCGGAAGTCGCCGTCCGCCACGATCCGCGCCGAGATCCCGGTCATCTACGTCGCCTTCGACGTCCTGGGCCTCGGGCCCGGCGGCGCGACCCCGGTTGAGGCGCTCCTGCGCGAGCCGCTGGAGGACCGCCGCCGGACGCTCGACGGCCTGCGCCTGCCGCTGGCGGGCGAGGGCGGAACCTTCGCCCTGAGCCACCTCGTCAGCGTCACCTCGGAGGGTGCCCTCGAGGACGCGTTCCTCGGCGCCCGCGAGCGGCGCAACGAGGGCCTGATGGTCAAGGACCCGCGCTCGATCTACTCGCCCGGCCGGCGCGGCCTCGGCTGGCTGAAGATGAAGAAGGCGCTGGCGACGATCGACTGCGTGGTCGTGGGAGTGGAGGTGGGGCACGGCAAGCGCCATGGCGTCCTGTCGGATTACACGTTCGCCGTGCGTGACACGGAGAACGACCGGCTCGTGACGATCGGCAAGGCGTACAGCGGCCTGACCGATGCCGAGATCGCCGAGATGACCCGCTGGTTCGAGGAGCACACGGTCGCCCGCTACGGCCGCTACCGCCAGGTCGAGCCGACGATCGTCGTGGAGGTCGCGTTCGACGTGATCGTCCGCTCGCGACGCCACCAGTCCGGGTTCTCGCTGCGCTTCCCGCGGATCGCCAACCTCCGCCCGGACAAGCCGGTCGGGGAGATCGACACGCTCGAGACCGTCCAGGCGCTCTACGAGGGCCTCCAGCAGGGAGCCGAGCAGCTCGTCACCGCGGGCGCGCGATCCTGAGGCGCGGCCAGGGCGGATCGCCGGGGCTGTCGGGATCGCCGGGGGTGTCGGGGTCGTCGGGGAAGGGTCGCGCCCGCGTATCCTGTCGGGCATGTTCGACGCGATGATGCTCGGGGGCGAGCCGACGCTCGTCCAGCTGACGCTCTACACCGACGCCCTCGTGATCCGGGGGTCGATCCGGTCCCGGCAGTCTCGGATCACGGACATCCTCAACCAGAGCGACGACGACTTCCTCGTCCTCGCCGATGCCGTGATCGACGAGTTCGGGACGCGCGACCTCGCCTCGAAATCCGAGTTCGCCCAGGTCAACCTCGCGTCGGTCCTGTTCGCAGTCGCCGACACGGTGATCGAGGCACGGCCGGACCTCCGGACGCCCAAGGTTCCCGAGCAGGCGATGATCTCGATCCCGCCGTTCCGGATCATCGGCCGGATCCACCTCCTGCCGGAGCGCGATCTCCGCGACGCGTTGACCGAGCTGACCGGCAAGTTCCTGCCGGTGACCGATGCCACGTTCTGGTCGGACACCGTCGGCGAGGCCCGCACGAGCGCGCCGATGGTCGCCGTGAATCACGCTCGGGCCCAGATCCTGGCGCCGCATCGCGAGGCCGATCCGTGGGCCGGGCTGGACCGCGGCGCGGGCGCGAGCGGTGGGGGCGCCGAGGGCGGAGCGGCGTAGGGGTCTCGGGCGGCGCCCCGCGCGCCGCGCGCCGAGCGCGCCGCGCTCCGGGCGCGTTCCTCAAGCGCACTTCGCGCACGAACGTGCACCGCCCGACATCAGAAACGACGCCGAGTGTCGGATTTGTCCCTGGCCCCCGCTCGTCCATTGGCAATCCGCGCCTGGTGAGCGCGAGGCCGGAGGTGCCTGGCGGCCGGCCGCCGGCGCGCTAGCGGTCGACCGGGAGGTCCAGCCGGTTGCCCCACTCCGACCAGCCGCCGTCGTAGACCGCGACATCATCGTGGCCCAGGAGCGTCAGCGCGAAGGCCAGCTTCGCCGCGGCCACGCCCGTGCCGTCGTAGCAGACCATCCGCCGGCCCCGGGCGATGTTCGCCTTGAACAGGAGCTCGCGCAGCTCGTCGCCGTCCTTGAAGTGC
>DASSHB010000029.1:0-9774 GCA_035693125.1 Candidatus Limnocylindrales bacterium | reverse complement strand
CGGATCGCCCTGTCCACGCTCGTGCGCTCGTCTGAGCGCCGGCCGGCAGGGCCGCCGGAGCATAGCGGAGGGGTCCGGGACGGTCAATCGAGGGGCCGGCCCCGGCTCCGCCGCCTCCGGCCCACACGTCCGGCTCGCTCGTCGGGCCCCCGCGCCCGCCACGTCCTGCGCGGGGGCCGGTCCGCCACGTCGGGCTCGGCACGTCCGGCTCGCCCGTCCGGCCCGCCGATTCCAGTCAGACGACGTCCCCGGCGACGTTCGCTCGAGCAACCTGATGAGATTCCGCCCCAGGCGTCATCTGACGCAATTCCTGCGCCGCTCGTGCGTGATGGACCCGGCTGACGCCAGTCGTCTTGCCGCGGACGTCGCCCGGGGCGTCATCCGAGAGAAACAGGATCCCGGCGCAGGGACCGGCCGGACGGCGTATCCATCGCCGGACGGCCACGTTCCGATCCGGAAGGGCGGACTCGAAGGTCGCAGCGACCCCGGCAATCCGCCGCCGTGCCGTCGCATTTTCGGGAAGGACGACGAGCCTGCCGACGGGTCCACGCGCCGCCCAGCCGAGGCCCGCGGCGATCTGAACCGCGACGCGCGCCTTCCGATCGAGGCCATGGAGCAGCGCCTGGACGTCGGGAACGACGGACTTGACCTCGATCACGAGGAGCCTGCCCGTTGCCACGTGGAATGCGAGGACGTCGATCGACCCGCGCTCCCCGCGGATGGCGAAGGAGACCTCGACCCGCACCTCCCAGCCCGTGACGCGCAACACCCTGACCGTCGCGTCGACCAGACGAGCGTGGGCGGCGTCGAGCAGCCGATCCAGGCCCTCGCCGTGCCAGCGGACGACGAGGTCCATTCGGGCGTCGAGGACGCGTCCAACGGCGAGCACGGTATCCAGTTGCATTCGGCCGATCTCGCCCCGCTCGACCGCGGCGACGACACTGCGCGAGACGCCCGCCCGAACCGCCACATCGATCTGGCGCCACCGGCGCCGGATGCGCAGTGCACGGAGCTGCAGGCCGAGCCGGATGACGTCCATCCGCGGACGATGGCAACGAGCCCTTCACCGCCACTTACCATCCGCGGATGGGCGGCAAGCCAGAGACGTTGCTCGACCTCATCGACCGAGCGGTCGCGCGGTTCGCCGACCGGCCGGCCGTCGGGCTGTGGCATGACGATGGGACGCGGACGACGTGGACCTATCGCGAGCTCGACCGCCGGGCGAGGACCGCGGCGTGGCGGCTGCGCGAGGGGCTGGGCCTTCGCCCCGGCGACCGGATCCTGACCTGGAGCCCGAGCTCGCCGGCATTGCCCGCGGTCTACCTCGGCGCGATGCGGGCGGGCCTGATCCTCGTCCCGCTCGACCTCCGGATGAGCACCGACGCGATCCAGGCCATCGTCGAGCGTGCCGAGCCACGCCATCTGATCATGGGCACCGGACACGACGCCCCCGATCCGGCGGCGGCCGGGCTGGTGACCTTCGCGACGACCACGGTCGACGACCTGACTGCCGAGCCCGGCCGCGGCGAGGACGAGGCCGCAATGCTCGCCGCGGTGGAGACGTGGCCGCGTCCCCGTCCCGAGGACGTCTGGGACCTGATCTTCACCTCGGGCACGACC
Organism: Candidatus Limnocylindrales bacterium; assembly: GCA_035693125.1. Lineage (GTDB taxonomy): Bacteria > Chloroflexota > Limnocylindria > Limnocylindrales > CSP1-4 > CF-46. The sequence goes on along the minus strand of DASSHB010000029.1, from coordinate 8,154 downwards.
GGCGCGCCGAAGGGCGTGATGATCGCCCACGACAATCTGCTCGCGACGATCCTCGCGATCGACCACGTGATCCCGCCGATGGACCACCGGATCATCAGCGTCCTGCCGCTCAGCCACCTGTTCGAGCAGGCGATCGGCCTGCTCTACGCGCTGAGCGTCGGGGCCGACATCCTGTACGTCCGCAGTCGGAACCCGCGCGTCCTGTTCGCCGCCCTCGCCGCCCACCGGGTGACGTCCATGATCGTCGTCCCCCAGGTGCTCGACCTGTTCTGGAACGCGATCGAGCGCGAGGCCGACCGGTCAGGCCGTCGCGCGCTCTTCGCCCGCCTCCGGGCGATCGCCCGCCACCTCCCCTACCCCGCGCGCCGGCTGCTGTTCCGGGGCGTCCATGCCCGTCTCGGGGGCAGCCTCCGCCTGTTCGTCAGCTCCGGCGCGTTCCTGCCGCCGGCGCTCCAGGGGAGCTGGGAGGATCTCGGCGTCGTCGTCATCCAGGGCTACGGAAGCAGCGAGAACGGGTTCGGGACGTGCACGACGCCGCGGGATCACGGTCTGGGAACCGTGGGGCGGGCCGTCCCCCCGGTCCAGCTCCGGATCGCCGACGACGGCGAGGTCCTGTTCCGCGGGCCGACGCTGTTCAAGGGCTATTGGCGCGACCCGGACGCGACCGCCCGGGCGATCGACGAGGACGGCTGGTACCACTCGGGCGACATCGGCCACCTCGATCCCGACGGGCGCCTGATCCTCAGCGGGCGGACGAAGGACCGGATCGTCCTGCCGAACGGGTTCAAGGTCTATCCGGAGGACCTCGAGAACGCCCTGCGGATCGCCGGCATCCGCGATGCCGTCGTCATCGAGACCGAGCCGGGCCGGATCGAGGCAATCGTCCTCGTCAAGGGCGCCGGCGTTGACAGCGCCGAGGCGGCGCGCCCGGTCGTCGAGGCGGCCGTCCGAGCCGCGAACCGGCAGCTGGGCCCGCAGCAGCGGATCGCCGCCTGGCGCCTGTGGCCCGAGGACGACTTCCCGCGGACGCACACGCTGAAGGTCCGCCGCGATCCCGTCCGGGCGTGGGCCGTCGGGGACTCCGCGTCAGGTCGGCCGCGGGCGCTCCCCGCCTGATCGAGCCCGGCTGGCGATTCTCGTCGCCGCGACGATCGTGCTCGCCTGGCCCCGAGCGCGGCGCGGCCGGCGGCCGCGCTCAGCGCGGAACGTCGAACCCGATCCCGAGGGTCGCGAGGGCGGCCGCGATCTGGCCGGCCGTCGGGTCGGACGAGGCGGCGGGAAGCCACGGGAACACGATCAGCGTCGGCCCGAGGGCGCGGACCACGTACTGCGTCCCGAGCGGCGCCTCGACCCGGGCCGGTCCGGTCCCGAGATAGCCCGCCTCCTCGTTCCCGGCATCGGTCGCGGCGGCGGCGTCGGCGAACTCGTACACCACCACGAACCCGGCATCGGGCTGGTCGGGCAGCACGGCCTGATAGACGGCACGCGGCGCGGCGCGCAGGCGCCCCGACTCGGGCGGCTGGAACGGCCGGTTGCTCTCGCCGATCTGGACGGCGACGCCCGACAGGGCGGCCTGGATCGCCCCGAACGTGGTCCCGGTCGCGCCGCCGACCCGGGCGCTCGGGCCGGCGCTCGCCTGCGGCACCGACGCCGGCGCCGTGTTGGCCGCTACGCCGCACCCGGCGACGGCGAGACCGAGCACGACGGCCAGGGCTGCGCCGGCGGTCGATCGCCTCATCCCGGCGGCCAGTCGAACGCGCGGCCGCCCATCAGGTGGACGTGGAGATGGTCGACCGTCTGGCCGCCCCACCGGCCGACGTTGCTGACGAGGCGATAGCCGTCCTCGGCGATGCCGGCCTCGCGGGCGATCCGAGCAGCGGTCGCGAAGAGCCGGCCCAGCAGCACCCCGTCGTCCTCGGTCAAATCGGCCGCCGACCCGATGTGGGTCTTCGGGATCACCAGGATGTGCGTCGGGCTTCGCGGCGCGATGTCGTGGAACGCGAGGACCAGGTCGTCGTCGGCGACCTGGCGAGACGGGATCTCACCGGCCACGATCCGGCAGAACAGGCAGGCGGGCTGCGGCGACCGATCAGCGGGCATGGGCGAGCCCTCCGCGGGCGAACGAGAGTTCGAGGATCCCGCCCTCGACGCGATCGGGTCGATCCGCGTCGACCGCCGCGACCCGGACACGGCCGATCGCATGCTCCAGCTCCAGGTCGGAGCGTGCGGCCACGAGGGTGGAGTCGGCGGCGTGGCCGGACCACCGTCCGTCGGCCAGGCGTTCCTCGAACAGGACGTCCACCTCGCGCCCGACCTGCGCTCGCGCCCAGCGCGCCCGAGCGTCCGCCGCGAACGCCAGCAGCTCGGCCGCCCGGCGCTTCTTCGTCGCCTCGTCGACCTGGCCCGCCATCCGGACGGCCGCGGTTCCCGGCCGGGCCGAGTAGCGGAAGACGTGGAGCCCGGCGAGGCCGAGCGACCGGATGAAGGCGAGCGAGCGTCGCCAGGCGTCCTCGTCCTCGGTCGGAAAGCCGACGATCGCGTCCGCGTGGACCGCGACCCCGGGGAGTGCCGCCCGGATCCGGCCCACGATCGCGGCGTACTCGGCGCTCCGGTAGCGCCGGCCCATCCGGCGCAGGACGCCGTCGTCACCCGACTGGAGCGGGAGGTGGACATGGGGCAGCGTCCGCGGGCCGCCGTCGGCCCAGACCTGGAGCAGCTCGTCGTCCACGTGCTGCGGCTCGATCGAGCTGATCCGGATCCGCTCGGCGGGGGTCTCGTCGAGGATCCGCCGGACGAGACCGGCCAGCGTCAGCGTCGCGCGCGTGTGCGAGCCGCGGAAGCCGCGCTCGGACCAGCCACCGTCGTACGTCCCGATGTTGATCCCGGTCAGGACGATCTCGCGGTGGCCGGCAGCGAGCGCGCGGCGGACGTCGGCGAGGACGACCTCGGGGGCGAGCGAGCGCTCCGGCCCGCGCGCGGCCGGAATGATGCAATACGTGCAGAAGAACGAGCACCCGTCCTGGACCTTCACGAAGGCCCGGGTCCGCTCGACCGAGGCGCGTCCGTCGGAGACGCCTTCGATCTCCACGCCGGACAAGGTCGGGAGCGCCCGGTCGACGCGGGCGCCGGCCGCCGATCCGGCCGCCGCTCCGGCCTCGACCCGCGGACCCAGCAGCTGGTCGAGCTCGGCGAGGAGCGCGTCCTTCGAGCGGTTGTCGACGAGTCGGGCGTCCGGATCGACCGCCGTGAACGCCGCACGGTCGACCTGGACGGAGCAGCCCGTGACGACGATCGGCGCGTCCGGGCTGGCCCGCCGCGCACGACGCACCGCGTGGCGGGACTTCGCGTCGGCCTCGGCCGTGACCGTACAGGTGTTGACGAGCACCAGGTCGGCCCGTCGATCGCCGTCGACGATCGCGATTCCCAGCTCGCGCAGGCGGCGCGCGGCGGCCTCCATCTCGGACTGGTTGACCTTGCAGCCGAGGTTCGCGATCGCCGCGGTCCGAACGTGACCGACCGCGCCGACCGCGCCGGCCGCGCCGGCCGCCAACGACGCGGTCACCAGAGCGCCGGCTTCGTGCTCATCAGGAACCCGATCGTCCCGACGAGCGCGGCCATCGCGTAGCTCACATAGCGCTGGCGCTTGGCCCGCTCGAGCCAGGCCCGGTCGTCTGCCGCGGCCCGGACGCCCACGAGCCGGCGCAGGTTGGGCCGCTGGACGAAGAACGCGATCAGGAGGTTGGCCGCGTAGATCGCCAGCGCGGCGAGCAGCCAGGGCTGACCGATCAGCGATCCGCCGAGCGTGATGACGAGCCCGGCACCGGTCAGCGCCAGGCCGATCCCCACGACGAGCGTGCCATGGGCCTGCATCCACAGGAGCGACCGGACGAGGCCGTTCGCGCTGTCCTCGGCCGAGCGCCGCGTCCGGAGGGCGAACGGCAGCAGGATCGAGGGCACGAACAGGCTGACGGCCAGGACGATGTGGGTCGCGAGGAGGAACGGGAACCAGGCGGGCATGCCGCTCGATTGTAGGGCCGGCTCAGCGCGCGACCGCTTCGAGGGCGACCCAATCCCCCTCGTTCGTGCAGGCCGTGACGCGGAGGCCGGCGGCCTCGAATGCGGTCCGGACGTCCGCCTCGCGGTCGACGAAGATCCCCGACGCGACGAGGACGCCACCCGGCCGGAGCTCGTCACGAAGCGGTCGGGCCAGGGTCACGAGGACGCCGGCGATCAGGTTCGCCAGCACCACGTCGTGCGCGGGTTCGGCGCTCGGCAGGCTGCCCTCGCGCGCCGCGATCCGGCCGGCCAGCCCGTTCGTGGCCGCGTTCGCGCTCGTCGCCTCGATCGCGATCGGGTCGATGTCCACGCCGAGCACGGTCGCCGCGCCGAGCCTGGCGGCGGCGATCGACAGGATCCCAGAGCCGCACCCGACGTCGAGGACCCGGGCGCCGGTCATCGCGCCGCGATCGGCCACGGCCTCGGTCGCCGCCAGGCACAGCCGGGTCGTGGGGTGGAGCCCGGTCCCGAACGCCATCCCCGGATCCAGGTCGATCACGACGTCATCGGGTCCCGCGTCGGCGGTCAGCCAGGTCGGGCGGATGACGAGCCGCCGGCCGACCCGCAGGACCGGGAAATGCGCCTTCCACGCCTCGGCCCAGTCTGCCTCGTGGACCACGCGCGTCGTGACGTCGCCGATCGTCCGCAGCCCGAACGCCTGGAGATGGCCGAGGGCTTCCGCGGCGCCCGCCGCCGCTCGTTCCGCGGTCGCCGGGTCGCGTGCCGGGACGTAGGCCCGCACGATCGAGGGGCGCGTCGGGTCGAGTCGAGCGCCCAAACCCTCCTCTACCAGCTCGAATGCCGGCTCGACGGTCGCGCCACCGGGCGCGAACCGGGACAGGATCTCCGAGACCGCCTCGACGGCTTCGACGTCCGCGGCGACGGACAGCTCGAGCCAGGCTCCTCCGCCGTCCTCAGCCAAGGGCGTCGCGGACCTTGTCGAGGATCCCGCCGTGCGGCTCGGCGACAGCCTCGCCGGCTTCGGCCGCGTACTCGGCCAGGAGCTCGCGCTGGCGCTTCGACAGCCGGGCCGGAACCACGACGTTCACGAACACGTGGAGATCGCCCTTGGAGCCCGTCCGGCGCAGGTGCGGCACGCCCTTGCCGCGCAGCCGGATCTCCGTCCCGGGCTGGGTCCCGGCCTTGACCTCGACCGCCTCGTCGCCATCGACGGTCGGAACCTCGATCGTCGTCCCGAGGGCGGCCTGGGCGATCGAGACGTCGGCCTCGTAGTAGAGCTCGGTGCCGTCGCGCCGGAGCTCCGGGTGGGGCGCCACGTGGACCGCCACGTAGAGCGAGCCGGCCGGGCCGCCGCGCAGGCCCACCTCGCCCTCGTTCGAGAGCCGGATCTGGTGGCCCTCGTCGATCCCGGCCGGGATCTGGACCCGGAGCGTCTTCGTCCGCTCGGTCCGGCCCTCGCCGTGGCAGGTGGGGCACGGGTCGGTGATCAGCTTGCCCTCACCCTTGCACTTGGGGCAGGCCGAGACGTTGACCATCTGGCCGAGCATCGTCCGGCGGGTCGTCCGGATCTCGCCTCGGCCGCCGCAGTTGTCGCAGATCACCGGCTCCGTCCCGGGCTTGGAGCCGCTCCCGCTGCACGTCTCGCACCGGCCGTAGACCGGGAACTCGATCTCCTTCTCGGTCCCCTTCACGGCCTCCTCGAAGGTGATGCGGAGGTCGTACCGGAGGTCCGAGCCGGCCGTCGGGTGAGCGCGCCGCCCGGCGGATGCGGCCCCGCCGAAGAACGCGTCGAAGATGTCGCTGAAGGAGCCGAACGCGCTCGGATCGAAGCCCGCCCCGCCATCCCCGCCGAGCCCGGCCTTGCCGAACATGTCGTACGTCTGGCGGCGCTGCGGGTCGGACAGGACCTGGTAGGCCTCGTTGATCTGCTTGAACCGCTCGGCGGCGCCCGGCTTCGTGTTCACGTCGGGGTGCCATTGCTGGGCGAGCTTGCGGAAGGCCTTCTTGATGTCGGCGTCGGTCGCGCCGCGTTCGACGCCCAGGACGGTGTAGTAGTCGAGCTCGGTCGCCATGTGCCGACGAAGTCTATGGGAGGGCCGGGGAAGCGGTGCCTCGTCGCACGAGGGGCGTTCGTGAGTTCCAACCAGATGACGCCCGAGGCGACCTTCGCGTCGGACGTCGCCCGACGGTCGTCTTCGCCACGCGTGGCCCGGGCGACATCTCGGCCGGATGACGCCCCGGGCGTCAGCTGAACGAGGTCTCGACTCCAACGTCGTCCGGGACGTCGTCTGATCGATATCGCCGGCTCGGCGTGGCTACGATGCCGGGATGACCGACCTGCCTCGCCTGACCGTCGCGCTGACGTTCGATCACGACTCGATCTCGGACGGCGTCCGGCGCGGGGACCCGCCGGTGAAGATGAGCCACGCCGAGTTCGGCGTGCGGGTCGGAGCGCCGCGGATCCTGGCCCTGCTCGCCGAGCGGTCGATCCCGTCGACCTGGTTCGTGCCGGGACACACGCTGACGACGTTCCCCGAGTCGACCGAGGCGATCCTCGCCGGTGGCCACGAGCTGGCCTGTCACGGGTGGTTCCACGAGGACTTCGCCGAGGTCACGCGTGACGAGGAGCGCGAGACGATCGAGCGCTGCGCCGAGGCGGTCCGGGCCGTGACCGGGGCCCGTCCCGCGGGCTGGCGGGCGCCGTACTGGTCGCTCGGGCCGTCGTCGCTCGAGCGGATCGCGTCGGCCGGGTTCGTCTACGACAGCTCGCTGATGGCCGACGACTATCGGCTCTACCGCGTGCGACGGGGTGACCGCCATTCGGTGAGCGAGGGGTCCCATTTCGGCGCCGAGTCGGCGCTCGTCGAGGTCCCGATCGCGTGGGCCCTCGACGACTGGCCGCACTTCGAGCCCGCGGCGGCCACCGGTCGCGACGGGCTCTCCGCGCCGTCGAAGGTCCTGGAGATCTGGACCGAGGAGCTCCGCTACGCGCACGTTCACGCACCGGGCGGCCTGCTGACCATCACGATGCACCCCGAGTGCATCGGGCGCGGCCACCGGATGGCGATGCTCGAGCGGTTCATCGACGCGGCGTCGGCCCTGGACGGCGTCCTGTTCGATCGGCTCGACCGGTATGTGGCCGACTGGCGAGCCCGCCAACCCGCCTGAGGCGCCGCGTCCGATTTCGGCCGGTCTCCGCGGGCACTCCCGTCCGGGTACTTCCGATTTCGGAGTCCGAAATCGGACGGGCGAGCGAGAACGACCGAGCGATTCCGCGCGGCCGCCGATATCGGACGGGGACTAGCCCAGGTCCGCGAGGGACCGCGCTCGCTCGAGGACGTCGCGGAGCATCGGCTGGGTGAGCTTGCCCGTGAAGGTGTTCTGCTGGCTCGGGTGGTACGAGCCCACCACCTCGTAGCCCCCGGCGCGGGCCACCGCCCCATGCCGGAACACGGGGCGCGGCCGCGGCGGCGCCTCCCCCGTGACCGCGCCGATCACCCGGAAACACGTCGCCCACGCGATCGCGCCGAGGGCGACCAGCACGCGGGCCTCCGCGAGGAGGGCGAGCTCCCGGACGAGGAATGGCTCACAGGTGGCCTCCTCGAGCCGCGTGGGCTTGTTCGCGGGCGGCGCGCATCGCACGCCCGCCGCCACGTATGCGCCGAACAGCTCGAGTCCGTCATCGGCCCGCCGGCTGTCGGCCTGCGAGGCCAGCCCGAGCGCGTGCATCGCCTCGAACAGGAAGTCGCCCGAGGCGTCGCCGGTGAACACGCGGCCGGTCCGGTTGCCGCCGTGCGCCGCCGGCGCCAGCCCGACGACGCGGATCCGCGCCGCCGGATCGCCGAACCCGGGCACCGGCCGGCCCCAGTAGGTCTCGTCGCGGAACCGGGCGACCTTCTCGCGGGCGACGAGCTCGCGCCACGCCACCAGCCGAGGGCAGCGGCTCGGGGTGGCGGCGGGACTGCAGGGCTTGCAGCCGGTGGTGGCGAACCTCCTCGCATAACGGCTGGCGCGGCGGGCGCGAGTAGCGCGCGCGGCCGGAGCCGGTCGCGAGGTCCGCTCGAAAGGGTTGTCGCACGCGGGCCACGGGCACATCCTGCGCAGGCGCCGCCGTCCGATCGCCAAGGGGCCCGCCTG
>DASSHB010000028.1:0-3854 GCA_035693125.1 Candidatus Limnocylindrales bacterium | reverse complement strand
CACCGAGCGCGTCCCCGTCCTGGCCTGGCGCGTCGGCAGCTTGACCTTCGTCGTCGATCGCACGGGCCAGGTCTTCGCTCCCGCGCCGAAGACCGGCGCCCGCGATGCCTCGGGGGCGCGGTTGCCGCTGATCGTCGATGCCCGCGCCGCCTCGCCGGGCACGGTCGCGGTCGGCCGGCAGCTCGATCCGATCGACCTTGACGCCGCGACGCGCCTGGCGTACCTCACCCCTGGCGACGTCGGCAGCTCGGCGACGACCCTGACCGTTCGCGTGACCGACGACGACGGCTGGATCCTGACCACCAGCCCGCCGTCGTGGACCGCGGTCTTCGGGCCATACACGCCGGTCCTCCGGACGCCGGACGTCATCCCGGCCCAGGTCCGCCTGCTCCGGAGCCTGATCGCCGGGCGCGAGGGGCGGTACGCCCGCGTCGTGCTGGCCGACGGCGAGCACGGGACATACCTGCCGCAGCCGTCCGGCGGTGGCTGAGATGCAGGCGCGCCCGGTGAGGACCACTGGCCGATGACGGATCCGGTTGCCCGGCCCGACGCGCGTCGGGTAGCCTTCGACGGAACGCACCACAGAGAGGACGGGCTCGGTTCGGTGATCCTCCCCCTGGCAGGTCTGCTGGTGGGTGTGCTGCTCGGGCTCGTCCTCAACGTCAACGTCAGCTTCGAGCTCAGCCGCTACTCGGCCGTCGCGATCCTCGCCGCGCTCGACTCCGTCCTCGGGGCGGTCCGAGCCGAGCTCGACGGGGTCTACGACAACCGGATCTTCATCTCGGGCTTCGTCACGAACGCCATCGTCGCCGTGCTCCTGACGTTCATCGGCGATCGCCTCAGCCTCGACCTGTACCTGGTGGCGCTCATCAACTTCGGGTTCCGGATCTTCAACAACGTCGCCCTCATCCGGCGGCACTACATCTAGGCACTACATCTAGGCACTACATCCAGGCACTACATCCAGGCATTGCATCAGAGGTCGGCCGTGGTGGAAGGGGTCCTCGTCGGGATCGACGTCGGTACGAGCAAGGTCTGCGCCCTCATCGGCGAGGTCGGGCGCGACGGCCGGCTGACGATCATCGGCCACGGCACGGTTCCGTCGTCGGGCCTCAAGAAGGGCGCCGTCGTCAACATCGACCAAACGGTCCGCTCGATCCGGGACGCCGTGGAGCGGGCGGAGCGCCTCTCGGGCTGGAAGATCGACAAGGCCTTCGTCGGCATCGGGGGAGCCCAGGTCGAGAGCGTCAACTCGACCGGCCAGGTCGCCGTCGCGTCGCACACCCGCGAGGTCGCCCGCGACGACGTCCGGCGCGCGGTCGAGCAGGCCCGGACGATCCCGATCCCGTCGAACCGCGAGCTCCTCCACGTCGAGCGGCGGGGCTTCATCGTCGACGGCCAGGAGGGCGTCAAGGATCCGCTCGGGATGAGCGCCCTGCGGCTCGAGGTCGAGACCCACATCGTCACGGCCCCAGCGACCGCGGTCCAGAACCTCATGAAGTGCGTCGCCCAGGCGGGCGTCAAGATCGACGAGCTGGTCGTCAACGCCCTCGCCTCGGCCGAGGCGGTCGCGAGCGACACGGAGCGCGAGCTCGGCGTCGCCGTGGCCGACGTCGGCGCGGGGACGATCGACCTCGGGATGTTCAACGAGGGCTCGCCGTTCCACACGACCGTCCTGCCGGTGGGCGGCAACTTCGTGACGAACGACATCGCGATCGGGATCAAGACCTCGCTGCCCGTGGCGGAGGAGCTGAAGATCAGCCACGGGACGTGCGACCTGCGGGGCATCGCCGACGACGAGACGATCCCGGTGTCGGTCCTGGGCGAGGACGCCGGTCGCACCGTCAGCCGGCTCGAGCTGTGCCAGATCATCGAGGCCCGGATGCGCGAGACGTTCGAGCTCCTGGGCCAGGAGATCCGGAGCGCCGGCTCGGGGATGCTGCCGGCCGGACTGATCCTGACCGGCGGCGGCTCGCAGCTGGCCGGGATCGCCGAGCTCGGCCGGGAGGTCCTCCAGATGCCGGTCCGGGTCGTCGGGCCGTCGGGCATCGGCGGCCTCACGGACTCGATCCTCACCCCGGCCTACTCGACCTCGATCGGGCTGCTGCTGTGGGGCGCGACGTTCCTCGACGAGGGCGACGGGGCCCGCTACGAGTCGGCCCCCGCGGGCGGCGTCCTGGGCCGGATGCGCGACGCGATTCGGGGCATCTTTCCGTAACTTCGACGCTCTGACGGGGCCGGCCGGGTGGTAGACTGCGGCCGTCCTTTGGGGAGCCATCGCGCCGAGGAAGCGGTACCCCCGGGGCTCGTCGGTTCAGCCCCCATTGACGGTCCGGTGGCGGCCGTCCGGAGGAGTCGCGATGGCGTTGCGGTCGGATTCGGAGAACTTCGCCCTCATCCGCGTGATCGGCGTCGGCGGCGGCGGCAGCAATGCTGTCAATCGCATGATCCGGGCGGAGATGATGGGGGTCGAGTTCATCGCCCTCAACACCGACGCGCAGGCGCTGCTCCAGTCCGACGCCCCCCACAAGATCCGGATCGGCGACAAGATCACCCGCGGCCTCGGGGCCGGCGGTGATTCGTCGATCGGGGAGCGGGCGGCGGAGGAGGACACCGACAAGATCGCCCAGGCCCTCGAGGGCTCGGACATGGTCTTCATCACCGCCGGCCTCGGCGGCGGCACGGGCTCCGGCGCGGCGCCGATCGTGGCCGAGATCGCCAAGGAGGTCGGGGCCCTCACGATCGGCGTCGTCACCAAGCCGTTCACGTTCGAGGGCGCGAAGCGGCGGCTGACCGCGGAGAAGGCATCGGAGGCTCTCAAGGCCAAGGTCGACACGCTCATCACGATCCCGAACGACCGCCTCCGCGACGTCGTCCAGAAGAACACCTCGATCCTCGACGCGTTCCGGGTCGTCGACGACGTGCTCCGGCAGGGCGTCCAGGGGATCAGCGACATCATCACCGTGCCGGGCCTGATCAACCTCGACTTCGCCGACGTCCGGGCGATCATGAAGGACGCCGGCTCCGCGCTCATGGGCATCGGCCGGGCGTCCGGCGAGAACCGCGCGGTCGACGCGGCGCGGCAGGCCATCGCCAGCCCGCTCCTCGAGGTCAACATCGCCGGTGCCCAGGGCATCCTGTTCAACGTCACCGGCTCGTCGAACCTGTCGCTGTTCGAGGTGACCGAGGCGGCCGAGGAGATCCGGGCCGCCGCGGATCCGGAGTCGAACATCATCTTCGGCACGAGCTTCAACGACCGACTCGGCGACGAGGTGGCGATCACGGTCATCGCGACCGGCTTCGACGGCAAGCGGCTGACCCAGCGCCAGGCGACGCCGACGGCGGCGCCGGCCGAAGCGCCCGGCCGGACGCGCGACTTCCTCGAGGAGCTCGAGCGCCAGCGCAGCCAGCTCGCCGACGCCGGCGTGCCCGGCGTGCCGGACGGTCCGTCGACGCAGCCCGCGGATGGCGGCAACGGCGGGCTCACCCCGTCGCTCGCCGGCACGCGGACGATCGCGGAGCCGGCGCCGGTGAAGAAGCCGGCCTACGACGCCGACGACCTCGAGATTCCGTCCTTCCTCCGACGGGGTCGTTGACCGCCGATCGAGGGGACGCCGATCCGGCGGAGGTCGATCCGGCGGAGGTCGAACGCCTCCGGCGGGCCCGTGACGAGGTCCTCGGCCGGATCGAGACCGCGGCGCAGACCGCCGGCCGCCGGGCCACGGACGTCCGGCTCGTGGCGGTCAGCAAGACGGTCGACGCCGACCGTCTGCGGGCGGCGAGCGCGGCCGGCCTGACCATCCTCGGCGAGAACCGGGTCCAGGACGCCGTGGCGAAGGCTCCCGAGGTCCCCG
>DASSHB010000027.1:0-32117 GCA_035693125.1 Candidatus Limnocylindrales bacterium | reverse complement strand
TCCTCGTGTCACCACGGGCGGGCGTTACCCGCCACCCTGCGCTGTGGAGCTCGGACGTTCCTCACGCCATGAACGGGGTTGCCCCCGACGGGCGCGCGGCCATCCGACCGCCTCGCTGGCTCGGGCATTCTAGCCGAGGGGGCGACCCCGCCGATCAGGACGGGCCAGCCTCGCTCTGGGTCGGAACGGGGAGCGGCTGGTCGGCGACGGCGAGGCGGAGCTCGGGCCCCGCGCCGTCGATGACGAGCCGGCCGTCCGGGTCGACCGAGGCGACCGCGGCGCCTCGAAGTGCCTCGAAGTAGGCGGCCTCGGCGCGTCCGGTGGCCGGATCGCCGCAGGCGCGCTTCGTGGACACCAGGTCGGTGATCCTCAGCGCGCCCGAGGCCGGGTCATAGGCATATGAGCCGCCGAACCCGTTGCAGCCGCCGCTTCCGGCCACGGTCGTGGCGTCGAAGCCGAGCAGGACCTCGGGCCGGGGTGCGATCGCCTGACCACCGATCGCGACGACGGTCCAGCGCGTCGTCGCGAGCGTCGCGAGGTGGCTGCCGCGGATCGGGGTCGGCGCCGGCTCTGGCGCGCATGCGGTGACGACGAGCCAGACCAGGATCGCGACCGCCAGGCGCATCAGTCGGTGACGGTGGGTCCGACGACGGTCAGGTCGATCCGGGCTCCGGCCGGGCTCGTCAGGGCGAGATGGCCATCGGGCTCGACGGTTGCGACGAGGGCGGGCTGGCCCAGTGCCCCGACGAACGCGGTCTCGACCTCGTTGCGGATCCGCTCGGCGCAGGCCATCGCGGTCATCCCGAGCGCCTCGAAGCGCAGCTCGCCGGTGGCGGGGTCGTATCGGTAGCGGCCGCCGAACGAGTTGCAGCCACCGGAGCCGTTGGCCGACGTCGCGTCGAACCCGATCGTGGGGGGCCGATCCCGGGGCGTGGCCTGCCCGCCAATGGCCGTCACCACCCACGAGGTCCCCGCCAGGCTCACCGGGTGGCCGTCGACGGGGCCGGCCGGCGGCGCGTCGCCTTCGCAGGCGGCGATCGTGACCGCGGCGGCGACCGTGGCGAGAACGAGCAGGACCCGGTGCATCCCGCGCTGGACGGCGGCGCGGCTCGTCAGGTTCCGGGCCGGACGACGATGACCGGCGGACCGCCGGCGGCGACGCGATCGATCGCCTCGTTGCACAGCCGGTCGGCGACGGTGTTCTGGGCGCGCGGCACGTGCGTCGCCGACCACCGCTCGAAGCCACGGAGCGTGCGCCGGGCCGTCTCCCAGAGCGGGATGAGCTTCGCGTCCTTCACCCGCCAGCGCCCGGCCAGCTGCTCGACGATCAGCTTCGAGTCGAGCAGCATCACGACCTCGCGGGCGCCGAGCTCGGCGGCCAGGGCGAGCGCCCGGACGACCGCGGTGTATTCGGCGACGTTGTTCGTCTGGACGCCCAGGAACTCCGAGATCGACGCGTCGGGGACGGCTCGCGGGTCGCGGGCGTCGGGCCGGCCCAGGTCGAACAGCGCGCCCCCGGCCGATGCCGGGCCCGGGTTGCCCCGAGCGGCACCGTCGGTCCGGACGACGAAGCCGCGGCGGTCCGGCGACGTCGCGGGCGCCGCCTGGCCGAGCTCGGGGAAGAGCGTGTCTCCGCTCAGGTCTGTCTCTCGACGATCGCCGAGCTGACCTCGAGGATCGCCTGGGTGATGTGGATCCCGCGCGGGCAGGCGTCGGTGCAGTTGAAGATCGTCCGGCAGCGCCAGACGCCGTCCTTGTCGGCGAGGATCTCGAGCCGCTCGTCGCCGCCGTCGTCGCGCGAATCGAAGATGAAGCGATGCGCGTTGACGATCGCCGCGGGGCCGACGTACGAGGGCTGGGCCCAGAAGGACGGGCAGGACGAGGTGCACGCCGCGCACAGGATGCATTTCGTCGTGTCGTCGTAGCGAGCGCGTTGGTCCGGGCTCTGGATCCGCTCACGGACCGGTGCCGGGGCCTCGTCCATCAGCCACGGCTGGACGCTCCGGAGCTTCCCGAAGAAGCCGTCCATGTCGACGACCAGATCCTTGACGACGGGCAGGCCCGGCAGCGGCGCGATCGTGATCCGGCGCTTGCCGAGCTGCTCGACCCGGACCTTGCAGGCGAGCCGGTTGCGGCCGTTCACGAGCATCGCGTCGGAGCCGCAGACGCCGTGAGCGCACGACCGGCGGAAGGTCAGCGTCCCGTCCTGCTCGTACTTCACCCGGTGGAGCAGGTCCAGGACGCGGTCGGCCTTCGGATCGGACTCGACGGTGTAGCCCTCCCAGTGCGGCTTCTCGTCGCGCTCGGGGTCATAGCGGAGGATGCGGAGGTCGACCTGCATGGGTTCGCTCGGGCTCCCGGTCAGTACGTGCGCGGCTTCGGCTGGAACTGGGTGATCGTCACGGGCTTGTAGCTGAGCTGGGGATTGCCGCCCCCGGGCCCGATCGTCGCGAGGCTGTGGCTCAGGAAGTTGACGTCGTCCCGCTCGGGGTAGTCCTCCCGGGCGTGGGCCCCCCGACTCTCCTTCCGGTTCAAGGCTGCCACGACGGTCGACTCCGCGCAGTCGAGGAGGTATCCGACCTCGCGCGCCTCGAGGAGATCCGTGTTGAAGACCGTCCCCTGGTCCACGACCGCGACCTTGCGATACCTCTGCTTGAGCTCGCGGACCTTGGGCAGCGCCGCGCTCAGGAGCGCCTCGTCGCGATACACGCCGACGTTGTCGAACATCACGTCGGCCAGCTCCTTGCGGATGCGGGCGGCGTTCTCGCCGCGAGTCGTGGCGCGCAGCCCGGCGAGCTCGGCGCGGACCGGTTCCTCGACGTCCCGGGCCAGCTCGGGCATCGAGGTGCCCTTGACGTCCAGCGCCATCTGCCGCCCAGCCCGCCGGCCGAAGACGAGCAGGTCCACCAGCGAGTTGGTCCCGAGCCGGTTCGCCCCGTGGACGCTGACGCAGGCGCACTCCCCCGCGGCGTACAGGCCGGGCACGATCGTGTTCGCAGCGTCCCGGGTGACGCGGGTGAGGTTGTCCGTGGGGATGCCGCCCATCGCGTAGTGGGCGGTGGGCTGGATCGGCACGGGCTCGGTCAGCGGCTCGACGCCGAGGTAGACCCGGGCGAAGTCGGTGATGTCGGGCAGCTTCTCCTCGATGACCTTCGGGCCCAGGTGACGGACGTCGAGGTAGAGGTAGTCCTTGCCGCCGATCCCCTTGCCATCACGGATCTCGAGGTACATCGAGCGGGAGACGACGTCGCGTGGAGCGAGGTCCTTCAACGTGGGCGCGTAGCGCGCCATGAACGCCTCGCCCTCGCCGTTCAGGAGGATCCCGCCCTCGCCGCGGGCCGCCTCGGACAACAGGATCCCGATCCCGTAGATCCCCGTCGGGTGGAACTGGTAGAACTCCATGTCCTGCATCGGGATGCCGTGGCGGTAGCTGAGGGCCACGCCGTCGCCGGTCAGCGACCACGCATTCGAGGTGATCCGGAACATCCGCCCGAATCCGCCGGTCGCAAGCATCACGGCCTTCGAGCGGAACGTGTGGATCTCGCCGTCGGCGATCCGGTACGCCACGACTCCGGCGGCCCGGCCGCCGGCCCCGAGATCAGCGCCTTCGCTCAGCAGGTCCACGACGTGGTACTCGTCGTAGAACTTCACGCCGGCCTTCAGGCACTGCTGGTAGAGGGTCTGGAGGATCATGTGGCCCGTCCGGTCGGCCGCGAAGCACGAACGGCGAACCGGGCCTTCGCCGTAGTTCCGGGTGTGCCCGCCGAACCGGCGCTGATCGATCTTGCCGTCGTGCGTCCGGTTGAACGGCAGGCCCATGTGCTCGAGCTCGATCACCGTCTCGATCGCCTCGCGCGCCAGGATCTCCGCGGCATCCTGGTCGACGAGGTAGTCGCCACCCTTCACGGTGTCGAACATGTGCCACTCCCAGTGGTCCTCCTCCTGGTTGCCCAGGGCGGCACACACCCCGCCCTGGGCGGCGCCGGTGTGGGATCGGGTCGGGTAGAGCTTGGTCAGGACCGCGGCGTCGACACCGGCCTTCGCCAGCTCGAGGGCGGCCCACAGGCCGGCCCCGCCGGCGCCGACGATCAGCGCGTCATGGTCGATCCGCACGTCAGGCGGCCGCCGGGAGGACGTTGGGCACGGCGATGATCGCGATCGTGCCCATGAAGAACAGGACGATCGCGATCAGGTACAGACCCATCGTCAGCGTCGTCCGGAGGCCGCCCCGCGTGTAGTCGCCGACGATCGTTCGCAGGCCCATGAACGCATGGAAGCAGACGAACGCGAGCATCAGCCAGTCCGCGGTCCGGACCGCGAGGTTCGCCCAGCGGTCGCTGATGAACGACGCGTTCTGATTCGCCGGGTCATACAGGACGTGGGTGATCAGGAAGTGGCTCAGGGCGAGCACGAAGAGGCCCAGCCCGGTCAGCCGCATCAGGTACCAGACGGCCAGCTCGAAGCCACCGCCCGGCCTCGCCCGGCCGCCCGATCGCCCGTTGACGCGGATCCCGCTCATCGGCTCAGCCGCCCCAGATCGGCTTCAGGATGAAGTAGGCCACCGGCAGCCCCACGACGGCGAAGGCGGCCCAGCTCGCGTACCACATCTGGCGATGCCAGCGGGTCATCGCGGGCCAGAAATCCATGATCACGATCCGCAGGCCGTTCAGGGCGTGGTACAGGAGCGCCGCGCCCAGAAGCATCTCCCCCACCCGGCCGATCGGGCTCGCGTAGATGACGAGGAGATCGTCGTAGAGCTTGGGGTTGGCACCCGACAGCCAGATGTCGAAGACGTGGAGGACGATGAAGACCCAGATCGCGAGCCCGGAGATCCGGTGGAACGCCCAGGCGAGCATCCCCTCGGAGCCGCGGTAGCGGAACAACATCGCTGGGTGCCGTCCGCGGTCAGCCGGCCGGAGCCGGGATCGCCGGGCTCGACGCCATCGTCTCGATGATCGCGTCGGCGAACTGGCTCGTCCCGGCCTCGCCACCCAGGTCGTACGTCGTCCGGCGGCCGTCCGCGATCACGGTCCGGAGGGCCGCCTCGACCCGCTCCGCCGCCGCCTGCTCGCCGAGGTGGCGGAGCATCAGCACGCCGCTCAGGATCAGCGCCGTCGGGTTCGCCTTGTTCTGGCCCGCGTATTTCGGGGCCGAGCCGTGGACCGGCTCGAAGACCGCCGCCTCGGTCCCGATGTTGGCGCCCGGCGCGACGCCGAGCCCGCCCACGAGCCCCGCGCACAGGTCGCTGACGATGTCGCCGTACAGGTTCGGCAGGACGAGGACGTCGTACAGGTCCGGCTTCTGGACCAGCTGCATGCACATGTTGTCGACGATCCGGTCCTCGAACTCGATCCGGCCCTCGTAGCCCGCCGCGACCGTCCGGCAGCTCTCGAGGAACAGCCCGTCGGACAGCTTCATGATGTTCGCCTTGTGGACCGCCGTGACCTTGTGGCGGCCGTTGGCGACCGCGTACTCGAAGGCGAACCGGGCGATCCGCTCCGAGGCCGTCCGCGTGATGATCTTGATCGACTCGGCCGCGTCCGGGCCGACCATGTGCTCGATGCCCGCGTAGAGGTCCTCGGTGTTCTCGCGGACGATCACGAGGTCGACGTCCTCGTAGCGCGTTTCGAGGCCCGCCATCGAGCGCGCCGGGCGCAGGTTCGCGTACAGCCCCAGGACCTGGCGGAGCGTCACGTTCGCGCTCCGGAAGCCGCCGCCGACGGGCGTCGTGATCGGCCCCTTCAGGGCGACCTTGTTGCGCTTGATCGACTCGAGCACCGCGTCCGGGAGCGGGGTCCCGTGTTCGGCGATCATCGCCTCGCCCGCGTCCTGGTGCTCCCACTCGAAGGCGACGCCGGTCGCCTCGAGGACGCGGCGGGTCGCCTCCGCCAGCTCCGGACCGATGCCGTCGCCGGGGATCAGCGTGACGCGGTGGGCCATGGGCCCATTCTAGCCCGCGAGGGCGGGCCGGCTGGCGGGCGGACGTCCGGCCGACCCGAGCGCTACCATCGACGTCCCGACCGCCGCGCCCCACGGGAGTCTGCCGCGCGTGAAGATCCAGGAAGCCGACGCGAAGTCGCTGCTCGTCGCCCAGGGCCTGCCGGTCCCGGCCTGGGCCGTCGCCCGGACCGCCGGCGAGGCTCGGACCGCTGCCGAGCGCTTCCTTGCCGATGGGGCCGGGACGGTGGTCGTCAAGGCGCAGGTCCTCGTCGGCGGACGCGGCAAGGCGGGTGGCGTGAAGCTCGCGGGCTCGGCGGACGAGGCCGAGCGGGTCGCCACGGAGATCCTCGCCCTGACGATCAAGGGCATCCCCGTCCGCAAGGTCCTCGTGGGCCCCGCCGCGGACATCGTCAAGGAGTTCTACCTCTCGGCCGTCCTCGACCGGGCCGCCAAGCGGGTCCTCCTGATGGGCTCGGCGGAGGGCGGGGTCGAGATCGAGGCGGTCGCGGCCGAGCGGCCGGACGCGATCGTCGCGATCCACGCCGACCCACGGCTCGGGCTCCTGGCGTTCCAGGGCCGCGAGATGGCCTTCCGGCTGGGGCTCGGGGGGCACCTGAAGGATGCCGTGGCGATCGCCCAGGGCCTCGTCGCCACGATGCTCGCCAACGACGCGGATCTCGTCGAGATCAACCCGCTCGCCATCGTCCGTGAGACGGCGGCTGACGGGACGACGACCGAGCGCCTGCAGTGCCTCGACGCGAAGATCACCCTCGACGACTCGGCCCTGTTCCGGCACCCGGGGCTGGAGGACCTGCGCGACCCCGACGAGGAGGATCCGGCCGATCGTGAAGCGCGCGAAGCGGGGCTCACCTTCATCAAGCTCGAGGGCACGATCGGCTGCATGGTCAACGGCGCCGGGCTGGCGATGACCACGATGGACCTGGTCAAGCGGGCGGGTGGCGAGCCGGCCAACTTCCTCGACATCGGCGGCGGGGCGCGGGCCGACAAGGTCGCCCACGCGATGCGCCTGATCCTCGCCGACCCCAAGGTCGACGCGATCCTCGTGAACATCTTCGGCGGGATCACCCGCGGCGACGAGGTGGCGCGCGGGCTCATCGAGGCGCGGTCCCAGCAGGAGCGGGACGTGCCGATGGTCGTCCGGATCGTGGGCACCAACGCCGCGGAGGCGGCCGTCCTGCTCCGCGAGGCGCAGTTTCACACGGCGGAGACGCTCGACGATGCCGCCGCCCAGGCGGTGGCCGCGTCGAAGGGCGCCGCCGCGTGAGCATCCTGATCGACCGCTCGTCGCGGGTCGTGGTCCACGGGCTGACCGGCCGTGAAGGCTCGTTCCACGGCCAGGCGATGCTGGACTACGGCACGAACGTCGTCGCCGGGATGACCCCGGGCAAAGGTGGCCAGACCGCGCTGGACGGCCGCGTGCCGGTCTTCGACACCGTCGCCGAGGCCGTTCGCGAGACCGGCGCCGACACGTCGTGCATCTTCGTCCCGGCCCCCGGCGCGCCGGACGCGGTCATGGAGGCAGCCGCGGCGGGGATCCAGACCATCTTCTGCATCACCGAGGGCATCCCGGCCCTCGACATGATCCCCGTCGCGGAGGCGGTCCGGGCCGCCGGCGCCCGGCTCATCGGCCCGAACTGCCCCGGCGCCACCTCGCCCGGGCGGGCGAAGGTCGGGATCATCCCCGGCTCGATCCATCGCGAGGGGCGGGTGGGCGTCGTGTCCCGGAGCGGGACGCTGACCTACGAGGCGGTCCAGGCGATGACCGACGCCGGGATCGGCCAGTCGACGTGCGTCGGGATCGGCGGCGACCCCGTGATCGGGACGACGTTCCTGGACGTGCTGCAGCTGTTCGCCGCGGATCCCGAGACGGACGCCGTGGTCCTGATCGGCGAGATCGGCGGGGCGGCCGAGGAGGCGGCGGCCACCTGGGCGGCGGACCACCTGCGCGACATCCCCAAGGCCGCGTTCATCGCGGGCCGGACCGCGCCCGAGGGCAAACGGATGGGCCATGCCGGGGCGATCATCTCGGGCGGCGCGGGGACGGCCGCCTCGAAGGTCGCGGCGCTCGAGGCCGCGGGCTTCCGCGTGGCCGGGTCGCCGACCGAGATCCCGCAGCTCCTTCGCGACGCCGGCTACCGCGGCTAGGCCGGCACGGTGTCCGTCGCCGAGATCCGCGACCTGTTCGCCTACGATCGCTGGGCGACGGAGAAGCTGTTCCGAGCGATCGACGGGATCGACGACGAGACCTGGACCCGCTCGCAGGTGATCGACGAGCGCGGGCTGGGCGGGATCCTCATCCACATGCTCGGCGCATACCAACGTTGGCTGCACGGCCTGCTGGAGGACGGGACGCGCCACGGGCCGGAGCGGGAACCGGTCTTCGGCCCGGCCGAGCTCCGCCGCCGCTGGGAGCTCGAGTGGCCCCAGATGGACGGGTTCCTCGAACGGATCGACGACGCCTGGCTGGCCGGCGACGACGAGGGCGTCGGGTTCGCGTGGATGCTCCGCCATCTCGCCAACCACGACACGCAGCACCGGTCCGAGGCCGCCGCGCTCCTGACCCAGGCCGGCCGATCCCCGGGCGACCTCGACATGATCACCTGGCTCGAAGACCGCGCTGGCTGGGTGGACGGCGTACCGCCCTCGCAGCAACGGACGGAGCCCGCCGGCTGATGGGCTCGCTCATGGACCTTGTCGCCGGCGACGAGCGCGAGATCCTGCTCGCGATCACGGTCGAGGACTGGGCGGGCCTGGCCGATCGCGGCCGCTTCGACGCCCATCTCGCGCTGGGCGGCGGGCTCGATCCCACCTGGCTCGATCTCTTCTCGGAGGCGGTCCGGAACGTCACGAGCGGCGACGGGCCGGCCGACTTCCTCGATGCGCGGCGCGAGCTCGATGGCCCCGGCGACGCCGGCGACCGGGTGATCGAGCGGGTCGACCCCGCCTGGATCGATGCGATCGCCCGGATCCCGGACCACGACGTGGACGCGGTCGCGGGCCGCTGGATCGACCTCGTCGAGGAGGAGATCGGCTTCCTGCCCCGCGAGGAGAAGCCCTGGATCCGTCAGCTCACCGGCGACATCGTCCGGTTCGCCCGGGCCGCGGATCACTCCGCGGACGTGCTCTTCGCCTGGTCGCTGTGACCGTCGATCGGGAGACGGCTCTTCGCGAGAACAACGCGCTCTGGGACGAGTGGACCCGGATCCACGAGACGAGCGCGTTCTACGACCTCGACGGCTTCAAGCGCGGCGGGGACGGCCGGATCCGCCTCCGGCCGTACGAGCTCGAGGAGATCGGGCCCGTGGACGGCCTCGACGTCCTCCACCTCCAGTGCCATTTCGGGATGGACACCCTGTCTTTCGCCCGGCTCGGTGCGCGGGTGACCGGTGCGGACTTCAGCCACGCGGCCGTCGAGCTCGCTCGCCGCGTGGCGGTCGACATCGGCCACCTTGACGCGCGCTTCGTGGAATCGGATGTCTACGACCTGCCGAACGCGCTCGAAGGCGACTTCGATCTCGTCTACACCTCCCGCGGCGTCCTCGGCTGGCTGCCGGACATCCGGGGCTGGGCTCGCGTGATCGCCCATTTCGTCCGGCCGGGCGGACGGTTCTACATCACCGAGATCCACCCGGTCGCACAAGCGTTCGAGAACGAGGGAGTGGCGCCGGGCGAGCTGCGCCTGAGCTACCCGTATTGGGAGCACGTCGCGCCGCTGACGTTCGACGTCCAGGGGTCGTACGCGGAGCCGGCCGCTCAGGTCGCGGCCGAGCGCGAGCACGGCTGGGACCATTCGCTCGGCGAGATCGTCTCGTCCCTCGTCGATGCCGGCCTCCGGATCGAGTCGCTCCGCGAATACCCGTTCTGCGAGTGGAAGCTCGACTTCCTCGAGGAGCACCCCGACGGGACGTCTCGCCTGCCGAGCGACCTGGACGGCCGGCTGCCGCTGTTCTTCTCGGTCCTCGCCTCGAAGCCCGCCTAGCCTCCGAACCCGAGGCTGACCCACGCGGGGCCGCCCGGCGCCTCGATCAGCTCGACGAGGACGCCGTGGCACGAGCGTGGATGGATGAACGCGACCGGGCCCTCGGCGCCGCGGCGGGGGGCGCTGTCGATCAGCTCCAGCCCGTCGATCTCGAGCCGAAGGAGCGTCTCGGCGAGGTTCGGCACTTCGAAGCAGACGTGATGGAAGCCCTCGCCCTTCCCGGCCAGGAATCGGGCGACGCCGGTCGTGTCGTCGGTCGGCTCGACGAGCTCGACCTTCGACTCGCCGACCGCGAGGAACGCGATCCGGACTCGGTCCTGGGCGATGTCCATCACCGTCTCGAGCTCGAGACCGAGGGTGTCCCG
This sequence comes from Candidatus Limnocylindrales bacterium, assembly GCA_035693125.1. GTDB lineage: Bacteria > Chloroflexota > Limnocylindria > Limnocylindrales > CSP1-4 > CF-46. The sequence goes on along the minus strand of DASSHB010000027.1, from coordinate 21,812 downwards.
CCAGAGCGCGAGCGCCTCATTGATCGAGCGGACGATCAGCGCGACGTGGTGGACCTTGCCGAGTCGCCGGACGTGCTCCGGGAGGCGATCATCTGGTGCGGGGGGCATGGGCGCGGCTCCTCGGGCGGGCTCAGACCGTGATCAGCTCGCGGTGGACCCCGAACGCGGTCCGCAGGCGGTCGCTGATCTCGCCGACGGTAGCGTAGGCATTGACCGCGTCGAGGATCGGCGGCATCAGGTTGTCCGAGCCGCGTGCGGCCTCCTCGAGGCGGGCGAGGGCGGCGGACCATGCGGTGCCGTCACGCTCGGCCCGAACGCGACGCACGCGCTCCACCTGACGGCGCTCGCCCTCCGGGTCGATCCGCTGGAGCGGCGCCTTCGCCTCCCCGGCCCCGTCGTCGCGGAACTTGTTCACGCCGACGACGACGAGGTCGCCCCGCTCGATCCGCTGCTGGACGCGGTACGCCGACTCTTGGATCTGGCGCTGCTGGAACCCGCCCTCGATCGCGGCGAGCGTGCCGCCCATCGCATCGATCTCGGCGAGGTACGCGTCCGCCGCGGCCTCGAGCTCGGTCGTCAGGCTCTCGACGAAGTAGCTGCCGGCAAGCGGGTCGGGCGTCTCGGTCACGCCGCTCTCGTGGGCCAGGATCTGCTGCGTCCGGAGGGCGAGCCGGGCCGACGCCTCGGTCGGGAGCGCGAGCGCCTCGTCGCGCGCGTTCGTGTGCAGGCTCTGGGCCCCGCCGAGGACCGCGGAGAGGGCCTGGATCGTCGTGCGGACGACGTTGTTGTCGATCGACTGGGCGGTCAGCGACGAGCCCGCCGTCTGGACGTGGAACCGGCAGGCCATCGAACGGGCGTTCGATGAGCCGAACCGGTCCCGGATGATCCGGGCCCACATCCGGCGTGCCGCCCGGAACTTGGCGACCTCCTCGAAGAGCTCGGACCAGGCCGCGAAGAAGAACGAGAGCCGCGGGGCGAAATCGTCGATCGCGAGCCCGCGCGAGACGGCCGCATCGCAGTACGCGATCGCGTCGGCGAGGGTGAAGGCGAGCTCCTGGGCCGCGGTCGCGCCAGCCTCGCGCATGTGGTAGCCCGAGATCGAGACCGTGTTCCAGCGCGGCAGCTCGCGCGAGCAGAACTCGAAGATGTCGGTCACGAGCCGCATCGAGCTGACCGGCGGGTAGATCCACGTCCCGCGGGCGATGTACTCCTTGAGGATGTCGTTCTGGGTCGTGCCCGCGATCCGGTCCCTCGCGACTCCCTGCTTCTCGGCCGCGGCGACGTACAGGGCCAGCAGGATCGGCGCCGTGGCGTTGATCGTCATCGACGTGCTGACGTCGCCGAGCGGCAGGCCGTCGACGAGGACCTCCATGTCGGCCAGGCTGGAGATCGGGACCCCGACCCGGCCCACTTCGCCGTCGGCCTCGGGAGCATCCGAGTCGTAGCCCATCTGCGTCGGCAGGTCGAACGCGACCGAGAGTCCGGTCTGGCCCTGCTCGAGGAGGTAGCGGAACCGCTTGTTCGTTTCCTCGGCCGTGGCGAACCCGGCGTACTGGCGCATCGTCCAGAAGCGGCTCCGGTACATCGTCGCCTGGACACCGCGCGTGAACGGTGGCTCACCGGGCAGGCCCAGGTCGCGTTCCGGGTCGAAGCCGATCGCCTCGAGATCGGCAGCCGTGTAGACGTCCGCCACCTCCAGGTCCGAGCTGGTCGTGAACGTCGCGCGCCGCTCCGGCGCGGCCGAAACCGCCTTCGCGCGCGTCGTCGCTCGCCAGCGGGCGACGCTCTCGGTCTCGCGGGGCCTGTCCGTCATCCCAGCACCACGAGGAGGTCTCCCAGCTCGATCGTGTCGCCCGCCGCGACGGCGACGTGCTCGATCGTCCCGGCTCGCGCGGCACGAAGCTCGTTCTGCATCTTCATCGCCTCCACGACGAGGAGACCGGCGCCGGCCTCGACCGCGTCACCGACGGCCACCCGGACCGCGGCCACCCGCCCGGGAATGATCGCCCGGATCTCGAGCGGCCCGCTCGCATTCGATGCATCCCGGTCTCGAGTTGCGCGCCGGCGCAGGTCGGCCCGAGCCGCGTCTTCCACCGCGAGCTCGAACCGCCAGCCGTCCACCACCACTTCGATCGTCCGCAACCGCGTGGTCGTTGCCGGGTGGTCCGCCCCGATCCAGGCCCAGCAATCGCTGCCTGGCTCGCCATGGACGACGGCTCGTCCGGGCCCCCACGGCTCCACCCGGAACGCGGCATCGGAGGCGCCGACGACGATCGTCTCCGGTTCGTCCTCGGGGAGCCCGGTCCCCGGAGCCGGCACGACCCGGATCGCGGTCATCGCGGCCAGCGGTCCGCGGCCGCGAGGCGTCCCGCGCGCCGCCAGGCGGCCGCCGGGTCCGTCGGTCCGGTGCCGTTCGGGCTCGGATCCGCCGCGCCTGCGGACGACGGCCGCGCCGAGCGGCCGACGGAGCTCCCCTCGCCTCCGGCGGAGCTCCCCTCCCCTCCGGCGGGGCTCCCCTCCCCTCCGGCGGCCACCGCGGCCGCGACCCAGGCGGCGGCCTCGAGGGCCTGTGCGCGGTCGGCCTCGACGACCGGCTCCCACTCGCGCGCGACCCAGTCGATTGCCAGGTCGCCGGCACGGAACCCGGGGTGGCGTGCTACGAAACGATGAAACGGGAGCGTGGTCTGGATGCCGGTGACCTCGACCTCGTCGAGGGCGCGCCGCAGCCGGTCGATGGCGCCATCGCGCGCATCGTCGACCACGAGGACCTTGGCGATCAGCGGGTCGTAGTCGGCCGGGACCCGGCTGCCCGGCTCGATGGCGGCGTCCACGCGGACGCCCGGCCCCGACGGCATCGACCAGCGACCCACGCGCCCGGGCGCCGGGGCGAAGCCGCGCGCGGGGTCCTCGGCCGAGAGGCGGACCTCGATCGCGTGCCGCGGCGGTTCGGTGGCCCGCGCCGCGGCGGCGAGGATCGCCTCCGACAGCGGTTCCCCCGCCGCGACGAAGAGCTGCTCGCGGACGAGGTCCACGTCGGCGACGAGCTCGGTCACGCCGTGCTCGACCTGGAGCCTGGTGTTGACCTCGAGGAACCACGGCCGGCGGTCCTCGTCGACGAGGAACTCGGCCGTCGCGGCGTTCTCGAGCCCGGCGGCCGTCGCCGCCCGGACGGCGTGGTCATGGAGCGCCCGGCGCTCACCCGGGCTGAGTCCGGGCGCGGGCGACTCCTCGACGAGCTTCTGGTTGCGCCGCTGGAGCGAGCAGTCGCGCTCTCCAAGGGCCACGACGCGGCCGCTCCGGTCGCCGATCAGCTGGACTTCGACATGTCGGGCCGGCCCGATCAGTCGCTCGAGGTAGACCGTGCCGTCGCCGAAGGCCGCTGCCGCCTCGGCCGAGCCCGAGGCCAGCGCCGCCGGCAGGTCCTCGACCCGGTCGACCCGCCGCATCCCGCGTCCGCCGCCGCCAGCAGCCGCCTTGACGAACAACGGGAAGCCGATCTCGCGAGCTTGCGCGGCGATGCGATCGACCTGGTCGGGTCGGTCGACCGGGGCCGGCTCCAACGTTCCGGGAACGACCGGGACGTCCACCGCGGCGGCCGACCGGCGCGCCGCGAGCTTGTCCCCGAGGGCCGCGATCGCCGCCGACGACGGGCCGACGAACACGAGCCCGGCACCCTCCACGAGCCGGGCGAACGAGGCGCGCTCCGCGAGGAAGCCGTAGCCGGGATGGATCGCCTCGGCGCCCGTGGCGAGGGCGGCAGCCACGATCGCGTCGCCCCGAAGGTAGCTCTCGGCGGCCGGCGCGGGCCCGAGCCGGACGGCCTCATCCGCAAACCGGACATGGGGCGAGGTCGAGTCCGCGTCCGAGAAGACCGCGACCGTCGCGATGCCGAGGTCGCGACAGGCCCGAATGATCCGGACCGCGATCTCGCCGCGGTTCGCGATCAGGACGCGCTCGAACGGTCGGCCGCGTGCCCTGTCTTTGTGCAAAGACGACGGATCGGCCGCCGTCACAGGGGGATGTTTCCGTGCTTCTTCGGCGGGTTCGTGTCGCGCTTGTCCGCGAGGAGCTCGAGGCCGGCGATCAGGCGTCGGCGAGTCTCCGACGGCCGGATCACGTCATCGACGTAGCCGCGCGACGCCGCGATCCAGGGATTGGCGAACCGCTCTTCGTACTCGGCGATCAACCGCGCGCGCTCGGCGTCGGGATCGGCCGCGTGGTCCAGGTCATCGCGATGGATGACGTTCACGGCTCCGCCCGAACCCATCACCGCGATCTCCGCGGTCGGCCAGGCGAGGTTGAGGTCCCCCCGGATGTGCTTGCTGCTCATCACGTCGTAGGCACCGCCGTAGGCCTTGCGGGTGATGACGGTCAGCTTCGGGACCGTCGCCTCACAGTAGGCGAAGAGAAGCTTCGCGCCGTGGCGGATGATCCCGCCATGCTCCTGGCCGACGCCCGGCAGGAAGCCCGGCACGTCGACGAGGCTGACGAGCGGGACGTTGAAGCAGTCGCAGGTTCGGACGAATCGCGCCGCCTTCGTCGATGCGTCGATGTCGAGGGCGCCGGCGAGAACGGAAGGCTGCTGCGCGATGACGCCGACACTCCGGCCACCGAGCCTGGCGAAGCCGACGATCACGTTCTGCGCCCAGCCGGGTTGGATCTCGAGGAAGTCGCCGTCGTCGACGATCGCAGCGATCACGCGGTGCATGTCGTATGGCTGTGCCGGGTCGTCCGGGATGATCGAGTCCAGCGCGGGATCGGCGCGATCTGCGGGATCGGACACGGACCCGCGCGGCGGATCGCCAAGATTGTTCTGGGGCAGGAAGGACAGGATCCGGCGGGCGGTCGCGAGCGCCTCTGCCTCGTCGTGCGCCGCCACGTGGGCGACACCACTCCGGGTCGTGTGGGTCGTCGCTCCGCCGAGCCATTCCGAATCCACGTCCTCGTGGGTCACAGCCTTCACGACATTCGGGCCGGTGACGAACATGTAGCTCGTGCCCTCGACCATCACGGTGAAGTCGGTGATCGCGGGCGAATAGACCGCTCCGCCGGCGCACGGGCCCAGGACGACGGACAGCTGTGGCACGACGCCGGAGGCGAGCGTGTTGCGCAGGAAGATGTCCGCATATCCGCCGAGCGAGACCACGCCTTCCTGGATCCGGGCACCACCGGAATCGTTGAGGCCGATGATCGGTGCTCCCACCTTCATCGCCAGGTCCATGACCTTGCAGATCTTTGCGGCGTAGGCCTCGGACAGCGATCCGCCGAAGACCGTGAAATCCTGGCTGAAGACGAACACGGCGCGGCCGTCGATCAGGCCATGACCGGTCACGACGCCGTCGCCGAGGACGGCATCCCCGTCCCCGTCGTGACCGCGTGCGGTCACGAAGCGGTCCAGCTCGACGAACGAAGCCGGGTCGAGCAGGAGCTCGATCCGTTCGCGCGCGGTGAGCTTCCCTCGCGCGTGCTGTTGGTCGATCCGCGTCTGGCCGCCGCCGAGGTACGACCGCTCGCGCATCCGATCGAGCCGTTGCGTGCGCTCTTCGTTCGTCGGCACCGGGCTCTCCGTCGGCAGTGTCCTTGCGCAAAGACGGCGCGGACGACTCCGCCATGATAGTTGGGAGTACTGCCGAACACGCACTCGACGCGCCCGAAAGGGCGTCGAAAACCGCTCCGTCGGCCCACCTCGCCGCAGCGCCACTTCTCCACAGAAACGGTGAACAACTCGACGTTCGTGTGGATAACCTCGACGGTCGCCCACCGGGATGCTGCGGTAGCATGTCGCCCATTCCCCGCCCGTGCGTCGGCCCGTCGCGACGCCACTCCCGATTCGAGGTGATGCCCCGGTGACGCAGGTGATCGCGATTGCGAACCAGAAGGGCGGGGTCGGCAAGACGACGACCGCGATCAATCTGGCCGGTGCCCTCGAGGAATCGGGCTACCGCGTCCTCTGCATCGACATGGACCCGCAGGCGAATCTCACGGCGGGGCTCGGCGTGAATCTCAACACGGTCGAGCGCTCGATGGCCGACGTTCTCGCGGAGGGTCGCTCAACGCTCGCGGAGGTGATCCTGCCGACCGAGACGGCGGGGATCGACGTCGCGCCGGCGAACATCGACCTCGCGTCGACCGAAGGCGAGTTGTTCACGGCGCTCGGGCGCGAGCAGGTGTTGCGCGACGCGCTCGAGGGCCAGGTCGATCGGTATGACTACGTCCTGATCGACTGCCCACCGAACCTCGGGTTGCTGACCGTCAACGGTCTCGTCGCGGCGAACAGCGTGATCATCCCGGTCCAGACCCAGTACTACGCGATGAAGGGCCTGAACAACCTCGTCAAGGTCATCAACATGATCCGGATGAAGCTGAACCGCCAGCTCCGGATTCTCGGGCTCCTCCCCACGTTCTACGACAGCCGGACGAACCTCGCTCGCGACATGCTCGACGAGTTGCGGGTGGTCGGAGACCATCACGTCTTCACGAGCATCGTCCGCAACACCGTGAAGCTCGGCGAGGCTCCGCTGGCCGGTCGGCCGATCACGACCTATGCCGGCGCATCCGAGGCGGCCCGGACGTATCGCGACCTCGCCCGGGAGGTGATCGATCTTGGCCAGGCCTGACTTCCGCGCGGCGGCTGCGCGCCGCCTGTCCGAAGACCGCGAGCTCTCGCCCGCGATCGTCAGTCTCCTCTCGCCGGAGGCCGTCGGCCGGAGCGTCGGCGTCCGGGTGATCCCGGTCGACCGAATCGAGCCGAACCCCGACCAGCCACGGATGGTCTTCGACGAGGAGGCCCTCCACGAGCTCGCCGCGTCGATCCGGGAGCATGGCGTCCTCCAGCCGATTCTCGTCCGACCCCTGGGCGCCAACCGCTACCAGTTGATCGCCGGCGAGCGCCGGTGGCGCGCGTCGAAAGAGGCCGGTCAGGCGACGATTCCGGCCCTCGTCGAGGAGATCGACGATGACACCGCCCTGGAGATCTCGATCATCGAGAACCTCCAGCGCGAGGACCTGAACCCGCTCGAGGAAGCCGCGATGTTCGAGCGGATGGTCCGCGAACACGGCTACAGCATTCGCAAGCTGGCCGACAAGCTGGGCAAGGACAAGGGCTACCTGGAGAACCGGCTCCGGCTCGCCGATGCACCCGACGAAGTCCGCGAGCTGGTGTCCTTGCGCAAAGACACGGTCTCCCACGCCTACGAGCTGATGAAAGTCCAGGATCCCAAGAAGCGCAAGAAGCTCGCGGCGCAGGTTGCCTCCGGCGAGCTCTCCCTCGTCAAGCTGCGCCAGCGGATCGAGGGGCGCCGCGGGACGGCCGCCGACAAGGAGCCCGATTCGGAGCTGGTCGAGGCCGGCCCTCCCCCAGCGATCGACCCGGAGGTCGAGGCCGGCTGGGCCGGGGGTGTCCGGGCGCCAGGGCCCGTCGGCGACGACTCGCTGGTCACGGCTCGGCACCAGCTCGCCGACGCCGTCGAGGATCTCGTCTCGGTCCTCCGGGCGCCCGACGTCATGCGCTCGATGCCGGATGTCGACCGGACGAACCTCGCCAAGTACCTGACGATCGCCAAGCTGAAGCTCGAGAACGCGATCGCCGTCGTCCGGAGCGGCGACGCCGGGTAGCCGCCTGAACCCTATCGACGAAGCCGGCGCCGGGCGCCGGCTTCGTCGTGTCGGCGAGGCGCCTCAGGTCGCGGCCTGGCCCAGGGCGCCGATCAACCAGACGACGCCCAGGGCGCCGGTCGCAATCGCCTCGACCCGCCATGCGAGCTCCCGTCGCGCGGGATCCGAACGCCGGGCGGCCAGCGCCGCGAACGTGGCGGCCGACCCAGCCAGGATCACCGTCGGCAGGATCAGCGTCCCCGGTGTGGTCGAGGCGACCGCGACGATCCAGACGATGGCGAAGAGCCCGCCGGCCACGAGGCCGGCTTGACCCCCGAGGGCTGACGCCGCGGACGTCCGGCCGGCCGCCCGATCGCGCTCTACGTCGACGAAGGCGTTCGCGATCGCGAGGGCCGCCCCGGCGACCATCGCCGCCGGGACGAGGATGGCGAAGAAGGGCTCGAGGGTCGACCGCGCCGCGAGCCACCCGAAGACCGGCAGGATCGGAATCCCGACGGCGAAGGGCAGCCACGACCAGACGGTTCCCTTGAGGCGCAGGTCGTAGACGACGCCGATCGCCACCACCATGACCGCCAGGCCGCCCAGCGCCGCCGAGCGGGCCGCCGCGATCGCGGTCCCCGTCGCGAGGAGGCCGCCCGCAAGCCCGCCGGCGAGGGGCCGCGCCACGAGACCCGCGGGGATCGGCTTGCCCGGTTTGCGCCCGGCATCGAACGGCGCGTCGACGACGTCGTTGAGAGTGCCGATTCCCAGCTGCAAGAGGGTCATCGCCAGCGCCGCGGCCGCCGCGAGACCCAGGTCCGCCCCGGCGACCATGGCGACGGCTCCAACCACCACACCGTCGAGGATCGACGGGAACGGGTGGGTGAGGCGGAGCCAGCCGGCCAGCCGGACCGCGCCGCCCGGCGGGGCGTCAGACGTAGACGAGCTCGTCGAAGTTCTGGACGAGGTACTCGATCAGGCGGTCGCGACCGTCAGCCACCTGGGATCGGATGCCCGGCACGAGGCAGTGCAGCGCGATCGTGGGAACGACGAGGTTGCCGTCCCGATCCCGACCGATCGATGCCGGGGGCCCACCGCCGGAAGCGAACACCCGTTCGAATCCATGGTCGTCGAGCCGCGCCGCATGCCGGAAGGCCGCCACGACCTTCACGATCCCGCGCCGGATCACGACGTCGCGCATCAGCTCGGCGACCCAGGCGTCGATCTGGTCGTCGCTCTGCTCGGCGAGACGCTCGCGGTACTCCTTCGGGTCGGCCGACAGGCCGGTCGTCGCCACGGCTCCTCCTGCGATCGGGTCGTTCGAGTATGCCAGAAGGTCAGCCTCGGCCGGCCCCCGCCCCGGGCGGGCGGTCGGCGCGCGCGGCCAGCTCGGCGGCGGCGCGGCTGCCCTCGGGCCACTCGTTGAAGCGCTCGGTGACCCAACGCCCGACGCGTCCCGGCACGGGCCGCTCCGGTTCCTCGCGGACGAGGTCGAGCAGGGCCGCGTGGCAGCGAGCCGTGAGCGCGTCGACCGCTTCGCGGGTGGGCCGCCCGGCCGGCTCGATCGGCATCCCGACCGTGATGCGGACGCGTCGCCCGAACCCCAGCCAGCTGGTGCCATGGATCGCGAGCGGCACGAGCGGCACCCCTTCGCGGAGGGCGAAGTAGGCGGCGCCTTCGTTGAGCGGACCGACTCGCGACTCGAACGGCTGGATCCGCCCCTCCCCCGCGATCGCGACGACCCCGCCGGCCGCGACCACGGCCCGGACCCGACGGGTCGCCTCGAGCAGGTCGTTCTTGCCCGGCCGGTACGGGATCGTCGCGCCGGTCCAGGCCATCAGGCGGTTCCTTCCGCCGACCGTCATGTCCTCCTCGCGAGGGCCGAAGAAGGCGAGACGCGGTCGCATCGGGAGCGTCGCCATCAGGACGAACGGGTCCGCCCAGCTCAGGTGGTTGAAGCAATAGATCGCGGGTCCCCGAGGAAGAACCTCGCGGCCCTCCAGGCGCAGCCGAAGATAGGCGCGAGCGATGACCCACGAGGCGATTCGGGACAGCCACGTCCGGACCATGCGCCGGACCGGGTGCAGGCCGTCCGTCCCGTACGGGCCGCGCGGCACCATGCCGGCAGGCCTCATCCCTCCAGATCGACCGCCGCGGGATCGAGATCGGCCAGCCGGTCGAGGACGAGGTCCGCCAGCTCCGCGGCTCCGGAAGCCGGCGGGACGGCGTCGTTCGGCACCAGGACGGTGGTCATGCCCGCGGCCCTGGCCGCTTTCAAGCCGTTCAGGGAGTCCTCGACCACGAGCGTCACAGCGGGGTCCACGTCCAGCCGGCGAGCCGCCTCGAGGAAGACGTCCGGCGCCGGCTTGCCGTGGCTGACCTCGTCCGACGAGACGATCGCCCGGAACGTCGCCGCGAGATCGGTGGCGGCGAGGGCCGCGTCGATCACCTCGCGGTGCGACGACGAGGCGAGCGCGACCGGCCAGCGCTCGGCGATCCGGCACACGGCATCCACCGCCCCCTCGATCGTCGGCGGGCCCTCACGACGATACCGAGCGACGACGCCGTCCACGATCGCCCGCTCGATCGCCTCGGCCGGCAAGTCGAGCCCGAGCCGATCGCGCATCGTCACGGACCACTGACGCGAGTTCGCGCCCATGACGGCGTGGCGATCGTCGATCGTCCAGCGGCGATCGTGGGCGCGGGCGAAGTCGCGACGCACCTCGTCCCACCAGATCTCGGAATCCACGATGACGCCGTCGAGGTCGAAGACGACGGCCTCGATCGGGCGGTGGCTCATGGCGTGCGGACGAGGGGCGGGGCGGTCAGTCAGCGGCCGCGGGAGGCCGTGGCCTTGGCCTTGGCGGCCGGGGGGTTCCCGCCCGCCGCCGCACCCGACGTCTTCGCGGGCCGCGCCGCGGCCGCGTTTCGGGCGCGGGATCCCTTCGACGAGGCGGCCGCGCCCGCCGCGGCCCGGCGCCGTGGCGAGTCGACCACGTCCGGCAGTGGCCGGCCGTCGATCGCGGCGATCACCCGGAGGGCAAATCCGGCGACTCGATCGGCCTCGTCGTCGACGCCGCGCAGGACTTGCTGCTCGATCTGGAAGCTGAGGAGCCGATGGCCCTGCTGCGCCTCGATCGCCAGCTCGCCGATCGCCACCCGGTTCCAGCGGACCAGCTTGCCCGATGCTCGCGGGCCCTCGCCCGGGACCATGACCCGGACGAAGCACACGATCAGCCCCGGGTCGGTCGGCGCGAGGATCGTGAAGCGGGCCCAGGGCTCCTCGCCCCAGGCAACCCAGACGTGCGGATCAGACCCCGTCCCGAGGGCCGCGAGGATCGGGTCCACGACCGCTGCCACCTTGGGACTCCCGGCGTCCTTGTGCGGCGCGGTGGCTCGCCATTCGCTCAGGCGCATCGTGACCTCCGGGTCCGGATCGGGCGGGGCCGCGGGGGCGGCTTGCGAGACCCGGCCGGTCCCGCCACGCCTCAGGCTCGTCCGAGGCTAGCACAGTCCTGTACCGTTGCCGGGGCTCGGCGATGGGCCCGCGAGCGGCCCCGGCAGCGTGGGCCCGGCGGCGGTGGCGGCAGATCGGAACGCAGGAGGGCGGCGCGGGGTGCGGATCGATCGCCGGCTCGTCGCCCTGGGCCTGTTCCTCGTCACCGCGGGTGGGGTGATGCTGGCCGTCCGCCAGGGCGTCCTCGCCGATGACGTGGCCCAGAGCGCCTGGACCCTCTGGCCCCTCCTCCTCGTCGGTGCCGGGCTCTCGATCGTCCTGTCCGGCCGGCCCGGTGCCGCCCTGGGCGGATCGCTGGTCGCGGTCACCCTCGGCGCGATGCTCGGCGGCGTCGCGGCCACGGGCTGGGGCGGCGGGTTCGGCGCGTGCGGCGGGGACCGCGACGGCAGCGCGTTCGCCGGCCAGGCCGGCTCGCTGACGCCGGGCTCGTCGGTCGACCTGTCGATCAGCTGCGGTCGTCTCGACGTCTCGACCGGTCCGGGAACCGCGTGGCTCCTGTCCGGCGCGTCGCCCGATGGACAGCCACCGGAGATCTCGACGGACGCGGGCGGGCTGTCGATCCACAACCCGTCAGGAGGGCCGTTCGCCGTCGGCGACCCGAGCAACCACTGGACGGTCATCCTCCCGACCGACCCCGGATTCGACCTGGACGTGGTGACGAACGGCGGCTCGAGCCGGGTGGCGCTGCCCGGGGCGGCCCTCCGCGACGTCGCGTTCACGACGAATGCCGGTTCGCTGACCGCCGACCTGCGCGGGATCACCGCGATCGGCGACCTCGACATCCACGCCAACCTCGGCTCGACGACGATCCGACTTCCGGAGCGAAGCGTCTCGGGCTCCCTGGCGGTGAACGCCGGTTCGGCGGCCCTGTGCCTCCCGTCCGGAGCCGGCCTCCGAGTCGAGCTCGATGCCGTCGCCGGCTCGAACGACCTCGGCGACCACGGGCTCGTCCGATCGGGTGACGACGTCTGGGAGACGCCCGACTTCGCCGCCGCACCCGTCCGGATCGAGCTGAACGTGCACGTCAACGCCGGCAGTCTCCGGCTCGACCCCGCGCGCGAGTGCGCGGGCTGAGCGCGCGACGCGCACGACGCGCCCGACGATGGTTCACGTCAGCCTGCCCGAGCCGACGGTCCTCGCGACGCTCGCGATCGTCGGGATCGCCGCCGGGCTTGGCCTGCTCGTGCGCGGCTTCGGCGGCTATCGCTCGGCCGGCCGGATCCGGGGCACGGCGCCGTCGCGGATCGCCTCGATCGCCGTCGGCGACGTCCTGGTGACGGGCGCCGTCGAGGCTGCCGAGGTCCTGCTCGTGTCGCCGCTCCAGAGCGCGGAATGCGTCTTCTATCGGTCACGGATCAGCCAGTCGTCCGAAGGTGACCGCCAGGAGCTCTTCCGGGACGATCGGGCCGTGGGGTTCCGCGTCCGCGACCCCAGCGGCTCCGTCCGGGTCTTCCCGCGCGGGGCCCGGTTCGACGTTCCGGATCGGTACGACGGGATATCCGACCCGTTCGGCGATGCGGCCGGGCTCCGCCCGCGCGTCGGCGACGTCTATGCCCCGGGCCCGGCCGACCGCGAATCGCGGATCGCCCAGCTGCTGACCGTCCGCCGCCCGGGACCCGGATCGCTCCTCGGCTCGGATGGGGTTCCGATCGGGACCGGCGGCGGGCGCCGCCACTATCGCGAGGCCCGGATCGAGCCCGGCGACGTGGTGACCGTGGTCGGCCGGGTCCTGCCCTTCGGGGACCTGTCCGATCCGACCGAGGCGAACGTCCTCGACGGGGTCGACGCGCGCTCCGACGATCCGGAGGTGGCCGGCGACCTGGCCGAGGCGCGCGCCGCGGGCCTGCTCGAGCCGAGCCCCGAGGCCGCCTGGGGAAACGCCGCGATCCCCGGCTTCGGGATCGGCGCACCGGTCCGGGCGCCCGAGCTTGACCCCGCCGCCCACCCCCTGCCCCTCGCCACGCCGGAGGCGGCGGCCCGCGCCGAGGCGACCTTCGAGATCCGCCCCGAGGACCTCGTCCTCGCCAGCGGCGTCGACGCTCCGCTGGCCATCTCGCTGGGCGCCCCGGCGAGCGTGGCGGCGCGCGGCGACTGGCAGTTCTTCGTGGGGTTGGGCGGGGCCCTGCTCGCGATCGTGGCGGCGATGAGCCTGGCGCTCGTCCTGAACGGCTCGATCCGATGAACGCGCTGCCCCTCGCGGCGGCCTTCGCGGTCGGCCTCGTCGTCGCGATCGTCCTCTTCCTCCTGGTCGTGACCTACAACGACGTGATCGCGCTCCTCCGCCGGATCGACAAGGCCTGGGCGAACATCGAGGTCGCCCTCCAGCAGCGCCACGACCAGCTGCCCGCGCTCGTCGACGCCGTCCGCGGCGTCATGACGTTCGAGCGGGAGGTGCTCCACGAGGTCACCGCGGCGCGCGCCGGCTGGTCGCGGGCCGCCCCGATCGCCGACCAGGCCGCCGCTTCGGCGGCGACGAGCCGAGCGGTCCGATCGCTGCTCGCGACCGTCGAGCGCTACCCCGAGGTGAAGAGCGCCGCGAACGTGCTGGCGCTGCAGGCCGAGATCGAGCGGCTCGAGGGCGTGATCGCCGATCGCCGCGAGCTCTACAACGACCAGGTCTTCCGCTACAACACCCGGATCGGCCAGCTGCCGGGTGCCCTGATCGCGGGGCTCCTGGGCTGGCGCTCGCGTCCGTTCTTCGACGCCGCGCCGGGGGCCGAGGCAACGCCGGCAGGCCTCACGGACGAGCCGGGCGGGCCGGGCGGCACGGCATGAGTGACGCCGGCGACGGCGGCACCGTCCGTGTGGTCCTCGTCCGGCACGGCGAGACCGAATGGTCCGCGGCCGGTCGCCACACCGGCCGGACGGACATCCCGCTCACCGACGCGGGCCGGGACCAGGCGCGGCGGGTCGGCCGGGCCCTGGCGGGCCGCCGCTTCGCCCGGGTCCTGGCCAGTCCCCTGAGCCGCGCGGCCGAAACGGTCCGCCTGGCCGGGTTCGGCAAGGAGGCCGTCTTCGACGACGACCTGCGCGAGTGGGACTACGGGATCTACGAGGGCCGGACGCGGGTCCAGATCGCTCGCGACGAGCCGGGCTGGACGGTCTGGACCCGGCCGATCCGCGGCGGCGAGACGCTCGCGGAGCTGGGCGCCCGGGCAGACCGCGTGATCGCCCGCCTCCTGCCACTGCAGGGCGACGTCCTCATCGTGTCCCACGGCCACTTCCTGCGCGTCCTCGCCGCCCGCTGGATCGGCGCCGAGCCCGACCTGGCGGGCCATCTCGAGCTCGCGACGGCCACGATCTCCGAGCTCGGCTGGGAGACCGATCGGCGCTCGATCGAGGCATGGAACGCCCCGATCTGCCCCTGACCCACGGCCGCCTCCGAGCGAAGAACCCGGTTTCCGGGTAGAATTGATCGTCCGCGCAACCCGTTGCGCCCGTCCCCGCTAGGTCGATGGCCCACTCTGGACCGGCCTGCGTCGGCCGATTCTCGTTCAGGGGAGGTTGCCCGATGTCCAGCGGCACGATGCGTCCGCCGCGTCCCTCGACTCCCGCCGTCAACGAGCCGTTCAAGCACGTGATCGCGGAGTACAAGCACCAGGCCCAGACGATCACCTGCACCTGCGGCTGGCACGGCAAGAGCTCCTCGCCGGATGGCCGGACGTCCGAGTGGACGGCCCACCTGGCGGCGAACCGCACCAAGCCCCGCTGAACCCGGCGGCCGCCTGGCCGCACTCGGCCGCTGCTGACGACCGGCGCGATCCGCGCCGGTCGCTCTGTGTCCGCTCGGTCCTCAGGGCCGGCGCGCATCGGTCAGCCTGGCCGCCTCGGCCGGCGGCAACCCGAACAGCTCGCCGACGATGAATGCCAGCTGGTCCGCGGGCTCGAGCGTCCGGAGGATCGAGACGAGCGCGAGGCTGACGGCGTCCGCCACGGCGGCGACGCCCTCGTCAGCGGCGTCCTCGGGCGACGTGGGGCTGCCGGTCGGCGCCGGCCCGCATCCGCCACTCCGTGCGTCGTCTTCCATGGCTGGAAGTCGCGCGGGGCAGGCGAGATGTGACGAGCCGCGAACGGCCCCCCGGATCGTCAGCCGCGGCCGGCGGCAAGCTCCCGGAGCCGATCCCGGACGAGGTCGTCGAGCACCCGGTCCGGCAGTGGCTGGCGCTCGCTGAAATGGAGGGCCCCCTTGTCGCTGTGGCCGTAGCCGGCGAGCTCGGGGTGCGCGGCCAGGAACCCGGGACCGACGGGATAGAGGCTGCAATGACGGGCCCACGACGCGAACCAGATCAGCGCCTTGCCCTCGACCTTCAAGGCCGGCATCCCGTAGCTCATCGCGTCCGTCGCGCCGGGAGCGGCCGCGAGGACGCGGGCGCGCAGGACGCGCAGCAGCTCGGCGTGGGCAGCCGGCTGGGCCGCCAGGTACGTCTCGAGCGCCGCGGCCGCGTCGACCTCGCCGGTCGCGGCCGTCACGCCGGACCCGGGACCGACGCCGCCGGCGGCGGGCTGTAGCCGTGCTCGGCGATCTCGCCGGCTCGCGCCCGGTACGCCTCGGCGCTGGGAGCGGTCCTGGCCCGGAAGCCCTCGACCATCCGGTTGAACATCGAGAACGCCGCCGCGATCAGGACGGCGAGCTGGACGTCGGCGTCGCTCGCGCCGGCTCGCTGCGCGGCAGCCACGTCGAATTCGGTCAGGCCGCGCGGCGTCGCCTGAACGGTCCGGGCGATGTGGAGCAGGGCGCACATCTTGTCGTCGAGGCCATCGGATCGGCCCGTCTTGAGCACGTCGACGACCGGCGCCAGGTGGGTCGCTCCGTTACGCTCGAGGAGCGCCGTGGCGAACGCGCCGTGCGAGTCCATGCAGTAGAAGCAGTCGTTCGCGGCCGAGACCGCCGTCGCGAGCATCTCGCGTTCGTGACGCTGGAGCGTCGCGCCCGGGAAGTCGTTGACGAGCAGCTCGTCGGCGAGACCGCGGAGGTGGACGCCGAGCTTCGGCGTCAGCCGGATCGCGGCGAGGATGCCCGGGACGTCCGGGAGCCCGCCCACGATCGGGTCCTGCTGCGAGCGCTCCAGGCGCTCGTCGTCACGTGCCATCGCTTGCCCTCTCCATGCGCTCCGGGTCGATGCGTATCCTAGCGGGCACCGTCATGCACACCGACCGACCGTTCCGGGCGCGCGCCCGCCACTGCTCGCGATGACCGCCCGCGCCCCCGCTCGGACGCTGACGCTCGGCGGCACGGCCTATCCGCTCGTCCTGCCGAACCTCCGCGATCCGCGCCTCCACGTGGCCGCCGTGCTGATCACGATCCAGGTCCTGGGCCAGGTCGCTCTCGGCTTCCGGGTCAGCGTCCCCCAGATCCTCGTGGCGATCACCACCTGCGCGGTCCTCGAGATCGGGCTCACCTTCCGGACGGCCCGGGCCTTCGTCTGGCCGGCCAGCGCGATGCTCACGGGCAACGGGGTGGCGCTGATCCTGCGAACCGCCGACACGCCGGCGGGCGATCACTGGACGCTTGCCTCGTGGTGGATCTTCGCGGCCGTCGCCGGCCTGTCGCTCCTCTCGAAGTACGTGATCAAGTACCGCGGCAGCCACGTCTTCAATCCGTCGAACGTGGGCCTGGTGGGCGCCTTCCTGATCCTGGGCGTCAGCCGGGTCGAGCCGCTCGACTTCTGGTGGGCGCCGCTAGACCTTGGGATGGTCGCCGCCTACGCCGTCATCCTCGTCGGAGGGCTGCTGATCACCCGGCGGCTGAAGCTCCTCGCCCTCGCCGCGACCTTCTGGTTCGGCCTGGCGGCCGGCCTGGGCATCCTGGCGGCGTCGGGACACTGCATGACGGCGAACTGGGCGTTCGCGCCGGTCTGCGGACTCGACTTCTGGCGGGTGATCGTGACCTCGCCTGAGGTGCTGATCTTCCTGTTCTTCATGATCACCGACCCGAAGACGACGCCCGGAGGCCAGGTCGGCCGGGTCGTGTTCGGGCTCCTCGTGGCGATCGCGAGCACGATCCTGATGGCGCCCCAGGTCGATGAGTTTGGGACGAAGGTGGGACTCCTGACCGGCCTCGTGGTCATCTGCGCGCTCCGCCCGCTCGTCGATCGACTCGTTCCCGAGCCGCGGTCGGCGGCCGACGACCTGCGCCGGGTCGCGCGGGGGCTCGCCCGGCCCGCCCCGGTCGTCGCAGCGCTCGTGGCGCTCGTCGCCGTCGGCACCGGGATCGTCGTCGCCGGGACGCCGGCCCGCGGTGTCGCGGTCCCGAGCTCGAGCGAGGCCCTCGCGAGGCCTCCGGGGGCGATCGACCCCACGACCCTGCCGGCGATCACCGTCCACCAGGACGTCACCGATTTCGACAGCACGCTGACCGCGACGGGCCTCCAACCGGTGGTCGTGACGCTCGGCCAGAACCTGGAGCTCGAGAACAGCGCGCTCCTCCGGCGGGACGCATCGCTCCTGTTCCAGGTCGATCACGGCGATCGGCTGGCCGAGATGCAGGCCGCGCTGGCCGCCGCGACGGCGGGCGGCAACGCCACGATCGTCCACTACCGGTTCGACACGATCGACGCGTCGCTCCTCGTCCCCTTCGGGGCTCAGACCGGGCTCAGCCTGGGACTCCACGGGCGCGGAACGGCCACGCGCGAGACCTACGACGCGACGGGGACCCTGATCGCCACCGCCACCGAGCCCTTCGACCAGGTCTTCGCCGTCCGGCGCGCGACCGGGACTCGCTGGCTGAACGTCGGGCTGCTGCCGGCGACGGCCGGCGGCGGCTGAGGACCGGGCCGCCGGGCATCAGAACTCGACGGGCAGCGACTCCAGGGCGCGGTCCGTGGGCGTCTTGATCCGGATGATCGGGCCCGTGACCGCGTAGTCGGGGATCCGCCGGAACAGCTCCTCGAAGACGATCCGGGCCTCGAGCCGGGCCAGCGGCGCGCCGAGGCAGTGGTGGATCCCGTCGCCGAACGACACGTGGCGCTGCGGCTCGCGTCCGATGTCCAGGCGGTCCGGATCGGCCCAGCGCCGCTCGTCCCGGTTCGCGGACGCCCAGATCAGCCCGACGCGCGCGCCGGCCGGGATCGTCCGACCGTGGAGCTCGACCGGGCGCGTCGCCGTGCGGCCCAGGACCTGGATCGGCGCGTCGAAGCGGAGCAGCTCCTCGATCGCCGCCGGGATGACCGCCGGATCGTCGCGCATCCGGTCGCGCTGGTCGGGGAACCGGTCGAGGTGGAGGAGCGAGTTCGAGATCAGCCCCGACGTCGTCGTGATCCCGGCGACGAACAGGAGCATCGAGGCTCCGAGCAGCTCGTCCGCGCTGAGCTCGCCCCGCTCCTCGGCGGCGACGAGGAAGGACATGAGGTCCTCGCGCGGGGCCGCACGCCGCTCGGCGGCGGCGGCCACCATGTACTCGCGCATCCGGTCGCGGCCGGCCACCGCGCGGGCCGGGAGGGCCGACTCGCCGGGGTCGCGCTCGAGCAGCTCTCCGAACCACGCGAGGAGCTGCGGGTGGTCTGCCTCGGGGAAGCCGAACCACGAGAACATCGTCGTGCCGGGCAGCGGGCGGGCCAGGTCCCGGGCGAAGTCGGCGCGGCCGGCGTCCTCGAAGGCCTCGATCAGGTCGATGACCTTGCGCCGGACGATCGGCTCGAACCGGGTGCGCAGCGCGGAAGGACTGAAGGCCAGGCGGAGGGCACCGCGGAGGCGGGTGTGGATCGGCGGATCCACGCCGGCCAGGTCCCCGGCCGGCAGGAACAGCTGGTACGTGTCGTCGAGATCGTTGCCTCGACCGCCCTGGCTCGTCGAGAACGTCTCCCAGTCCTTCGCCGCAGCCTGGACGTCGTCGAAGCGGGAGAGCGCCCAGAGGTCGTGCTCGTCATCGAGGTGGACGGGATCGTCGTCGCGGAGCCGGCGGTAGACCGGGTACGGATCGTCGAGGGCGACGAGGGGATTCCACGGGACGCGCGGACGGGTCGACTCGGCCTCGATCATCGCGCCATTGAACCCAAACTGGACCATGACCGTCAAGCGAATGCGGCGGCATCCGTCTGGTATAGAATTGGTTCGTTGGTGGCCGCTCCTCTCGGTCCGGCCACTCGGCGGAGCCCGCTAGTCGAGGCCTTCGGATGGAGACCGCAGCTCATCGCGTGCCGGTCCACGGGAGCGTCGAACGAGGCCCGCGGCGGTGATCGTCTCGGCCTGACCGGACGGCGCCCGCGGCTCGCCGGCATTGGGAGCCGTGGACCCGAGGGTCATCGAGTCGATCGAGCCACCCTGCCAGTCGCCGCGCGGCTCCCGATCCAACCCCGTCCAGCCGTGGAGTCCGCCGTGGCCACCCCTGCCCTCGTCATCCGTCCAGCTGCGCCGCCGGGTGCCCCGCTTCCGCCCGCCCTGCTCGTCGAACGCGTCAGCAAGCGCTTCGAAGTGGGGCGTGGCAGCGCCCCGGTGGAGGCCGTCTCGGACGTCTCGATGCGTCTGGAGCGAGGCGTCATCCACGGCGTCCTGGGCGCCAACGGCTCGGGCAAATCGACGCTCATCCGGTTGATCGCCGGGCTGCTCACCCTGGACTCCGGGCGGGTCGAGGTGTTCGGTCGCGACGTGGTCCGGGACGAGCTCGCCGTCAAGCGGCTGATCAACCGCGTCAGCGTCGATGCGGCGTTCTTCAAGAAGCTCAGCCCGATGGAGAACCTGACCTTCGCCGCCCGCGTCTACGGGCTCGAGGTCCGGGCCGCCCGTCAGGCGGTCTACGAGATCCTCGAGCGTCTCCACGTCGGTCGCGACCGGGTCGACCGGCCGATGCAGCAGCTCAGCCGCGGCATGCAGCAGAAGGTGGCGATCGCGCGGGCCTTCCTGACGAGCCCCGTCCTGCTGCTCCTCGACGAGCCGACCACCGGGCTCGATCCACGCTCGAAGCTGGACGTCCGGCGATTCATCGAGGAGCTCCGCGACACGCACGAGACGACGATCGTGCTGACGACCCACGACCTCGAGGAAGCCGAGCAGCTGTCCGATCGGATCACGGTGATCGACGGTGGTCGGGTCGTTGCCGAGGACACGCCGGCCGGACTGATCGCGTCGGCGTCCGAGCGGCTCGGACGGCCGGCCACGCTGTGGGACGTCTTCATGGCCTACACGGGCCGCTCGCTCGACGACGACGTCGCCGAAGAGGCCCAGGAGGCGATCGAATGACCCGGATCGCGGACGACCTCCGCGCGTCCTACGCCTTCGCGGAGCGGAACTTCTTCCTCACGCGGCGGACATGGCCGTGGGAGGCGGCGTTCCTCGTCTACTCGGTCGCAAGCGCGCTGAGCATCTCGTTCATCGGCGTCGATCAAGGCAGCGCCCGGCTCGTCCTGTCCCTGATGATCGGGGCGATCTTCTGGAACTACCTCTCGGTCGTCTTCGGCTGGATCGCGGAGACGATCGCCGTGGAGCGCTGGGAGGGCACGCTCGAGTACACGATGATGGCGCCGATCCGGCGCTCGACGCGGCTCGTCGGCCAGGTCGGCTACGCGATGGTCTACGGCCTGATCCACACGGCCGCGATCTTCATCGTGCTGATCCTGTTCTTCCCGCAGATCGACCTGTCGCGGGCCAACCCCGTCACGACGCTCGTCTTCATGGCGCTCGGCTCGTTCAGCTTCGTGGGAATCGGGATCCTCGCGGCGATCCTGCCGCTGCTCTACGTGGAGCGCGGCGCGCAGATGACGTTCGTCGTCCAGTCCGGGCTGCTCCTCGTGAGCGGCGTCTACTACCCGATCAGCGTCCTGCCCGGCTGGATGCAGGTGCTGTCGCACCTGTCACCCGCGACCTACGTCCTCGACGGGGTCCGGGCCGGGCTGGCCGACGGGGTGGGAATCGCCGATCTCGGACGGGACGTCCTGCCGCTGATCGCGCTCGGCATCGTCCTCATCCCGTTCGGGCTGTGGGCGTTCGGCCGGGCCGAGCTCCACGCGCGGCGGACCGGGAAGCTGAAGCGGGTGGGCTGACGGCGTGGGGCGGGATCCCGCGCGGCGCCCTCGCGGGGCTCAGGCGAGGAGCCCGTCGAGCGCCGCCCGCTCGAGGAGCTCGCCGACGAGGCCGTTCGCCCAGGCGAACCAGGCCCGGCTGAACCGGGCCGGGTCCTCGACGTCGAACGATTCGTGGGCGAGGAACGTGCCGGCGTGGCTCGCGCCGAGCAGCCGGATCGCGGCGAGGCGCTCGGCATCCCCCGTGGCGGTCAGTCCGCGAACCGCGATCGCGATCGGCCAGACGCGTCCGGGCCCGGTGTGCGGCGAGCCGATCCCCTCCCCGGCCCGGCCGCGGGCGAACCACGGGTTCGCGTCCGACAGGATCCAGCGACGGGTGGCGAGGTACCGGCCGTCCGCGGGATCGGACGCCCCGAACAACGGCAGGGCGAGCAGGCTCGGGGCATTCGCGTCATCCATCAGGACCTGCCCGCCGAGGCCGTCGACCTCGTAGGCCCAGATCGTCTCATCGCCTCGAACGACGGTGCCGTCCCGCTCGACGCCGGCCCGGATCGTCGCGGCGAGCCCCAGCGCGGCCCCCGCATGGGCGTCGTCGCCGAGCGCCCGGAGGAGCGGCGCGAGCGCGTCCAGCGCCGCCGCGAGCGCCAGGTTGCCGGGCACGTTCAGCGGCAGGTCCATCGCGTCGTCGGACGGCCGGAACGCGCCATGGACCATCCCGTTGGGGCCGGTCGGGGCGCCGCGGCCGTCAC
>DASSHB010000026.1:0-6642 GCA_035693125.1 Candidatus Limnocylindrales bacterium | reverse complement strand
CACGCCGAGCGACGCGGGCCTGGCGTCCGGGCTCGTGAACACGACCCGCCAGGTCGGCGGGGCGCTGGGCCTCGCGGCGATGGCGTCCGTGGCCACCTCGCGTGGTCAGGCGCTGGCTGCCGCGGGTGCGGATGGGGCGGCTGCGCTGACCGGCGGGTCGCAGCTGGCGTTGGAGCTGGCCGCGGCGCTCGTCCTCCTCGCACTCGTCGCCGCGTCGACGATCCTCCGGGCGGAGCGGCCGGCGCTCAGCCGGGCGACCGAGCCCGACGAGGAACGTGAGCCGGGGTTCGACATCCTCGTCGACGCGGCCTGACGGATCGTCGCAAGCACACAAGGAGCCGGCTCGTCGAGCCGGCTCCGTTGTTCCTGCGGACCTAGCTGTGCGCCGTGTCAGCGGGTTGCCTGGACGACCTTCTTCGTGCCGTCAGGGGTCGTGTCGCGTTGCAGGTCGTTCCACGTCGATGTCTCGCGAGCCACGATCTCTTCGGTCCGCTCGGAGAGCGTCGACAGTGGGTTCTCGGAAGCGATGTAGGGACTGCCATCGCCCACGAACAGGGCCCGCTCGCGTTTCAGGCTCTCGGCCGTCAGGCGATGCGAGATCCAGGTCTCGTGGTGCTGATTGAGCTGCTGGATCCCCTCGCTGATGACAATGACGCCGCCCAGCACGCTCGCGGCCGCCGCATCGAACTTGAGCGCCGCGAGGATCGGAATCAAGGCAGCCGAGACGATGCTCAAGGTCTTCAATCCCTTGTAGGCATACTGGTTCAGCCGCGCCGATCGGTCGTACCAATCGATCTGGCCATCGATCCGGCGCATCGTCAGCGCGCCTAGCGGCGGATCCTCGGGACGCGCCAGGAATGGCGGCCGTGACCGCGCCGAGCCGCCCGGCGAAGCCGTCATTTCAGACCCGGATCCATCGCGTCTCCGATGTCCGTCGAGGCGGCCCCCGTGCTGACGTCAACGCTCGGCGAGCCGACCACGTCGGTGCCCATCGTCGGCGTCGTGCCCACGTCGAGGCTGGGAAGGTCCTCGAGGCTCGGATCGATGATCCTGTTGCGGATTCGTTCGGCCGTCGTCCCGCCGACCTCGGTCCCGACATCCGTACCGGCCCCGGTTCCGCCACTGCCACCGGAACCTGGATCCACGGATCCGCCGGTGCCGCCGCCCCCGGTCCCGCCGCCCCCGGTCCCGCCGCCCCCGATCGTGCCACCGGCGGCCGAGCCGCCGGCCCCGTCCAGCGGCTGCACCGCGACGGCAACTTCCTGCGCCGACGACGAGTCATCGGCGAAGGCAAAGCGAAGCGTCACGGGGTTGGTCGGAGTTTTGGGTCGGTACGTCCATGTGCCGGCAGCATTCGTGAGGGTCGACGATTCGTCTCCGGCTACCGACCCGTTGATCGCCCCAGCGCCCGGATCCGCCTGAACGGTGAAGGCGAGGGCTTCCGGCGTCCACGAACCGTCCGGACGCTGTCTGATGCTGGGAGTGGCCGGACCCAGGACTCGCAAACGCCGATTCGGCTGCGTCGCCATCACGGTCGCGGTTGCCTGCTGGACGGCGCTGGACCCGAAGTAGAAGCTGCTGATCGCAACGACGAGCGTGCTCACGGTCGTAATCAGCTGCTTCGCAATATCGGCCTGGGGCGAGTTGTCGGCCTGGATCGTCGAGTACAGATAGACCGATAGGACGGCGAAGATCAGGATCAGGGCCAACGCGATCACCGCCCGGACGCTGCCCTTGGGCAGTCCAAGGGCTTCGTCCCTATCCACGAGCGCAAGGCCGTGGAAGAACACGGCGACCACCGCCAGCGCAAATAGCAGGCCGATGACGCCTGAGGTCAGCAGGATCGTCACGCCGGCTTCGGAACTGCCGCCCGACCCAACAATCATGTGGTAGAGGGCGAAGCCGACCACCAGGACGACTACTGGCAGGAGGCCCAGGATCACGTACGTCCAGATTCGCGCACGGGCCCGTCCAAGCTCCACGGCGTCACGGCGCACGAGCACGTAGGTCGCCACGCCCGCAGCAATCAGACCGAAGATCCCCGTCACGGCCACGACCGTCAGCGAGTCTTGCGCGGATAGCTCGATTCCTTGGCGGTGGAGGATGTCGATCAGGGCGCCGCTCGTCCAGACGATGCCCGCACCGGCAACGACCCAGATGGCGATCGTTGCCGCGGCCCAGCCGAGACCTCCGCCACGAATGACTTGGTTGGACCGCTCGTCGGTTTCGATCCACTTGCGCATCGACGCCTCCCTCCAGAGCCGTGCTGGCTACGAGAGGGTCATAACGGATCGACGTCTCCCCAACGTCTCGTCGGCCTGAGCCCCGGAGACGCTTCATGAACGAAGACGGCGTATGGTCGCCACAGCGCGCAGGAATCGCGAGGTGGGGCATGGCCGGCAAGGGCAAACCCGCAGACTCGGCGGACGCCGACGAGCGAGAGGACGACATCTTCGCGGTCCGCCTCCGCGTGACCCCCGACGAGGCCCGGCGCCTCGTCGAGTCGGGCGACTACGACACGGGCGACCATCCGCGATTCGCGATGACCCGCGACGGATCCGGCTCCCTGGACCTGTTCATGACCCGGGCGCAGGCGGACGAGCTGCGCGGGCGCGGGATCGACCTCGAGATCGTCTCGAACCAAACCTCGCGGGCGCGCTCGCGCATCGCGGAGCTCGGGGAAGGCGACCGATACGAGGGCGGCAAGGCGACCCCGCGCGGCATCGGCCGGAAGATCGGCGGACGCGCGGATCGCGGCGGGGACACCCCGGGAACGGAGCGTCCGTCATGACGTTCCTCAAGGTTCCCGAGATCGAGTCGGCGCTGATCTCGCTGAACAAGGCCTACCCGGCGCTCACCCAGCTGATCACGCTGCCCAACATCACCTACGAAGGCCGCACCAGCCACGCCCTTGCGGTCAAGGCGTCGGGGTACCGCTGCCGCTCGGCCCTGGTCTTCATCAGCGGCGCCCACGCTCGCGAATGGGGCGGACCGGACGTCCTCGTCAACCTGGCGGCCGACGTGCTCGAGGCCTACACGGCCAACGCCGGGCTGGCCTACGGCAACCGATCGTTCGGCGCCAGCGAAATCCGCGACATCGTCCGCTCGACGACGATCGTCGTCTTCCCGGACATCAACCCCGACGGCCGCGCTTACAGCATGGCCGCCGCCGCGAACACGACCCAGGCGATGTGGCGCAAGAACCGCAATCCCGCCAGCTCCGGCGGCGTGGCGAGCAAGATCGGCGTCGATGTCAACCGGAACTACGATTTCCTGTGGAATTTCCCGGTCGCGTTCTCGCCGAACGCCTACATGGGCACGCTCGCCTCGACCGACCCTGCGAGCGAGATCTTCCACGGAACCGGGCCGTTCTCCGAGCCGGAGTCCCGCAACGTCCAGTGGCTCGTCGACCAGTTCCCCAACGCGAAGTTCTTCGTCGACGTCCACTCCTACACGGGCGACGTCCTGCACGCCTGGGGCGACGACGAGAATCAGAGCACCGATCCGTCGAAGTCGTTTGCGAACCCGGCCTGGGATCACAAGCGCGGCGTGGCCGGCGATGCCTATGGCGAGTACATCTCGACGACCCAGCTCGCCCGCGTCACGAATTCCGCGAACATCCTCCGTGACGGAATCAACGCCGTGCGCAACCAGGGCTACGTCAGCAAGCAGGCATTCTGGCTCTGGCCGACCACGTCCTACCCGACCTCGGGGGCCAGCGACGACTGGGCGACGGCACGCGGCCTGAATGCGTTCGTGATCGAATTCAACAAGAACCTCGACTTCTTCCCGACGTGGGCCGAGATGGTGGACCTGATCGCCGACGTTGACGCCGGACTCCTTGCGCTCTGCTCGTCGGCCCGGCCCACCCTGTGGCAACGGATCGTGTGCTGGATCCGGGACTGGTGGTCCTCGATCTTCGACAAGTTCTGGGCGCGCTGGCACCGCGTCTTCCCGCCCGAGCTGTGGGGTCCGTACGGCCCGTGGAGCCGCCTGGTCAATGTCGTGAAGGATCTTGCCGCCCGGGTCATCGGGTTGTTCCGGGGTGGCCGCCGGTAGGGACGCCCGGCGCGCGTCACCCCGTGCTCTACTGACGGGGTGAGCTCGGTCTCGATCCTGCGCGACCCGACCTTCGCCCGGCTGTGGTTCATCCAGGCGACGACCCAGGTCGGCGGGAACATGTCGCTCTACGCGCTGACGATCCTCGTGTTCGCGTCGACGCGCTCGAACGCGGCTGTCAGCGCGCTCGTGATGTCGTTCCTGATCCCGACGATCCTCCTGTCGGCGCTGGCCGGCGTCCTGGTCGATCGGCTCGACGTCCGCTGGGCGCTCGTCGTCCCGAACATGATCCGGACGCTGCTGACCCTGGGCCTGGCCCTCGCCGGCGTCAACGTCGCGCTGCTGCTGCTCCTGAACCTGGGGATCAGCCTGACGACGGTCGTCCTGACGCCCGCCGAGGCGGCGATGATCCCGCGGATCGTGCCGTCGGGCCAGCTCGAGACGGCGATGGGCATCTTCAACCTGACCCTCCAGGCGTCGTTCGCGGTCGGCTTCGCCTTCCTGGGTCCAGTCCTCGTGAAGCTCGCCGAGCCGTCGTTCGTGCTCTTCGTCGTCGTGGCCGTCTATGCCGCCGCCACGATCGCGACGTTCGGGCTTCCGTCGGCGCCGCCGATCGAGCGCGAGCGATCGGCGACGCGGCGGACCTTCCACGAGCCGATCGATCAGCTGGGCGAGGGCCTCGCGGCGATCACCGGGGACCGTGAGGTCAGCCGGCCCCTGTTGCACCTCGCGATCGCCGCGTCGCTCGTCGGCGTGATCGGCGTCCTCGGCCCCAATCTCGCGACGTCGCTCGGGCTGGATCCGAGGAATCTCATCGTGGTCGTCCTTCCCCTCGGAATCGGCGTCGTGGCCGGGGTCTTCGGGCTGCGCCGGTTCGGGGCAGGCGTTTCGCGGCGGCGATCGGCGGAGGGCGGCCTGCTCGCGTTCGGGTCGCTCGCGCTCGCGATCGCCGGAATCACCGCGTCCGGCGCGCCGGCCGGCGTCCCGGTGGTCCCGATCGCGATCGCGCTGGCGCTCGGAGCGGGAATCGCGTACGCCGTGACGACCGTCTCCGCGCAGACCGGCTTGTTCGAGAACATGCCGGCGGCGGCCCGCGGGCGCATCTTCGGCGTCCTCGCCTCGATCGTCAGCGCCGCGAGCCTGCTGCCGATCCTCGTCGCCGGGCCCCTGGCCGACAGGATCGGCGCGCCGACCGTCATCGCGATCAGCGCGACGGGCGTCCTCGGGCTCGCCGGTTGGTCGGCCCTCGCGTTCGGCCGCCGCGCTCCGGCGCCGTCCCGGTCGGCCTAGCTCCTGGGGCGGAGGTCCTCGTCGGGTCCCGGCATCGTCCCGGGCCGCGACGGCAGGGCAGGGGGCGGGTCGCGACGATCCGCGCGCTTCGCCAGCTCATCGGCGATCAGGCGGCGGAGCTCCTCGAGCCCGTCGGGCCCGAGCTTGGCGACGAGGGTCGGGTAATCAGGCATTGGGGTCTCCCTGCGGCTCGCTGAGAAGGTACGTGGTCAACCGGCCCAGACCCTTCGCGTCGACCTCCCGGGCCTCGACCGGGAACCGGCCCGGTGGCAGGAGCGCCTGCGTGGACGCGGCGATCTGGATCCGGCCGGGGATCCCGGACGACTCCATCCGGGAGGCCAGGTTGACGGTGTCGCCCCACAAGTCGAACAGGAGCCGCCGCCGGCCGATCACGCCGCCCACGACCGGGCCGCTCGCGACCCCGAGCCGGACCGCGATCGGCGCGCCAGTCGAGGTCCGGATCCGATCGACGGCGCCGAGCATCGTGCGGGCCATCTCGACGGCCGCGACCGCGTGCTCGGGCTGCGGGTCCGGGGCGCCCGCCACCGCCATGTAGGCATCGCCGATCGTCTTGATCTTCTCCAGCCCCGCGGCCTCGGCGCACTCGTCGAAGCGCGTGAACAGCTCGTCGAGGAGATCGACCACCTCGGCCGGCGGCCTGTCGTGGGCCCACGACGTGGACCCGACGAGATCGGCGAACACGATCGAGATCTCCGGGTACGCCTCGGCGATCCGCCGCTCGCCACGGCGAAGACGCGCCGCGATCGATGCCGGGATCGCGTTCGTCAGGAGCTCGTCGGCCCGGGCTTCGGCTGCGAGCCGGCGGACATCGGTGTAGCGCAGGAGGAGGAACACGACCACGAGCGGGACTACGCCGTTCTCGACGACGCCGAGGAGCTCGACCGAGTAGGCCGCCGGCGGACTCGAGGCTCGAGCCACGGGATCGATCACGACCATGAACGCGACCATGGCCAGGTAGATCGCGAACCACATCGTCGCCCGGCGCGGCCCGAGCGCGAGGATCGCGTATGCGGGAAGGAGGAACGCCCAGGTGAGCCCGTTGCTCGAGCCCGTGATCCCGCCGGCGAGCGAGGACGCCGCCGGGACGAACGGGACGCCGCTCAGGAGGAGCAAGCGGACGTAGCGCGGGTAGTTGCGAGTCGCGGTGAGGACCGCGAGGTTGCCGATCGCCCAGCCGGCGAGCCCGATCCCGAGGACCCAGCTGACGGGCGTGCCGCCCGCCTGGAACGGCAGGGACAGCGGGGCGGCGATCGTCACGAAGCCGGCCGTGAC
>DASSHB010000025.1:0-7717 GCA_035693125.1 Candidatus Limnocylindrales bacterium | reverse complement strand
CCTGGGCGCGGACGACGACCCGATCACGCCGATCGCGGGGGCGCGCGCGATCGCCGGTCGGCTGACGGACGGCTACCTGATCCACACGACCGGTGGCGCCCACGTCACGTACGGGCGGGGCGACGCCTGCGTCGACGGCGCCATCGACGCCTTCCTCCTGCAGCGACGGCTGCCGGCGTCGCGGACGATCGACTGCCCGGGTGACGTGACCGACGCGTATGTTCCGCGGTCGCCGACGTCCGCTGCGTCATTCGCGGACGCACTGGAGGCGATGACCGCCGTCGAGAACGAGGTCTTCGCGGATCCGTCGTACGTCCTCTGGGACGGCCGGGCGGAGGTCCGCTTCGGCTGCCGGGCCGGCGGCTTCGTGGCGATCATCCCGGAAACGGTCCGCGACGCGATCCGGTTCGCCGATTGCCAGATCGCGGCCGGCCTGCCGCTGACCGGGACGGGGGACTACACCTTCGATACGGGGGCGGTCACGTGGTCGGTCCGAGTCCCGGGCGGGTCGCTGGAGTACGAGTCGTCACCCGGTCGCCGCCACGTCAGCGGAACGTGGCAGGGCGAGGCCGTCGACCTCACCCGCTGAGCGGGCCGGCTCAGGCCGGGCCGCCGTCCATCGCCTGGATCGCTTCACTCAGGCGGAGCCGGCCGTCGTAGAGGGCCCGGCCCACGATCGCCCCGGCGCAGCCGATCCGACGGACGGCCCGCAGGTCATCGAGCGTGGTGATCCCACCCGAGGCGATGACCGACCAGCCAGACGAGCCGGACCGGCCGGTGCACCGGCCCAGCAGTGTGAGGTCCGGGCCTGCCAGGAGCCCGTCGCGCGCGATCGCCGTGACGACGAGGGTCCGGACGCCGATCGCGTCCATCGCGTCGAGGAGCTCTCCGA
Source organism: Candidatus Limnocylindrales bacterium (assembly GCA_035693125.1). Lineage (GTDB taxonomy): Bacteria > Chloroflexota > Limnocylindria > Limnocylindrales > CSP1-4 > CF-46. The sequence goes on along the minus strand of DASSHB010000025.1, from coordinate 6,825 downwards.
GGTCGCGGGCGGGCGCATTGCGTGCCCAACCGCCGCCGACGGCCTGCCCGTCGCGGACGTCGAGCGCGATCGCGATCCGTTCCGGGCTGTGCCGGGCGATGGACGCCTCCACCGATGCTGGGTCGGCGATCGCCGCGGTCCCCAGGACGACCCGAGTCGCGCCGGCGGCGAGCGCCTCGGCGATCGACGGCCCGTCGCGGAGTCCGCCGGCCACCTGCACCGCGGTGCCGGGAATGGCCGTGCGGATCCGGTCGATCACGTCGGCCTGCCGGCGACCACCGGCGCGAGCCCCGTCCAGATCCACGACGTGGATCCAGCGCGCTCCAGACTCCGCGAACCGTCGAGCCTGCGCGACCGGGTCGAGATCGAACGCGGTCTCGCGCCCGAAGTCACCCTGCTCGAGCCGCACGACGCGGCCGCCCCGAAGATCGATCGCCGGGATCACCTCGAACGTTGACTGCCGACTCGCTAACACGCTATCATGTTAGCACGCTACTACGGTGATAGAGTGGTCATGTCCACATCGAAGAACCCGAACGACATGGACGACTGGCGCTCGAGGGACGTCGACGAGCTGATCTCGGCGCTCCTCCGTCTCGAGGACCCGGACGAGGCCGCCCGCTTCCTGCGCGATCTGTGCACCCTTGGCGAGCTCCGGGACCTCGCGCAGCGCTGGTCGGTCGTGCGCCGTCTCGACGCGGGCGAGCACTACGCCCAGATCTCGCGCGAGACCGGTGCCAGCACGGCGACCATCACCCGGATCGCATCGTGGCTGAACCACGGCGAGGGTGGCTACCGGACGGCGCTCGAGCGACTCGCCACGGCCCGCGAGGCGGGCATCCCCTACCCCGTCCGCCCCGAGCGATGACCGACTTCGGCGCGCTCGACCGGCGCGATCGGCTTCGCCTCGCCGTTCCCAACAAGGGTCGCCTCGTCGAGCCGACGGTCCAGCTCCTGCGAGACGCGGGCCTCGTCTTCGAGGAGCACGAGCGGAGCCTCGTGGCTCGCGTGCGCAACTTCGATCTCGACATCCTCTTCGTCCGGACGAACGACGTGATCGAGTTCGTCGGCGACGGCGTGGCCGATCTCGGCGTCACCGGCGAGGATCTCCTCGCCGAAACCGGCGCGGAGCTGCCTCGCCTGCGCGCACTGGGCTACGGACAATGCCGGCTCGCGGCCGCCGTCCCCGCCGACAGCAACTTGAACGCGATCGCCGACCTGGCCGGCCTGCGGATCGCGACCGCCCACCCGAACGCCACCCGGCGCTTCTTCGAGCGGTCCGGCGTGCCGGTCGACGTCGTCTCGATCTCGGGCGCCGTGGAGGTGGCTCCGCGGCTGGGGCTCGCCGAGGCGATCGTCGACCTCGTCTCGACCGGCTCGACCCTCGTGATGAACGGCCTCCGGCCGATCGCCGACGTCCTCGGCTCCGAGGCGGTCCTGATCGCGAACCCGACCGCGTTCCGAGACCGATCGAGCGCGATCGGCGCGGTGGAGACGATGCTCAGCGCCGTGATCGCCGCGCGGGATCGCAAGTACCTGATGATGAATGCGCCGGCCAGCCACCTGCCCGACCTCGAGGCGCTCCTGCCCGGCCTCGAGTCGCCGTCCGTGATCCCGCTGGCCCACGAAGGGATGATCGCGATCCACGCCGTGGTCGGCGCCGACGACGTCTGGAGCCTGCTGCCGCGGCTGAAGTCCGCCGGCGCGTCGGGCATCCTCGTCCTGCCGATCGAGAAGATCGTCGCGTGACCGCGAGCCCGCCCAGCGCCGCGCTCCGTCTCCGCCGGCTCGACCTCGCCGACGGGAGCGCCGAGGCCGTCGCAGAGCGAGCGCGACTCGTTCGCCGCGGCGCGGTCCCCGATGAGGCGATCCGCGCCGGAGCCCGCGAGATCGTCGACGCGGTCCGGCGTGACGGAGCGACGGCGCTTCGAGCGGCGGCGGCCCGCTTCGGGGGCGGCCTCGCCGACGGCCGCCTGCTCCTGGGGCCGTCGGAGCTGCGCGAAGCGCGAGATCGGCTCGCGCTGGCGGATCGCCGAGCGCTCGATCAGGCGATCGAGCACGTGGAGCGTTTCGCAACGACCCAACGACCCGAATCGACGCGCACCACGATCACGGCCGGGATCGAGATCGAGCGGCGCTGGCTGCCGCTCGACCGGGTCGGCTGCTACGTGCCCGGCGGGTCCGCCCCGTACCCCTCGTCGCTCGTCATGACCGTGGTTCCGGCGCGAGTCGCGGGCGTCCGCGAGATCGTCGTCGCGTCGCCCGCCGACGCCGACGGCCGGGTGGACGACGTCCTGCTCGGCGCCGCCGGCCTGCTGGAGGTCGACCAGCTATTGGTCGCCGGCGGCGCCCAGGCGATCGCGGCGCTGGCCCACGGCCTGCCCGATGTCGACCCGCCGGTCGCGCCGGTCGCGCGGATCGTGGGTCCGGGCAACGCGTGGGTCACGGCCGCCAAGCTCGAGGTCGCCGGAATGGTGGGGATCGATCTTCCGGCGGGACCGTCCGAGGGCATGGTCCTCGCCGACGACGACGCCGATCCCGTCCAGGTCGCCGCCGATCTCGTCACCCAGGCCGAGCACGGACCCGACTCGCCGGCGATCCTCGTGACGACGAGCCGCACCCTGGCGGATGAGGTCGAGGCCGAGATCGCGGCTCTCCTCCCCCACCTCGAGCGGAGCGGGATCCTCGGCCGCTCGCTCGCTACCCATGGCGCGATCGCCTTCGCCCCCGACCTGGAAACGGCGATCGGATTCGTCGACGCGTACGCTCCGGAGCACCTCTCGATCGACCTCCGCGATCCCGATGCGGCCGCGGCCCGGATCCGCCATGCGGGATCGATCTTCGTGGGTCCGTGGGCGCCGGAATCGGCAGGCGACTACGCCACCGGCGCCAACCACGTCCTGCCGACCGGCGGCCTCGCCCGTTCCTCCGATCCCCTCGCCGTCGAGGCGTTCGGCCGCTATACCCAGATCCAGCGGATCGGCCGCAACGGGCTCGCCGGGATCCGCGAGACCGTCGGCCGCCTCGCGACGGCCGAGGGCCTGACCGCCCATCGTCACGCGGTCGAGGTCCGCTTCCGTCCGGACGGCGGCGACCGCGATCTCCCCACCAGCGGCGGAGCGGACCGATGAGCCCGACCCCCGTGACGACGAACCTGCCGACCCAGCCGGCAGGCTACAGCTGGGAGGCCACCGACGAGGAGGTCGCGGCGCGCTACGGCGTCCCGATCGACCAGATCATCCGGTTCGACCTGAACACCTCGCCCGTGCCGCCGGAGCTCGCGGGCCGGCTGCTCGCCGCCGGCCGCTTCGAGACGCCACTGTCGGAGTACCCGCCGTCGGACTACCGCCGCCTGATCGAGATCGCCGCGCGGGTCTACGGGGTCGGCACGGACGAGCTCCTGGTGGGCGCCGGAGCGGACGAGATCCTCGACCTGATCGGGAAGGCCTTCCTGCCCGCCGGCGGCCGCGCCGTCGTGCCGGTTCCGACCTACGCGATGTACCGCGTCGTGACCGAGCAGCGGGCGGCCGTGGCCGATCTCGTGCCACGCCTCGGCCGCGACAGCGGCTTCGCGCTCGATCTCGAGGCGACTCGCGAGGCGGCCCGCACGGCGGACGTGGTCTGGCTCTGCTCGCCGAACAACCCCACGGGGCTGCCCGAGCCCGACGGGGCGATCGAGACGTTGCTCGACGTCGTGGCGGTCGACGCCCTCTCGGCCGGACGATCCCCGGCGATCGTGGTCCTCGACGAGGCCTATGCCGAATTCGTCGGCAGCTCGCTCCTGGGCCTTCGAGACCGGCACCCCAACCTCGTCGTCGTCCGGACGGCGAGCAAGGCCTACGCCCTGGCGGGGCTGCGGGTCGGGTTCGCGATCGCCCGTCCCGAGACGATCGCCCGGATCGCGCCATACCGGCCGCCCGGCTCGGTGTCGACCGTGAGCGTGACCGTCGTGACCGAGGCGCTGAGCGAGCCGTCGGGCATGGTCGCGAACGTCGAGCGGGTGGACGCCGAGCGCGACCGGCTGTCGGCGGCGTTGCGGAACGCGGGCTGGGACGTGGGCCCGACCGTGACGAACTTCGTCCTCGTCGACTTCGCGACACCCGAACGGGCGGCCCTCGTCGCCACGGGGATGCTTCGTCGAGGCCTGGTCCCGCGCACGTTCCCGGCCGGGCACCCGCTGGCCCACGCGCTGCGCCTGACGATCCGCGACCGGGCCGGCGACGACCGCCTGATCGCGGCGGCGAACGAGCTCCGGGGCGAGCTCGCCGCCGGCGCGCCGTGACGACCGTCGGGTCGGTCGAGGTCCTCGCCCGCGATGGGCGACGGGTCACGATCCGGCGAGCGACGCGCGAGACGAGCGTCGAGCTGACGCTCGACCTGGACGGCGCGGGCACGTCGAACGTGGAGACCGGCGTCGCCTTCTTCGACCACCTGCTCGGCTCGCTGGCCCACCATGGCCTGCTCGACCTGACGGTCCGGGCGACGGGCGACCTCCAGGTGGACGACCACCACACCGTCGAGGACGTCGCCCTGGTCCTGGGAGCCGCGTTGGGCGAGGCAATCGGCGACCGGGCCGGGATCCAGCGGTTCGGCGACGCGACGGTGCCGATGGACGAATCGGTCGCCTCGGCCGCCGTCGACGTTGGCGGGCGGCCCTACGCGGTGGTCGAGCTGCCCTTCCGCGGGGAACGAGCGGGAGCGCTGACGCTCCAGAACGTCGAGCATGCCCTGGAGGCGTTCGCCCGGGCCGGCGGGGTCACGCTCCACCTCAACGGGTCCGGCCGGAACGACCACCATCTGGCCGAGGCCGCGTTCAAGGCGCTCGGCCGCGCCCTCCGGGCCGCCACCACCCCGGACCTTCGTCGCCAGGGACTGGCCTCCACGAAGGGCTCGACGTGAACCCGCCCGCGGTCCGCTTCGCGGTCGTCGATCATGGGGCGGGCAACCTCGTCAGCATCGAGCAGGCCCTGACCCGGATCGGCGCGACCGTGACGATCGCCCGGGACCCGCACGACCTCACGGCTGCGGATGCCCTCGTCGTCCCGGGCGTCGGTGCCGCCGCGCCGGCCATGGACCGCCTCCGCGCCCAGGACCTCGTCGGGCCGGTTCGCGACTGGATCGCGGCCGACCGGCCCTACCTCGGAATCTGCCTCGGTCTCCAGCTCCTGTTCGAGGGCAGCGACGAGGACGGGGCGGAGACGCTCGGCGTGCTCGCAGGCCGAACCGTGCGACTCACCGACGCGCCGACCCTCCCCCACATCGGCTGGAACCAGGTCGAGCGCGCGCCCGGCACCGAGCATCCGCTGTTCGCCGGGATCGCCCCCGGGGCCGACTTCTACTTCGTCCACTCGTACGCGGGGCTGCCGCCCCGTGGCGGCGGCGATCCGACGATCGCGACCACGACCCACGGCGCGTCCTTCGTCAGCGCCGTCGCCAGGAGCAACCTGATCGGGGTCCAGTTCCACCCGGAGCGCAGCGGTTCCGATGGCCTGCGCCTCCTGGCCAATGTCAGCGCGCTCGTCGGCGCGGCGATCGGCCGCGCCGCGATCCCGGCCTGATGCTTCGGCGCCGGGTCATCCCATGCCTCGACGTGGCGAACGGCCGCGTGGTCAAGGGCACGCGCTTCGTGGACCTCGTGGACGAGGGCGACCCTCCGGACCTCGCCGAGCGCTATGCCCGCGAGGGTGCCGACGAGCTCGTGTTCCTCGACATCACGGCGGCTCCCGAGAGACGCGGAACGCTTCTCGACATCGTCGAGCGGACGGCGCGCCGCGCGTTCGTCCCGCTGACCGTCGGCGGCGGCGTCCGCAGCGTCGACGACATGCGTGAGGTTCTGCGCGCGGGCGCGGACAAGGTTTCGCTGAACACCGCGGCCGTCGCGGATCCGGAGCTCGTCGCGAAGTGTGCGCGGCGGTTCGGCAGCCAGGCAGTCGTCGTGGCGATCGACGCCCGGGCACGGACCGACGGCCAGGGCGGCTGGGAGGTCGTCGTCAAGGGCGGCCGGGAGGCGACGGCCCTGGACGCCGTGGCCTGGGCCCAGCGCGCGGTCGCCCTAGGTGCGGGTGAGCTGCTCATCACCTCCATGGACCGCGACGGGACGCGCTCCGGCTACGACACCGCGCTCCTTCGCGCGATCACGAGCCGGGTCCGCGTCCCGGTCATCGCCTCGGGCGGCGCCGCCGGCCCGGAGCATCTGATCGCCGCGATCCGCGACGGCGGGGCGGACGCGGTCCTGGCCGCCTCGATCTTCCATCGCCGGATCCACACGATCGGCGAGGTCAAAGTCGCGCTGGCCGCGGCCGGTCAGCCCGTTCGCCTCGTCGAGGCGGCCGCATGATGACGCCGCCCGCGGAGCCCTTCTGGGGCCAGGACGGCCTCATCCCCGCGATCGCCCAGGACGCGACCGACCATCGGGTCCTGATGCTCGCCTGGATGGACGTCGAGGCGCTCGCCGTCACGCTCGAGACGGGAATCGTCCACTTCCACTCCCGGTCGCGCGATCGACTCTGGCGCAAAGGCGAGACATCCGGCCACGAGCTCCGGCTGCGGGCGATCGAGCTCGACTGCGACGCGGACGCGATCCTCCTGCGGGTCGACCCGGTCGGGCCGACCTGCCATCGCGGGACGCGGAGCTGCTTCGATCCCGCCGATGCGCCGCCGGCCACCGCCGCCCAGGGCTTCGCCTGGCTGGAGACGCTGTGGGCGACCATCGCCTCGCGAGCGGCGGAGCACCCGCCGGGCTCGTACACGACGATCCTGCTCGAGGGCGGCGTGGACGCCGTCGGCCGCAAGGTCACCGAGGAGGCGACGGAGGTCCTGCTCGCC
>DASSHB010000024.1:0-11654 GCA_035693125.1 Candidatus Limnocylindrales bacterium | reverse complement strand
CGCCAGGCCGGTCACGGTGATGACCAGCGTCACGATGTAGATGTGGGCGAGCGCGCCCCACAGGATCGACCGCGTCCGCCACGTCACCCAGCCGTAGATCGCGCCGCCGGCGAATGTCGACAGGAGCTCGCTCTCCGGCTTCGTCAGGTGGGTGAACGTGAATGGGAAGAGGGCAACGACGAGTCCCAGCGGACCGATCACCCGCGCCAGCGCCAGCATCAGGAAGCCGCGGTACAGGAATTCGGTCGTCGCCAGATCGATCGTGTTCGTCAGGAGCAGTCCGGGCAGCGGCTCGTATGAGGGGGCGTAGTAGGCGCGGTAATCGGGGAGGGTGGCCAGGGCCAGCACGACCGGCGTCATCACGACGCAGCCGGCCACGGCCAGCGCCAGGCCCCAGCGCCAGTCGCCCAGCTGCAGCCCGTAGCGTGACGGCCGGTCCCGGAACGCGAGCAGGACGATCACGAGCGGCACGATCCCGAAGAGGAGGAGCCGGCTCAGGGCCTGGAGCCGCTGCTCGCCCGGGTTGCGGTCGTAGCGGAGCAGCTCGTCCGGGATCAGGGTCCGCTGGAAGTCGAAGATCACGATGAGGATCACCGCGACCACGACGACCGTGGCCCGGACCGGCAGCCGAAGGCCGGCGAGGCGGAACGTCCGCAGGTCGGCATCGTCCGGGGGGTAGTCGGGCATCGCGAACATCGCGCGAAGGAATCGCCGAAGCGGGGAGGGGCCGTCCGCCGTCATGGCAGGAGCGTATGCGGTCCGGACATCAGTTTCGAACGAATCAGCGCGATGCCTTGGCGATGCCGACCGCCGTGCGGTGATTCTGGTGCTTGGTCACGCTCATTCGTGCGGTGTTCATGCTCCAGCCGCATCGGCCAGCGCGCCGACGGCACTTCGGCGTAGCGTTCGCTCGATGGACGACGCGACCCTCGCACGGCTCGAGCACGAGAACATGCACGACTGGCTGAAGATCGCCTGCGGCCAGGTCCCCGGCTCGACGATCCGCCATGAGGAGGGCGTTGGCGTCTACGGCACGGGGCTGCCCGCGCCACTGTTCAACCAGATCGTCACCGACGACGCCGCCACGTCCGACGCCCTCGTGGCCGCGGTCGAGATCCTCCGGGCGCGGGCCGCACCGTTCTGCGTCGTCCTGCGCCACGAACAGGACGCCCGGTTCCGCCCGTTGCTGACCGAGCTCGGGCTGCGGTTCCACGAGGGCCTGATGCCGGGGATGGCCCTCCACCCCATCTCGGCCGACGTGCCGCCCCTGCCGGCTGGCCTGGATCTCCGCGTGGTTCAGGACGCCAAGGCGCTCCGCGATCACGCGCTCGTCGCGGCTCACAGCTTCGAGGTCGCCGAGCCCGTCGCCGAGGCCTTCATCGGCGAGGAGCTCTGGGCCCGCGACGGCTGCCGCGTCTACACCGGCTACGTGGATGGCCGGGCCGTGGCCAGCGGCTTCTCCGTCCAGACCGGCCAGACCCTCGGGATCTTCACGATCGCGACCGAGGCGGACGCCCGGGGCCGTGGCTTCGGCTCCGCGATGACCAGCCGGCTCATCGCGGATGGCGCCGCCGCGGGATGCACCCTTGCGGTGCTCCAGGCGAGCACGATGGGCCGCCCGATCTACGAGCGGCTCGGCTTCCGGCTGGTCCAGGAGTACGAGGTCTATGTGGGCTGAGGCCGCGCGCGAGGCACGATCCTCCTCCCCTGGGCTGGATCACGCATCGCGCGGGCCGAGCTATGCCCCGGCCAGCGCTCCGAGATGTTCCGTGAGCCGCAGGTTCTCGCGGTAGTCGATCGGCACCTCCACGAGCGCCGGGCCATCGACGTCGAGCGCGCGCCGGAGCGTGGGCAGGAGCTCGCCCGCGGACGACGGCCGGAAGCCCGCGATTCCGAACGACTCCGCGTACGCCACGAAGTCCGGGTTCCCGAACTCCACGCCGAACGGTCGCCCGAACTCGTTCCGCTGCTTCCAGTCGATCAGCCCGTAGCCGTCGTCGCGCCAGACGACCACGGTCACGTTCGCGCCGATCCGCTTCGCGGTCTCCAGCTCCTGGCTGTTCATCAGGAACCCGCCGTCACCGCACAGCGCGACGACCTTGCGATCCGGATGGACGAGCTTGGCCGCGATCGCGCCCGGCACCGAGATGCCCATCGCCGCGAACCCGTTGGAGATGATCACGGTGTTCGGCTCGTAGGCCTGGTACAGCCGCGCCACCCAGACCTTGTGGGCGCCCACGTCGGACACGACGATGTCCTCGGGTCCGAGCGCTTCCCTGAGATCGGCGATCGCGCGCTGCGGCGTGACCCGTGGCGACTCCCCTCCCAGACCCGCTCCGGACGCTCCGGACAGCTCCTCGAGGAGCGCGGTCCGCAGGTCCGCGTGGACCAGCGTCTCGCGCGCCTCGTGCCGCTCCCCGGCGTCGCGGCCACTGATCCCACGCGGCTGGACCGCGGTCAGGAGGCGGCGGAGCGTGCCCTCGATGTCGCCGACGAGCTCCACCTCCGGGCGGTACTGCGCGTCGACCTCGGAGGGCTGGGTGTCGATGTGGACGATCCGCTTCCGACCGTCCGGGTTCCAGCGAGCGGGCGCGTACTCGACCAGGTCGTAGCCGATGCAGATCACCAGATCGGCCCGATCGAACCCCGACAGGACGTGGTCGCGCGCCTGGAGGCCCACCGCCATCAGCGACAGGTGCGAGCGGTCGTCGATCGCGCCTTTGCCCATGAACGTCACCGCGACCGGGACGTGCAGCCCGCGCGCGAAGGCCCGGAGCGCCGGCGCGGCGTTCCGCCGGAGCACGCCGTTGCCGGCCAGGACGAGGGGCCGCTGCGAGCCGGCGATGAGGTCTGCGGCGTGGGCGATCGCCTCGTCCGTCGGCTCGGGGAAGTACGTCCGGCCGGGCACGAGGGGTCGCAGGTCGTCGGGCACCGCCGAGGCAGCGAGGTTCTCCGGAAGCTCGATGTGGGTGGGCCCCGGCTTCTCGAGGACCGCGACGCGGAACGCCTTCCGGACGATCTCGGGGATCGCCTCAACGCGCTCGACCCGCGTGTTCCATTTCGCGACCGGCTCGACCATCCGGACGATGTCGACGACCTGGTGGGCTTCCTTGTGGAGCTTGTCCGAGCTCGCCTGGCCGGTGATCGCGACCATCGGCGCTCGATCGAGATAGGCGTCGGCCACGCCGGTGATCAGGTTCGTCGCGCCGGGCCCCAGGGTCGCCATCGCGACGGCGGCCCGGCCGGTCAGCCGGCCGTAGACATCGGCCATGAACGCGGCGCCCTGCTCGTGGCGGGTCGTGACGTGACGTGGCCCGGCGCCCCGTCCTCCCGCGGCCGCGCCGAGGGCATCGAGGATGTCCATCGTCTCCTCGCCGGGGACCGAGAAGACGTACTCGCAGCCTTCGGACGTCAGGCATTCGACGAGCAGCTGCGCGGCGGTCCGTTGGGCGGAGGTCACCGCCGGAGGGTAGCAGTCGGCCCGCGATCGTCACGGCGCTGCAAGCGGCCATCGCGCGAAGCCCGCGCGACCGTGCCCCCCGGTCGTCGACGCTGGCCCCACACGTCAATCCGGAGGCTTCCCATGGCGACCACCACCCGTCGCTCTCGCGCGACCACGAGCAGCTCAAACGGCAACGGCCACGCCGACCGCCGTTCGCCGCAGCCGCGCCTCGGCCAGACCGGCCCGGAGCTCCAGCGGTTCGGCACGCTCCGCCAGCTGCCGATCGCCCTGGCCGCTGACGCCCGCGCCGAGAGCTGCGGGCTCCTGAACGAGATCCTGGCCGACTCGATGGTCCTCGCCGCCCTCTACAAGAAGGCCCACTGGAACGCCGTCGGGCCGACCTTCTATCAGCTCCACCTGCTGTTCGACAAGCACTACGAGGAGCAGGTCGAGATCGTGGACGAGCTGGCAGAACGGGTCCAGATGCTCGGCGGAATCAGCGTCGGCGACCCGCGCCACGCGGCCGAGCTGACGACGATCGCCCGCCCGCCGGATGGCTCGGAGGAGGTTCCGGTGACCCTCGACCGGCTGCTCGACGCCCACGAGACGATCCTCGAGAAGGTCCGCGCCGGGATCTCGAAGACCGAGGAGTCCGAGGACTGGGGCTCGAACGACCTGCTGATGAGCGACGTCCTGCGCCGCCACGAGATGCAGGTCTGGTTCCTGTCCGAGCACGTCGTGGACGTGCCGCTCGTCGAGGCCTGACGGCCCGCATCACACCCGATCAGCCCGCGGGGTCCGCCGCTCGCCCGTCGCCGATCAGCACGACCTCATAGAGCTCCAGGGCGTAAGCGTCGTAGCGCGCCGAGAGATCGGGCCAGATCGGGGCGCCCAGGTCGACCTCCGCGGGTGGCGCCGACCAGGTCGAGAGGAAGGCGATCTCGACCACGGGGCCAAGGACCCGGCGGCCCACGTAGGCCTCGACGGCATCGGCCGGCAGGTCCGGCAGACGCGTCCGCAGGCCCGCCTGGATGTCCGCGTCGAGCCCCCGCCCGACGGAGCCGGCGGTCAGCCGGAGGATTCGGGGCGTGCCAGCCGGCATCCGGCCGGCCTCGAGCTCGTAATAGACGACGTCCTCGTAGATCGCCCCGCGGTCCCGCCCGTCGATCGTCCGCGGCGCGGCGAGCTCACCCCCGTAAGCCGTCTGGACCGAGTCGAAGTCGTTCCAGATCAACAGCGCGGCCAGCCGGTCGCCGCCCTCGTCGGTCGGCCGGAGGCCGAGCACGAACCGGACCAGGCCGGCGGTGGCGCTCAGGATCGGCTCGTAGTCGCCGCGCATCGCGGCGAGGACGTCGTCGCGCTCGCCAGGGCGGATGCGACCCCGGACGACCCGCAGGATCAACGGTCCCTCCAGCCCTCCGTCGGCGCCGACGCAGCGCCGGACCCTCGTCGACGACCCCTTGACCGCGAGATGTGGCCCGCCCGGAGGGATTCGAACCCCCGACCTACTGATCCGAAGTCAGTCGCTCTGATCCACTGAGCTACGGGCGGCCAGATCGCTCAAACAGAGCGCGCAGGTCGCGTTCCCCAGTGGCACAGCGCTCGAAACGCGTTCGCGTGCCCGCGACGCGTGCTATTGAACTGGCTGGCGACCCAGCCGTCAACGCCGCCGGTGCCGCCGGCGCCGTCCGTGCCCCTCGGGCCCTCGCCGCGGCCTCATGGCGACGCTCAACGCGAGCCACGGAAGCCCCGCCAGCGCTCATTCAGCCAGGCGTCAGGCCGGCCAGCTCCTTGAGCGTCCGCCAGTTCGCGAGGCGGTCGTCGCGGGTGGCCAGGATTTCGGGAGTCGGGCTGGCATCCGCGCCAAAGTGGGCGGCGAAGCGACCTTCCGATCGGGCGAAGGCCAGGAAGTCGTCAGGGCTCCCGTCTGGCGCCGTGGCCCAGTCCTGGCCAAGGGCGGGATTGCCCTGGAGCGACCAACGCTCCGCTTCAGCGGCGCCCCGCCGCGGGTCGTAGGTGAACAGCGGGAAGGCTCGGGTCTCGACGGCGCGGGTCGCCTGCCGGAAGGCGGCGTCGTCGGGAATCCCATGCTCCGGCTGGCACGGCGTGTAGGCGATCACGACGGCCGGACCAGGGTAGGCATTGGCCTCCATCACCGCGCGGTAGAAATGGTTGAGATGGGCCGGCGTCGTCTGGGCGACGTAGGCCGTCCCGTGCGCGGCCAGGATTCGGCCCAGCTCCTTGCGCGGCTCCGTTCGCCCGCGGAGTGCCTTGCCGAAGGCCGACAGCTTCGTGACCTGGCCGCCGAAGGAGGCCGTCGACGCCTGCCCGCCCGTATTCGAGTAGACCTGGGTGTCAAGGACGAGGACCTTGATGTCGGCGCCCGACGCGACCATCCGGGAGAGGGCCTGGAAGCCGATGTCGTACATCGCCCCGTCGCCGCCGAGGACCCACAGCCGGCGATCTGGATGGCCAGCCTGGTCCCAACGCGCGCGAACGCCGAGAGCGACCGCCGGGGCGTTCTCGAACAGGGAGTTGGTCCAGGGCACGAGATAGGGGTTGAACGGATAGGTGCTGCCGAAGACGGTGTTGCAGCCCGTCGCCGCGACGATCGCCATCGACTCGGGGCCGTGGATCTGGCGAGTCGCCGCGACCAGCATCCGGATCGCCGTCCCTTCCCCGCAGCCGGAGCACGAGCCGGCGCCCCCGACATAGCCGAAGGCGTGCTCGCCGAGCATCAGGTCCGCGAGCGCCTTGTCGTTCCGATACTCCGGCGGCGTTGGCGGCAGCGAGCGGAACAGGCGCATCCCGCGGGCGTATCGGTCGATGGTCGATTCGTTTGTCGGGCCGGCCGCGACCTTGTCGATCATCTGGAGCGCGTCGTGACGGAGCAGGTGGCAGACGTCGACACACTCGGCGCAGCCCTTGCAGTGGACGGGGTCCACGAAGAGCCCGAATTCGGCGGGCTCGAGCCCGCGTCGGGCGGGTACGTCGGCGTATTTCGTCGTCCGGGCGAAATGGCCGCGGACATCCATCGTGGCGCGATCGACGTCGGTCTCGCTCGCGGCGAACGCAGCGGTCGCAGCGGCCAGGACCGATCCGGGCTGGACCGTTGCCAGAAGCGCCGCGTCCGGGCAGGCGCTGACACAGGCCATGCAGCCGACGCACGCCTCCGCGATGAACTGCGGGATCTGCGGGGCGAGGCCGGAGAAGTCGCGGGTCGCAGCGGTGCCCGGCGGGATGACACTGCGAGCGACGCCTGCGTCACTCGGGAGCTCCTCGTCCGCCACGCCGCGCCGATACGCATCGACCACGGACGTGCCGAAGTCGCGAACGTAGTCCGGGACGTCAACGTCCGTCTGGACGGTGGTCATCACGACTCCCATTCCGCGATCCCGCGAACGATGTCCGATGCCGACAGGATCCCGATCGGCGTCCGGCCATCGGCGCCGACCACCACCAGCCGGTGGATTCGGCGCGCTTCGAGGATCCGGGCCGCTTCATCTGCGGCGACGCCGGCGGCCACCGTCACGGCGGGCGCCGTCATCAACTGCCTCGCCGTCAGGCCCGGCCACGCGTCCCAGAGGGGGGCGGTCGCCAGGGCGTGGACGAGGTCCGTCTGGCTCAGGAATCCGACGAGCTCGCCGTCCCAATCCTGGACGGCCACGCCGTTCACCCGATAGAAGTCCATCAGCCGCGCGACGTCGCTGACCGGCAGGTCGGCCGGAACGATGAGCGGATCCGCGGTCATCAGCTCGGCGACCGTCGGCATCTGCACGGTCCAACCCGTTGCCACGTCCATCACGCCACCTCTGCTCGAACCAGGTCGCGTCGCGCAGGGACCGTCAGGGCCGTGACGCCTGCGGTGACGTCGATCACGCCGTCGAACGCCTCTTCGATCAGCTGGAGGTTGGCGTCGACGACCGTCGAACCGCGCTTCCCGAAGAACCGGACGAGCTCGGGGCGAAGCGCCTTGCGGATGGCCGCGCGATCCATGCCCCGTCGCTCCGCGAACGGCGTGAGGCGCAGGAATGCCCCGACCAGAGCGATCCCCTGCATCCGGGTCGCGAGGTCGGGCCTGGGGGCCCAGCGCCGTCCCAGCGCCGCCGTGTCGAGCGCCGCGACGCGGATCTGCCGAGCGAGGATCTCGTGGCGGGCATCGACCGGGATCGACGACCAGATCGAGGTGGGATCCGCGAGGGACGACTGGACGAAGACCGTGCCGCCGTCTGCCAGCCCCTCGAGGGGCAGGCCCTGGCGGAAGGCTGCCACGTCATGGAGCGGCACGAAGTCGACATGCGTGAGCTCACCGTGGACGCGGATGCGCTCCGGTCCCGCCGTCAGGAAATAGGTCGTCGGAAGGCCCTTCTTCTCCGACCCGTAGCGCGGGTAGGCCTGGACATGGAGCCCGAAGGCGCCGCCGATCAGCGATGCGACGAGCTTGTTGGTCGTCACGGATCCGAATCCGCCGATGGAGTGGCCGCGGATGCTGAAGGAGCCTTCGGGTCGTAGATCCAGTGGCTCCGCCGCGAGCGCAAGCGGGTGACGGATCCCGATCGTTGCGTAGTGGCGATCGGCGCTCGCCCGGCGCCCGACGAGCCAGTCGAAGACCGCAGTCAGATCGCCTGCCGCGACGTTGCGCGAGCCCAGCCCAGCCGAGACCGAGCGCACGCGCGGCACCGCCTCGCCGTCCGCGGCGTGCTCGAAGAGCGCCGCCTTGACCTCACGCGTGAGGGGGTTGTCGGCCGCCGCGGGTTCATCAGTCCGTTCGATCACTGCGACCGCTCGCACGGGTCGAAGGACCTCGGCGAGGGCCGCCGCGGGGAACGGGCGGAAGCTCGTGATGGCCACCGAGCCCACGGCGCGGCCCTGGTCCCGGAGGTGGTCGACGACCGCGGTCGCGGTGTCCGCGAGCGTCCCCATGGAAACGACGACGTCGGACGCATCCTCGGTCCGGTAGGCCTGGACCCGGCCGTACGTCCGGCCCGTGGCGGCACCCCATTCCCCAAACGCCGCGTCGAGCTCGTCCGGGATCCGGCCGTAGAACGCCCGCTGGCCGATCCGGCCCTTCATGTAGCTGTCCTGGTTCTCCACGACGCCGGTCATCAGCGGCCGGCTCGGGTCGAACCACGACCGGACGCGGTCCCGGGCATCGCCGACGAACGAGCGAAGCAGCTCGTCTTCGGGCACACGCATCGACTCGAGCGTGTGGGTGGTGAGGAATCCGTCCTGGACGACGAAGAACGGGACCTCGGTCGCCTCGGCGACACGTCGAGCGATCGCCGTCAGGTCGGCTGCCTCCTGGGCGTTCCGGGCGAACAGGATCCCCCAGCCCGTGTCCGCCACCGCCATCACGTCGTCGTGGCCCGCGTGGATATTGAGTGCCTGGCTGGTCAGCGCTCGGGCCCCGACGTGGAAGACGACCGGCAGGCGCTTGCCGGCGATGACGTACAGGACCTCCTTCATCAGCACGAGCCCTTGACCGGCCGTGAAGTTCGTCACACGTCCGCCCGACAGGGCCGCTCCCTCGGCCGCCGAGGCGGATGAGTGCTCCGACTCCGGCTCGATGAAGCGGAGGCTCGTCCCCCACAGGTTCGTTCGGCCATCGGCCACGGCGGCCTGGAAGAGGGCGGCCATCGTTGTCGACGGGGTGATCGGATAGACACAGGCGATCTCCGAGATCCGGGTCTCGACGGATGCGATCGCCTCCGATCCATCGAGGACCGCCGGGATCCCTGGGAACCGTGGCTTGTCCATGGGTCCCATCGTGTCCGTGACGCCGCTCGGCGACGAGGGCCCAACGGCCCATCGTGGCAGGCCGAGTGGCGTTCGTCGGACGCGACGAGGCCGCCGGACCCCAGCTCCGGCGGCCTCGACGGCATCAGCGACCGTCAAGCGGTCGCAAGAGCCAGCTTGATCTCCCCGGCGATGTTCTGGCCGAACCGATCGATCTCGTCCCACGGCCGGAAGTCGCCGTCGGGCAGGGCGTTCCGCGCCGCGGGGATCACCTTCATGACCTTCTCCAGGACGCCGATCGCCGGAGCCTCACGCCTCCATGCGCCGGCGAACACCGCGTGCCCGCGTGCGGACAGATCGCGCAGGAACTCGTCGGCGATGTGCGGCTTCGCCGCATCCCGCTCGGAGATCGAGGTACTGAGAGGTCCGCTGCTGAACAGCCATACCGGGTGTCGGCTGAGCAGCGTCCGGTGCTGGCGCACGAACGTGGTCGCCGGGCCGAGCCATTGCCCGGCATAGATCGCGCTGCCGACGATGTAGCCGTCGTACCCATCAGCGTCACGGATCGAGCCGACCTCGCGGACATCGGCTTCGACATCGTCCGCCCGCAGGACCGCGGCCAGTCGCTCGGCGATACCCTCGGTCGCCCCATGACGGGACGCGTAGGCGATCAGGACCTTGTAGCCCATGGCGCACCTCCTGGTGCTGCGGAGAGCCCGCCGGACGGGTCCGGCGGGCTCGGTGTTCTTCAGCGGGCGACGACGACGGTCGTCTTCGCATTCAGCGCGACGTGCTCCGAGACGCTTCCCTGGAAGAACCGTTCGACGGCTCCGAAGCCGCGCGTACCGACGACCACCATGTCGGCGCCGATCTCGTCGGCGATCCGCTCGATCGTGGTTGCCGGATCGCCGTAGGGCTCTCGATAGACCGCCTTGATCCCAGCGGTCTGGAGGGCGTCCTTGGCTTCCCTGAGCAGCCGAGCATGAGCCTCGCGATCGTCCCACGGATCGATCGGAGCTCGCCCGGGACGGACGGGGACGACGCTCACCACGTCGACCGTGGCGCCGAGCCCCCGCTCGAGCTCGATCGCCGTGTCGAGGGCGCGGGTGCCGGCCTCCCCGCCGTCATAGGCAACGAGAATGCGCTTCATCGTGATGCTCCTTGTCCCGCCGTGAGCCCGCGCTACGGCCTGATGGCGACCTTCAGAACGCCGTCGAGGCGGTTGCTGAAGATCCGGTAGGCCTCGTCGATCTCGGCGAGGTCGAACCGATGGGTGAGCAGCGGAGTCGGGTCGAACCGTCCCGACTGGACCGCCTTCAGCAGGCGTCCCATCCGTTCCTTGCCACCCGGGCAGAGCGTCGTGACGATGCGGTGATCACCAAGACCGGCGGCGAACGCCTCGTATGGGATGGCGAGCTTGCCCGAGTACACGCCCAGGCTGGACAACGTGCCGCCCGGCCGCAGGCAGCGCAGCGCGGTCTCGAAGGTCTGCTGGGTGCCCAGCGCCTCGATCGCCACGTCGGCGCCGTACCCGCCGGTCAGGCGGTGGACCTCCTCGATCACGTCCACCTGGGTGAAGTCGAGGGCGACATCGGCGCCCATCCGACGCGACATCGCCAGCCGGACCGGGTCGCTGTCGACGCCGATGATCGTGGTCGCCCCCATCAGCTTGGCGCCGGCGGTTGCGCACAGCCCGATCGGGCCTTGGGCGAACACGACGACCGTGTCGCCGATGCGAACGCGGCCCGACTCCGCGCCCGAGAAGCCGGTCGACGCGATGTCGGAGAGCAGAACGGCCTGCTCGTCGCTGACGTCGGCCGGGATCTTGGCGAGATTTCCCTGGGCGTTCGGGACGAGCAGGAATTGCGCCTGGGCGCCGTTGATCGTGTTGCCGAAGCGCCAGCCGCCGATCGCCTCGTACCCGGTGCCGTGGCCGCACTGGCTCAGCTGGCCGGACAGGCAGGCATGGCACTGGCCGCACGGGGTGATCGCGCCGACGAGCACCCGCTCGCCGACCTCGTACCCGGTGATCCCCGCGCCGAGCTCCTCGATCACACCGACCGGTTCGTGGCCGATCGTCAGGCCCGGGCGGACGGGGTACTCACCCTTCACGATATGGACATCGGTGCCGCAGATCGTCGTGAGGGTCACCCGGATGAGGGCCTCACCGGGTCCCGGGCGCGGGCGCTCGACTTCCTGCACCCGGGTCTCGCCCGGCGCATGGAAGACGTTCGCATACATCGTGTCGACGCTGATCATCTGAACCTCCTTGCCGGCGCAGGCGCCGGCTGATTGGACGCGTCGATCGTCGCCGCCGCGGTCGGCGGCGAACAGGACCGGAGGGCCCGGTCTGCGGGGGCCGAACCGCGCGTTTCGTGGACGGGTTCGCGCGCACCGACCTAGCCGGCGAACGCCTCGACGGGACAGCGCAGGACCGTGACGCCCGGCAGCTCGCGGCCCTCGAGCAGCTCCAGTG
>DASSHB010000023.1:0-17184 GCA_035693125.1 Candidatus Limnocylindrales bacterium | reverse complement strand
CCCTATGTTGGTCGATATCACATGGCTTGCCTGGGCGAGGGCAGTCGATTCGACGTCGCACGCGAGATTGTGGACTTCTTCGGGCGAACTGACGTTGAGGTCGTACCGGTCACGTCCGACGCCTTCTTGGACAAATACCCCGCGCCGCGCCCTCGGTCCGAGATGATGCGGAACTACATGCTCGAGCTTCGGGACATGAATCGGATGCGCGACTGGCGGGTGGCCCTGCGGGATTACCTGTCCGTCGCGGACTTCGGCCTCTAACCTGGTCACGGGAGCGGCGAGGCCGGGAGCTTCGATATGTTGATCCGCCAGTTCCGGATCGAGGGCCTCGGTCATCTCTCCGCCCTCGTTGCCGACGACGTCGCAGGGGTCGCCGCCGTGGTCGATCCGCGTCGCGATGTCGACGTCTATCTCGACGCGGCCCGCGATCTGGATGTCCGGATCACCCACGTCGTGGAGACGCATCTTCACAACGACTACGTCTCCGGCGGGCGCGAGCTCGCGGCCCTGACGGGTGCCCGGCACGTGATCGGCGCCGGCGCGCAGCTCCGACACGAGCACGGGCCGGTGAGCGACCGCGACATCTTCGACGTGGGCGCCTTGCGGTTCACCGCTCGGGACACACCCGGCCACACGCCCGAGCACGTCGCCTACGCCGTGGCGGACACCGGCCGCGGCGAGGATCCGGCGCTCCTGTTCACCGGCGGCTCGCTGCTCGTCGGCGCGGTCGGCCGGACGGACCTCCTTGGGCAGGAACGCGCCCACGACTACGCCATCGCGATGCATCACACGATCCGCGACGTCGTGATGGGCCACGAGGACCACGTCGTCGTCCATCCGACCCATGGCGCGGGGTCCCTGTGCGCGACGGGCATCGCCAGCACGCCGACGACGACGATCGGTTACGAGCGTCGCCACAACCCGCTGGTGGCGATCGCCGACGTCGAGCAGTTCGCGAAGCGGCTCCTGCGCGGGCAGCCGGCCGTCCCGCGCTACTTCGCCCGGATGCGGCCGGCGAACCAGGCGGGCCCCGCGCTGCTCGGCGGACGCATCCCGGAGCCGCGGCCGCTCAGCCTCGAGGAGGCCCGGGACGAGCTCGCGGCCGGTGCCCAGCTCCTCGACCTGCGCGGACCCGCGGACCACTCGGTCAGCCACGCGGTCGGCTCGCAGAACCTCCCGCTCGGGCCGTCCTTCGGGACCTGGCTGGGCTGGGTGGTCGATCCTGACCGCGATCTGGTCCTGATCCTCCAGCGACCCGAGGACTGGGACGAGGCGATCCGGCAGGCGCTCCGGATCGGGGCCGAGGGCCGGATCCGCGGCCACCTCCGAGGCGGCTTCGGCGCCTGGGCCGACGGGGGCGGCGCGATCGAATCGACCGGGCGCCTGAACGTCGACGAGCTCGCCGACCGGCTGGAGCGGTCCGCGCCGGACGACCGCCCCCTCGTCATCGACGTCCGCCAGGCGGGCGAGTACCAGTCGGGTCACGTCCCCGGCAGCGTCCACATCGCGGCCGGGTCCCTGCCCGATCGCCTCGACGAGCTGCCCCGGGACCATCCGATCGTGACGATCTGCGCGGCCGGCCTTCGGGCCGGCGTGGCCGCGTCGGTCCTCCGCAGCGCGGGGTTCGAGGACGTGTCGTGGGTCGCGTCGGGGGTTCCGGCCTGGCGGGCGCAAGGTCACGAGACCGTCCGCGGCGATCAACCGTTCCGGGCCCGGCCAGTCGCGGCGGGCTGACGGGGAGGTACGTTCGAGCGCCCTTCGGCGGTACCTCGGACCCGGCGTCACTCGATCGGCCGCGTGGGACGCTTTGGCGGCATGAGCGCGCATCCGTCTCAGCACCTGCGTCCCGCCGCGTCTCGAGCCGCCTCGGCGGAGTCGATGTCCGCGCTGTTCGCGAGCCAGCTCCAGGTTCTCCAGGCGGCCTCGGCCCGGCTCAGCCGCGCTGAAGGCACCGAGGCGGTCGGCCGCGCGGTCGTCGAGGAGACCGGCCGGATCATCGACTATCACAACGCCCGCGTGTACGTGCTCGAGCCGGGCGGCATCCTCGCCCCGATCGCCTTCGAGGGCCGCGTCGGCGAGTACGACAAGGTCGACTTCGCCCTGCTCCGGACCGAGCTCGGCCATGGCTTCACCGGCTGGGTGGGCCTCCACGGCGAGCCGCTCCTCGTCCGCGACGCGAACGACGATCCGCGCGGCGCGTCGATCCCGGGCACGGACGACGTGGACGAGTCGATGCTGGTCGTGCCGATGCGCTACGACGACGACGTCGTCGGCGTGATCACGCTCTCGAAGCTCGGGCTGGAACAGTTCGACGACCACGACCTGCGACTGCTGTCGATCCTCGCCGACCAGGCGGCGACCGCCCTCGAGTCGGCGCGCAACCTGGCCCGCGCACAGGCTCTCGCGGGCGAGCTCCGGCTGCTCCTGTCCGTCAGCGCCGAGCTGGCCGCCACGCTCGATCTCCGCCAGGTCGCGAACATCCTCGCCCGCCACCTCGCGACCCTCCTCGAGGTCGAGGAATGCGCGATCTCGCGCTGGGACCAGGCGAACGATCGCGTCCTCACCCTCGGCTACTACCCGCCGATGCCGGTGGAGGAGCTCGAGCCGTTCTTCGAGATCAGTCGCTACCCGAACACGATGCGGGTCCTGATCGACCAGCTCCCGGTGCTGATCGACGCCGACCAGCCCGACGCGGACCCGGCCGAGGTCGAGCTGCTCCGCCGGGACGGCAACCGCTCGCTCGTCATGCTGCCCCTGGTCGCCTCCGGCGAATCGATCGGCCTGGTCGAGCTGATCTCGAAGGAGGTGATCGACCTCGATGACGACCGGCTCGACCTCGCCCGGACGATCGCCAACGAGGCGTCGATCGCCCTCGAGAACGCCCGCCTCTACGAGGAGGCGCGCTCGCTGGCGGATCGCGATCCCCTCACGGGCTTCTTCAACCACCGCTACCTCCATGAGCGGTTCGGGCAGGAGGCCGTCCGGGCCCGACGCAGCCACCGCCCGCTCAGCCTGCTGATGCTCGACCTCGACGACTTCAAGCTCGTCAACGACACGTTCGGCCACCTCCTCGGCGACGACGTCCTGCGCTGGACGGCCGAGCTGATCAGGCGGACGCTCCGGGGTTCCGACATCCCGGCCCGCTATGGCGGCGACGAGTTCGCGATCCTGCTGCCGGATGCGGACTGCGACGAGGCGTTGGCGACCGCGGCCCGGCTGACGGAGGCGTTTGCGGCTGCCCCGTTCTCGCGGGACGGCCGGATCTGCGTCCCGATCGGGGTCTCGATCGGGACGGCCACGTTCCCCGCCGACGGGCGGACGGCGGCGGAGCTGATCGCGGTGGCCGATGCGGGCCTCTATCGGGTCAAGCGGGCCTCGCGCCGGCGCGACGACGCCGCCTCCGCCTGACGGAAGTACCAGGACCCGTCTCCCGGAAGTACTACGGGACCGCCTTGCGGACGAGGACCCTCAACCGCCATCCTCATCACCCAAGGTGACGCAACCGACCGAGCCGAGTTCGACCCGAGGAGCGGAGGATCCCCGGATCCGACGCTCCTGGCTCGTCCTCGTCGTCTCCTTCTTCGGGCTCGGGCTGATCGTCGCCCTGCGCCTCGTCCTCCAGGCCCATCTGATCGACTGGGCGATCGCCGCATTGACCGTGGCGGTCGGGTTCGCGGCCGTGCGCCATCGAAGCGCGGTCCAGGCGCTCGAAGCGGGGCGTCGGATCGAGGCCGAGAGCTTCGCCCGGATCCTCCAGGGCCTGTCCCGCTCGGTGTCGCCGGACGCGATCGTCGACGCGATCGTCGAGGAATTGGGGGTCGGCACGGGCGCCGACCACGTCGTGATCGTCCGGCGCCGGCCCGATGCCCGCCTCCTCGAGGCGACGCTCGTCAACGCCCGGACCGGTGGCTCCTCCTCGTCGACGCTGTTTCCGATCGCTGATCTCGAGGACCCGCCCGACCTCGATCCGGGCGGCGCTGGCCGGCCGCTGGTTGGGATCCCGATCGAGGTGGACGACGTGCTCGCGCCGGCCGCGCCCCGCCCGGCTCCGGTCCGGGTCGTCTCTTCTCGTGGGGTGATCGCGGACGACGAGGCAAATCCGCGCGCCGGGATCGACCGGCGGACCCCGCTGGGCTCGCTCGGCGGCCGCGGCCGGGACACCGATCCCGCGCTGCTCGTGGCGGAGCGGATCGCGGGCCGCGCTCGCTCGGTCTTCGGGCTGCGCCACACCCTCGTCGCGCCGCTGACCTCGGACCGCGGCCAGATCGGCGCCCTGCTGATCTCGAAGCGAACCGGCGGCGCCTGGCCGCCGGCCGCGTCGCGCCTGCTCGTGGGCGCGGCCGTCGAGGCGTCCGCCGCGCTGTCCCGGGCATACTCACACCGTCAGGCCGAGGTCCGTGCCTCCACCGACGCGCTGACGGGCCTGCCGAACCGGCGCTACTTCGACGAGGTCTGCGCGCTGCTGGCGCGCCGCCGCCGATCCGACGACGCGGTCGGCATCCTGATGATCGACATCGACCGGTTCAAGGCCCTGAACGACCGTCACGGCCATCCGGTCGGCGACGAGGTCCTGCGCGCCGTCGCCGGGGCGATCGTCGCGGCCGTTCGCGAGGACGACGTTCCGGCACGCTACGGCGGCGAGGAATTCGCCGTGCTCCTGAAGAATCCGACGCCCGGCGTCGCCGTCGAAGTCGGCGAACGGGTCCGCGAGGCCGTGGCCCGCCTCGACCTCGGCGAGTGGGGCGTGCCGGGCGTGAGCGTGTCCGTGGGCGCGGCCGTGGCCGACGACCCGGACGAGCCGATGGCCGCGACGATCGAGGCGGCGGATCGGGCCCTGTACCGTGCCAAGAAGCGAGGCCGCGACCAGGTCGTCGCCGCCTAGCACCGCCGAGCTCGGCAATTCCCGGGAAGCTCAAGCCGGCGCCATCCCCGGGCGAGGTCGGCCGGAAACCCGCCGGTTCGGGGGGACGTGCACGCTCGGATCAGCGCATCCTCAGTCTCAGGAGGCTGGGGTGCGACCGGGCCCCCGGTGAGCGCGACGGCGCGCGGGCGATACCATCGAGCCGTGCCCCGTGACCGCCCCTCCCGGATCGCCGCGCCGTCATCCGTCCGTGCGCTGACGAGCCACGACCACGATGCGGACGACCCCGACGACCTCGCGGCCGACGTCCTCGCCGACGAGGCACAGGACCTGACGAACGGCGACCTGGCCCGCGCGTTCCACGAGATCGGCGACATCCTCGAGGTCCAGGGCGAGATCGCGTTCAAGACGATCGCCTACCACCGCGCCGCGGACGCGATCGGCCGCAGCCCGATCGATCTCGTGGCGGCGTACCGGAACGGGAGGGCACCCAAGATCGCCGGCATCGGCCAGGCGATCAGCGACAAGATCACGGAATACGTCACGACCGGCCGGATGGCCTATCTCGACCGGCTCCGAACGGAGATTCCGGCCAGCCTGGTCGATCTGCTCCGGTTGCCCGGGATGGGGCCCAAGACCGTCCGCCAGGTCCACGAAGAGCTCGGGATCGACGACATGGCGGGCCTCAAGCAGGCCGCGGAAGAGGGCCGCCTCCGGACGGTCCGCGGCCTGTCCGCCCGAACCGAGCAGCTGGTCCTCGAAGGGATCGCCCGGCTCGAGAGCGAGCCACCGCGCCGGCTGTACCTCCACCAGGCGGAGGAGGACACCAACGCGCTGATCGCCGTCCTCGGCGCCGTTCCGGGAGTGACCTCGATCGAGCCGGCCGGCTCGTACCGCCGGAAGAAGGAGACGATCGGCGATCTCGACCTCCTCGCCGAGACGACCGATCCCGGCGCGCTGATGGCCCGCTTCACCCAGCTCGGCGACCCGGCCGACGTCGTCGCCCGCGGTGGCCACAAGTCCGCGATCCGGCTCCACCGCGGGCCGCAGGTGGACCTCATGGTCATGCCGCCCGGCTCGGCCGGGGCGTATCGCCTCCATTTCACCGGCTCGAAGGAGCACAACGTTCGCCTCCGCGCTCGGGCCCGCGACCAGGGCTGGAGCCTGAGCGAATACGGCTTCCAGCGGATCGGCGAGGACGGCGACGTCCTGACCGGGGCCGACGCGGAGGTGAAGACGTTCCCCACCGAGGCCGAGGCCTACGCGTTCCTCGGCCTGCCATTCATCGAGCCCGAGCTGCGCGAGGACCAGGGCGAGATCGAAGCCGCCCTGGCCGGCACGCTCCCGACCCTGATCACGAAAGCCGACCTCCGCGGCGACTGCCACACCCACAGTGACTGGAGTGACGGGCGCGAGCCGCTCGAGACGATCGTCGAGGCGGCCCGCCGTCGCGGTTACGCCTACCAGGTGATCACCGACCACACCCAGTCCCTCGCGATCGCGCGCGGCCTGACGCCGGACCGGGTCGAGGAGGAGCGGGCGGTGATCGCCGCCCTCAACGAGCGGTTCGCCCGCGAGGAGGCGGACGGGTCGGCGCCGCCCGAGACGCCGCCGGAGGGGTTCCGGCTCCTCCACGGGTGCGAGCTGGAGGTCCGGGCGGACGGCGAGCTCGACTACGAGGATGCGCTGCTCGCCCGGTTCGACGTCGTCGTCGCGTCGGTCCACGTCGCGCGACGCCAGTCGCGGTCCGACCTCACCCGCCGGACCTTGAATGCGATCCGGAGCCCCCACGTCGACATCATCGCCCACCCGGCCGGACGGATGATCCAGGCCCGCGACGATCTCGACCTCAACTGGGAGACGGTCTACGAGGCGGCGGCGGCGAACGGCACGGCACTCGAGATGAACGGGTCACCCCATCGGCTGGACCTGTCTCCGGAGCGGGCTCGCCGGGCCGTGGCCGCCGGCTGCATCCTGACGATCGACTCGGACGCCCACCACACGCGTGAGCTGGACGACACGCGCTGGGGCGTGGCCCAGGCGCGGCGGGCATGGGTCACGCCGGCGGACGTGTTGAACACGCGGTCGCGGGCCGACCTCCTGGCGTGGGTCGCGGGGAAGGAGCGGCGGATCGCCGGCTGACGACCGTCGCGGCCGGCCGCGGGCGCGTACCATCGCGCCGGATGTCGTCACCCATCACCGCCCCGAACCGCCTCGCCTCGGCCGAGCCCGGACGTCTCCGTCGTCACCTTGGGCTGGGCCCCATGGCCGCGGTGGGCGCCGATCGCGACGGACGATCCGGCCGCCTCGAGCTCGTCACGACCTTGACCGCGATCGTCGCGATGTCGACGGTGGTCCAGGGTCCGGCCGTCTGGCTCGTCGCCGGGCTCGTGCTGGCGGGAACGATTCTCGGTACCCTCCAGGTCCTGGCCGCGATCGATGGTCCGGAGCCGGAGCTCGGCGTCCCGGTCGAGTCGCTGCTCCTGCCGTCGGTCGCCGCGCTCGGCGCCGTGGGGATCATCCGGAGCGTGCCGATCGGGCTGGCGATCGTGCCGGCCCTGGCGCTCGTGGCCGTGCTGATCGATCAAGCCCTCGCGGTCGAGACCCGGATCGCCGGCCACGCCCAGGGCCCCACCGAGGACGATCGCTGGCGCGGGCTCAGCGCGATCCTGGTCGTGGCATTCATCGCGTTCGCCGGGATCGCGTCGATCATCCCGGATGGGCTCGCGGGGCCACGTGCCGACGGCACGCCGCTTGCGCCGTTGCCCATCGGGGACCTCGCCCTCCTCGCCGTTGCCGACGCCGTCGTCGCGGCGCTCCTGGGCTACCGTGCCGCCGCGCTCCGCCTGGCGTCCGCCCGCGACGCGGCCTGGGCCGGGCTGACGAGCGCGGTTGCGATCGCCCTGGGCGCTGCCGCACTGCGGGCGATGGGCATCCCGCGCCTGATCGGTCCCGCGCTGCTGATGCTCCTGCTCTACCTCTGGGACAACCTCCACGCGGCGCCGGCCTCCCGGCGGCGCGACCCGCGTTGGCTGTGGGAGACGATCGCGCTGGCCGGCCTCGGCGCGGCGGTCGCGTTCTGGAACCTTCGCCTGGTGGGCTGACCCCGGCACGGATCGTTCGCCGTCACGGACCTCCGTCGGGCGGGACCCACAGGTACTGGCGTCCGCGATCGAGCGCCCAGCGACGCCCGTCCGCGAGGCGAGCGAGGCTGAATCCTCCGGTCCGATCGCCGGCCACGACCCATGCCTCGCCGGGGCTGAAGGTCAGCTGAAGATCGTGTCCGTCGATCGTGCCGATCCGGACCGGGTTCGGATCCTTGACCCGACCCCCGACGGCACGGCCGATGACGTCCGCCACTCGATCGACCTCGGTGTTGCCTCCGTCGGGCCGGGTGACGATCAGGGACCGCTGGTCGCCGGCGACCTGCGCCGCCGCATCGCGCACCGGGCCGAACGCCTCCGGCCAGTCCACGCGGAGGTCCGTCTCGGGCGCCTCGTTCATGAAGGCCAGGACGAGCTGGTTGTGCTCGTCGTCCCCGTACACGATGTCGACGGCCTGGTGTCCTCGATCCGCGGACGACAGCTGGCGCAGCCGATGGTCGCTGATCCGCAACCGGGCGGAGAAGCTGTACCGGCCGGGGCAGCCCTCGGTGCAGATCACGTGGCCCACCCGGAGCTCCGTCGCCGACCACCAGCCCTCGAGGCGATCGTAGTTCCCGTCGATCGGGACGCGCGTCGTCCGTTTCCCGCCGATCTCGGCGACGGCGATCATCCCGGTGAAGTCGCCTTCGGTGTCCAGGACGCCCGCCTCGGCGGCGATCGCGCCACCGTCGGGTCGCCAGGCCGCCTCGCCCGTCGGCGCGTGCCAGTCAGGGGGGAGCGGCAGGGCTCGCACGGTCCCGCTGGCGGTGTCCCACAGGTCGCCCCGTGCCCCCGCATCCGACTGGATCCAGACAAGGACCTCGTCGGATCGCGGACGAGGATGGAGCGTGACGGTCGGAGTCTGGTCCTCCGGCCGCGGCGCCGGACCGAGATCGATGCCGGGCATGTCCGCCGCGACGCGAACCCCGCCGTCCTCGGTCGGGACGAGGCGCTGGGCTCGGGCGACGAGCCGGCCGCTCGCGGTGTCGAGCCACGTGCTCAGGAGCGTCGGGATCCCGGCCACGTCATCGCCGGCCGGTGGCGGCGTCGGCGTCGGTGCCGGGAGCGCGGGCGTCTCGCCCGACGGCAAGGGCTCGTCCCCCACGAGCGCAAGCAGGTGGGCGTCGGCGACCTCCGGGAGTGGTAGGTCGACCGAGCGTCCGGTGGCCGGCTCGACGATCCACAGCCGCGACGGTGGCCCGTACGTCGAGATCAGGAGACGGCGTCCGTCGCTCGACCAGGCGAGATCGGTGATCGAGTCGTCCGTGTCGAAGACGTCCTCGGATCGGCCATCCAACTGGATGAACCGGACCGCTCCGTTGCCCGTGACGGCGGCGCCGGTCCCGGCCGGATCGATCGAGACGAGGTCGACCGACGGGGCGCGCCCGATCGAGCGCATGGCGCCCGTCGACAGGTCGCGGAGGCGGATCTCCATCCCCGGCTGGTCTTCGACGGACGCCACCGAGATCGCGGCGCGGGCCGCCGGCGCGATCGACAGGCTGCCGTCGGACGTGGGCGGGACGTCCGGGAGCGTCCGGAGCTGCTCGACCGCGAGCGTGACCGGATCGACGCGGAGAAGGCGGATCGACGTTCGATCGCCGCTGCCATCGTCGACGGCCTGCCACAGGATGACGGCCCCCTCGCTGTCGATCCCTTCGATCGCGGCGTCGTCGGGGACCGCGGCGGTCCGGGCCTGGCCCGTGGCCGCGTCGACGACGAAGAGCTCGCGCTCATCGCCGCGTGGCCCGGCATCGGCCTCGATCGCGAGCGCGCGCCCGTCGCGTGACCAGCGGATCAGGGCCGGCGAGGTCGATCCCAGACGGAGCGTCCAGCGGGCCGCCCCGCCCGTCGTGGCATAGCCGACCAGGTCCAGGTGGGCGTCGTCGCCCGGGACGTCGACGAGGACGACGGCGTAGGTGCCGGTCCCGTCGACCGACCAGCGCGGGGTGGCGTCCACGTCCTGGCGCGAGACGACCTCGCGGGGCTGCGAGCGGCCGTCGAGCGGCCGGGCCATCAAGCGCGATGCGCTCGCGTCGACGAGCTCGTAGAAGGCCACCGGTCCCGGGACGTCATCGGTCCCGGCCGAGCGGCCAGGCGATGGCGAGCGCGTTGGATTCGGGCTCGGCTGGCTCGTCCCGGCCAGCACGAAGGCCAGGATGCTGGCGATCGTCACGACGGCGACCGAAACCGCGACCACCGACCCGCGGGTCCACCCGTGCCGCATCGACCCCTCGCCCTCCGTTCCGAATCCCCCGCGGAAGACGCGTCCGGGCAGCCGCGTGTGGTGCGCTCCCGGGCCACGACGTGCGACCCGTCCGGGTTTGACGTGCGCGCATCACGATGCTACAAGTCGGAGCCCGTCCGCTCGGGTCCCCGGCACCCGACCGTCCTGCCGACCGAGCGCGCGCGATCGCTGAATCGGAGACACCTTCGTGACCTTTCCCGACGTCGAGACCCAGGCATCCAGCGCCGTCAACCAGACGCGCCTGAAGCGGCAGCTCGCCGACCAGGCGATCGCCCAGGCCGCCGCTGCCCAGTGGTCCGAGGCCGCGGAGACCAACAAGCGCCTGCTCGAGCTCGGTGCCGACGCCGAAGGCGAGAACCGCCTCGCGAAGGCCCTCTGGGAGCTCGGCGAGCTGGGCGCCGCCCGCGAGCATTACCAGACCGCGCTCGCTCTCGATCCCACCAACCGGATCGCGGAGCGGAACATCGATCGGCTCCGGATCCTCCTCGTCGAAGCCGGCGAGAAGACCGTGGCCGCCCAGGACGGCAGCAAGGCCCCCGTCTCGATCTTCGTCGAGGAGACCGGCAAGACCGGCTTCGCGTTCCTCACGGATCTGCCCCACCCGCGCAAGCTCGCCCAGGTCAACCCCGGCGACTCCGTCGAGCTCACGCCCGAGGGCGGCCGCCTGATCGCGTTCTCGAACGGGATGCGGATCGGCGTCGTCGAGCCGCGGGTCGCCGCGCGTCTGCTCAAGCTGATGGCCGAGGGCAACAAGTACGCCGCGGGCGTGACCTCGCTCGGCGACAAGGACGTCCGGATCATCATCCGCGAGATCTATCAGGACCCGCGCAACTACGGGAAGGTGTCGTTCCCCACGGCTGCGAAGTCGACCGACCTGCGGCCGTACACGAAGGGCACCCTCGTGCGCGAGGAGATGGACCTCGAGGACGACCTCGAGGACGACGAGGAGGACGAGGAGATCGAGGACCTCGATCGCGTCCTGCCCCCGGAGTCCACCACGGACGAGGCCTTCGAAGAGGAGCTCGACGAGACCGATGAGGGCTAGGGCCCTCCGGTCCTGTGGCGCGCCGGCCCGCGGCCGGAACGCGCCAGCGCGTTGCGGCCACGCCGGACGCCCGTGGGGCGCCGGATGCCCGCGCCGCTGCCCGGCCGCTGCCCAGGCGGGCCGCCGCGGAACATGCGCCCAACGCCGCGGACGTGCCCGAGCGCGCACTCCCAAAGGGCCCCGCACGGAGCACGCGCGGCTGAGTCGTCTCGCGACGCATTCGAGCCGTTCGTGAGCGTGGTCGAGTCACGATCACGACTGGTCCACGCTCGTCTCGCCATCTCCTGAGTCGTCTCCCGACTCGCGTCCGCGCTCGGTGTCGTCCCTGGCGCCGTGCCTGTGATGCCTGGCGCCTTTCTCCCGGACAGTGAGCAGGCAACTCGTATCCACGGTTGCGCCCGGGATCGCTCCCCGACAGCGACCTGCCCACTACTACACGCCGCTTCGGTGCGGAGGGGCGCCCCGCCATGCGCCTGGCGAGTGACGGGGAGGTGGGCCGGTCGGCGCCGAGCGTGGCTGGCGCGAATCGCCGGGGAGGACGGCGCATAGCACCAAAGAGGCAAATATCGGGGAGAAATCGGCGTGGCGCGGGCCGCAGTGCCGACCCCCCGGGTCGACGCACCGCGCCGGCCACGCGTAGGCTTCCACCATGGCCCGTCACGCGCCCCTCGTCCGCGCGGAGCCCGGCTTCTCCCTGCCGTTCTTCGACCGCCTGGCGCCCCCGCCGCCGCCGGGACTGGTCGCCGGGCGGATCGAGGCGCTGTCGAAGCCCGGCGACATCGTCCTGGACCTGGCCGGTCGCGGCGGGTGGGTCGGCCGGGCGGCGGTCGATCGGCAACGCCGCGTCGTCAGCCTCGAGTCGTCGCCGTTGACCCGCCTCCTGGCCGAGCTGGTCCTGCGCCCGCCGGACCTCCGCCATCTCGACGCCGCGTTCCAGGCGATGGGTGCGTCACCGCGCGGCCAGACCAGCCTGAAGCAGGCCGTGGGCGAGCCCTTCGCGACCCGCTGTGCGACCTGCGGACGGGCCCTCCCGCTCGACGAGGTCGTCTGGCCGACGGCCGCCGGACCGGACGGTCCGACGACCGCCGCCGAGCTGGCCGAGGTGGGCGACGACACCGCTCCGGCCCGCAAGGCCTATGCGTGTCCGGTCTGTCGCGGCCCGCGAGGGAGCAGCCAGCAGACCGCGCCCCTCGACCCGGCCGATCTCGACCGGGCCCGGGCGCGACCCGACGACCACGCCGCCGTCCGGCGCCGCCTGTCCGAGCGGTTCCCGGTGGTCGAGGGCGGGCGCGAGCTCGTCGACGCCCTCCTCGACCTCCACACGCCGCGCCAGCTGAACGGCCTGGAGGCGATCCTCGATCGGATCGAGGGTGACCTGCGGGCCGCGCCGGTCGAGGCCGCGCTGCGGCTCGCCTTCCTCCACGCGCTCCTGCCGGCGAGCCGGCTCAACGGCTATCCGAACCGGATCGGCACGCTCCGGATCCAGGCCGGTCGCGTCCGCCCGCCGGCCGCCGGTCCGTGGCGCGAGCGACATCCCTGGCTCGCCTTCGAGGATGGCATCCGGACCATCCGCGGCTTCATCCAGCGGCTCGAGAGCGGACCGGGCGGCGCCGTCCAGGCGCGTCTGGGCGGCGATCTCCGCGCGTTGGAGGAGGGAAGTGCGACGGCCGTCGTGGGGGTCGCCGGCCCATCGACGACCCGGGCGATCGGCGACGAGGCCGCGGCCGGCCGGGGCTGGGACGGCGGCACGGGCCTCCAGCGGCGGATCAAGCTCGTCCTGGGCCAGCCGCCCGTGCGACCGAGCCAGGAGCGCCTGTCGCTCACGTATTGGGCGACCGCATGGACGATCGGGTCGGAAGCGGCGGCGGGTTTGCCCCTGGCGGCGCTGTCGGGGCCTCCGATCCGTGCTCCATGGGGCTGGCAGGCGGCGGCCGTCGCGCGCGCCCTCGCTTCGATCGAGCCGTCGCTCGCTCGCGACGGAGCAGTCGTCCAGCTCGTGGACGGCGGGCCCGAGGCGCTCGTCGCGGCGGCCCTGGGTGGCGTCGGGGCGGGCTACCGCCTGCGGGCGGCGCGGCTCGGCGACGTCGACGACGAAGCGACCGGCAGCGTCGAGCTCGTCCCGCCCGGTGGAGCGATGCCTCCCGGCCCGCGGACCCGGGCGAATGTCGCCCTCGATCCGGCGGCGGGGGGCGCGGGTGATCCTGAGTTCGTCCGCGGACCCGGGCTGTTCGGGGCTCCCGAGCGGATCGATCGGCGTCCGTTCTCGGCGGCGGATGCCCGCGCGACCGTCGTCGACGTCGCCGTCGAACGCCTGAAGGCGCGCGGCGAGCCGGTCCCGGCGGACCGGCTCCTGGGCGATCTCCTCGTCGGACTGGACCGGGCCGGGCAGCTCCACCGGCTCGTCGCCGAGCAGCCGGTCGTCGAACGGCGCCCGGACGGCCACACCCCGGGCGATGCTGACGATCTCCGACGGTCGATCTCGCCGCCCGATTCGCCCGACGCCGGTTCGCCGCGGTCCTCGGCGCCCGGCTCCGGACCGGGGCGCTCCGGCGGCTCGGCCGGCTCCGGCGGTTCGCGCGTCGCCCCGCCCCGGATCCCGACCGCTGCGATTGGCGCCCGTGTGGGCCGTGCTCCGGAGGCCCCGCCCGATCAGGTCGAGCGGATCGTTGCCCTCGTCGCGGAGGCCCTGACCCAGACGGGTCGGACGCGCCTGGCCGAGGTCGCGCCGGGCCGCTGGTGGCTGGCCGACGCGCGCGACCGCGAGACTGCGGCCGCGCCGCTCGCAGACCGGGTCGAGTGGGCGGTCTTCAGCCTGCTGTCGACCGCCGGTCCTCTCTCCGAGGGCGCGTTCCTCCAGCGGATCGCGAGCCTCTTCGGGCAGGACCAGCCCGACGAGGGGCTGATCCGCGCCTGTCTCGAGAGCTACCGGAGCCGGGCCAGCACGGCGGACCGGATCGTCACGAGCGATGACCTGCTGACGCGCGCCCAGGATCACGCCGAGATCCTGGCGCTGCTCGCCGACGGCGGCCATCAGCTGGGCCTGTCGGTCTGGATCGGGCGGCGCGAGGGGTCGCGCCGGCTCGGCGCCGGGCGCCTGATCGACCGCCTGGACGAGGGCGAGCGGCGGGTGCCGCTCAGCCAGATCAACCGCGCCGCCGAGGACGTCGCCGAGGTCGACTGCGCCTGGTACGTCCGCGGCAAGCTGTCGTTCCTCTTCGAGGTCGAATGGACGGCGATGCTCGGCGAGCCCCTCCTCAAGCGCCACGCCCGGATTCCGCAGGAGGAAGCGACGGTCCGGTTCCTCGTGATCGCGCCGGAGCGGACCGAGCTGGTCCGCCACAAGCTCGAACGATCGCCGGTCCTGCGCGAGGCCTTCGAACGGGACAACTGGCACGTCCTGAAGTGGAACCACCTGCGGACGTACCTCGCCGCCGAAACGCCGTCGCTCGATGGGCTCGAGCCGTTCCTCGGGCTCGATCCCGTGGTCGAACGGAGCGGCGAGCAGATGGGTCTCTTCGGCGAGTAGGGACGCGGGCCTCATCGGCTAGGCCGCGCTACCCTGTCCCGAATTGACCCGCAGGTCGAGTCGCGCGTCTCGGCCGTCTTCCTGGAGACCACGTGACCGACGCAGCCCATCCCGCCTCGCCCGTCGACCAGCTCGCTGATCGGTTCTGGGAGGACATCCTCGAGCTCAACCCCACGACCGCGACCGTCTACGGCGACGAGCGCTACAACGACCGGCTCGAGGATCCGAGCCCGGCCGGTCGGGCCAAGGCCCGCCGGCTGATGGAGCGGACGAAGGCCGCCGCCGAGGCGATCTCGCCCGAGGGCCTGTCGGTCGAGGAGCGGATCACCCGCGACATGCTGATCGTCATCGCCGACCAGGCGATCGAGCAGGACGACCAGGGCACCTACCGCCTGACGGTCGTCGACCAGATCGGCGGACCGCAGACCCTGCTGCCCCAGATCTGCCAGTTCCAGCCGGCCGACACGCCCGAGCGGCTCGAGAAGTTCGTCGCCCGGCTCGAGTCGTACCGCGATTACATGGCCGCCAACACCGACATCCTCCGCGAGGGCCTCGAGACGGGCCTGACCGCCCCGCGGATCGTGGCCGAGCGGACGGTCGCCCAGCTCGAGCGGATGCTTGCCGTCCCGGTCCAGGACGGGATCGTGGCATCCCTCGCCCAGGTCAGCTCCGAGGAGGACCGCGACAGGGTCCGCGATCTCGCCGCGGAGGTCATCTACCCGGCCGATCACGCCTACCTCGCCTTCCTCCAGGGCGAGTACCTGCCGGCGACGCGCGAGGATCCGGGCCTTTGGTCCGCCCCGAACGGCGACCGGATCTACCGCACCCAGGCCCGCGCCTGGACGACCCTGGAGATCGACCCCCAGGAGGTCCACGACATCGGGCTCGAGGAGCTTCGCCTGATCGACGTCGGGCGACGGGAGATCGCCGGCGACGCCGGCGCCTCGTCGCCGGCCGAGTACCGCCAGTGGCTCGCGGACGATCCGGCCAACACGCCCAATTCCAAGGAGGAGCTGCTCGCCCGCGCCCGGGAGGACATCGACCGGGCGCTGGCCGTCGCGCCGCGCTACTTCGGGGCCTTGCCGAAGGCCGGCTGCGACGTCAAGGCGGTGGAGGAATTCAAGGAGCGCGACGCCCCGTTCGCCTATTACTTCCCGCCCTCGACCGACGGCTCGCGCGGCGGCACGTACTACGCGAACGGCTACGACCTGCCGAGCCGGAAGTACACGAAGCTCGCGACGACGACCTACCACGAGGCCGTGCCGGGCCACCACTTCCAGATCGCCCTCGAGCAGGAGAACGAGCAGCTCTCGACGTTCCGCCGGCTGGGCGCCCGGATCGTCGGCGGCGCCTATGTCGAGGGCTGGGGCCTGTACAGCGAGAAGCTCGCCGACGAGATGGGCCTGTACCGGAACGAGGCAGAGCGCTTCGGGATGCTCGACGCGGTCGCCTGGCGGGCCGCCCGCCTCGTCGTGGACACCGGGCTTCACGCCCTGCGCTGGACGCGCCAGCAGTCGATCGACTTCCTGCTCGAGGCCGGCCTGTCCGAGACCGACGCGGTGATCGAGACGGACCGCTACATCTGCTGGCCGGGCCAGGCCCTGACCTACATGATGGGCTGCCGGGAGATCGAGCGGCTGCGCCACGAGCTCGAGGCCCGCGACGGCTCGCGGTTCGACCTGCGCGAGTTCCACGACCAGGTGCTCGCCCACGGGTCGCTGCCGCTGGCGACGCTCTCGCGCGAGCTCCCCAACTGGGTGACGACGCCGGCCTAGCTAGGAATCGAAGCCGATCCCCAGCGCGTCGAGGGCCTTCAGGACCAGGCCGCGCCGGCCCTCGTTGCGGTCGGCCCGGTCGAGCTCGCGCCGGACGAGGTTGACGGCGATCGAGCGGAGGGGTTCGGGCGGGAACGGGAACGGCTCGGAGCGGACGAACCGGAGTCGGAGCAGATCCGAGTCCGGGCGGAGGACGAAGTCGCGGGCGACGCCCGCTGCCCAGCGACTGGCTCCGACGCCCAGACCCGTGTAGCCGAGGGCGTAGGTCAGCCGCCCGCCGAGCGCCTCCCCGAACGTGACCGTGAACCGCGAGGTGGTGTCGATCGCGCCGCCCCAGCGGTACGGGAATCGGAGCTCGGCGAGCTGTGGGAACGCGCGCCGGAAGTGGGCCTCGAGCTTGTCGAAGGTGGCCGGCCGCCGATCGAACTCGGGCCCGACGCCGTTGTTCCGGTGGTAGATCGCGTCGTAGCCGCCCCACAGGATCCGGTCGTCCGCGGTCAGCCGGAAGTAGTGGAACTGGTTGTTCGCGTCGCCCATCCCCTGGCGACCCCTCCAGCCGATCGCGTCGTGCTGCTCGGGCGTCAGC
>DASSHB010000022.1:0-12696 GCA_035693125.1 Candidatus Limnocylindrales bacterium | reverse complement strand
GAGTTCTGGACGAGGTAGCGGTAGCGCTGCTCGGACTCGCCGAGGAGCTCGTACAGGTTCGAGTTCGTCAGGGCGATCGCGGCCTGATCGGCCAGCCCCTGGAGCAGGTCGAGCTCGTCCGGCAGGATGTCGCGCGGCGCTGAGTAGCTGACCGCCAGCGTCCCGATCACCTCACCGGCCGGGGCCCGGAGCGGGGCCGAGGCCATCGCCCGGAGGCCCAGACGCTCGGCCGCCGCATCGTCCTCGGGCTCGTGCGGGATCCGCGGGTCCATCGCGTAGTCGTAGGTCCAGATCGGCTGGACCTCCTCGGCGGCCAGGCCGTTGATCCCCTGCCCGAGCGGGAACTGCATCTGCTTGAGCCAGGCCTCGGTGCCGGAATCCATCCCGCCGGCCACGATCAGGGGCACGAGGAACGTCCCGTCCTCGGACATCCGGGTCAGGTGCGCCCCGTCGGAACGAAGGAGCCGGCGCGACTCGTCCACGACGCGGGCGAGGATCTCGCCCGGGTCGCCGAGGGACGTGATCCGCGCGGCGATGTCGCGGAGACTGCGCTCCGTCTCGGCTCGTGCGGCCAGCTCGGTCTGCGATCGCTCCAGCTCATCGATCAGCCGGGCGTTGAGCATCGCGATCGCTGCCTGGTCGGCGAGCGCGCCGAGGAGGCTCGCGTCGTCGGCGCCGTAACGCTCGGGCCGCGACGAGAACACGGCCAGCGTGCCCAGAGCGCCGCGCTCCGAGACGAGCGGCGCGATCGCGATCGAGCGGAGGGCGGGCTCCGCGGGACCGCCCGGCGCGGTGAGCTCGACGGCGACGCCGCCCGAGCCGGCCTCCGGGGCGATCCCGACCGTCGCATGGAGCGGCGCCCGTTCCGCGAGGGCCCGCCGGACGATGTCCGCCCCGACCCGGCTCCGCGTCCAGCGCTCCGACCGCTCCGCGTCCAGGCCGGCCACGTAGCCGACGGCGATCGAGCCCGACATCGGGTCGAGCAGGTCGATGATCGAGCCCTCGGCATCGAGCAGGCGGGCGGCCTCGTCGGCCACGTGCTGGAGGAGCTCGTCCGTGTCGCGGATCGCGGTGATCCGCGCGGCGATCTCGCGGAGCGACTGCTCCGTCCCGGCCCGCCGACCCACCTCCCTGCGCGATCGGTTCAGCTCCTCGATGAGGCGCGCGTTCTGGATCGCGATCGCGGCCTGGGTCGCGAGGGAGCGGATGACGTCGGCGTCCGCCGCATCGAAGGCGCCCGGCCGGCGAGCGTAGACCTCGAGCGCCCCGAGCGGCCCCGACTCGCCGGTGACCGGGGCCACGATCATCGAGCGATAGCCCGTCGCATCGAAGAAGCGGTCGTTGATCGCCGAGTCCGGGAAGAGCCTGCGCGGCTCGTCCTCGGCGATGATCACCCGGTTCTCCGCGACGGCGATCCCGGTCGCCCCGACGCCCACGGGGATCGTCATCTTCGCGATCTCCTCGGCGGCGAAGGCCTTGCCCGTCTCGGCGTCGAATGCCCAGCGAAGGGTCGCCCCGTCGTCCTCGACGAGGTCCAGGACCGCGCCGTCGCCGCCCACCAGGCGGTTCGCCGCGTCGACGACCCCCTGGAGGAGCGAGCCCGCGTCGCGGATCGCGGTGATCTGGGCTGCGATCTCGCGGAGGGATTGCTCGGCCTCGGCGCGCCGAGCGACGGACTCGCGGCTGGCCCGGAGCTCGGCGATCAGGCGCGCGTTCTGGATCGCGATCGCGGCCTGGTCGGCGAGGGCGCTGAGGAGGTCCTCGTCGTCGGCGTCATAGCGGTCGGTCTCGGTGCTGCTCACCGACAGGGCACCGAGCGGGCCGGCCTCGCCCCGGAGCGGTGACGACAGCACCGAGCGGAAGCCGGTCTCGCGGACGAGCGCATCCGAGCGGGCGACGTGGCGGAAGCGCTCGTCGACCAGGTAATCGCCGCTGCGGAACGGCTCGCCGCGCTGCACGGTCAGGCCGGCGATCCCCTCCCCGACCCGGAACTCGCCGTCGAACCCCTCCTGGCGCGTGCGCTCCGCGTCCTCGCCCGAGGCATACGCCCAGCGCAGGGTCTGCCCGTCGGCCTCGAGCATGTCGATCCGGGCCGAGGTCGAATCGAGCAGCCGGCGCGCCTCGTCGACCGTCTGCTGGAGGATCGCCTCGACGTCGCGCAGGGCCGAGATGTTCGCGGCGATCTCGCGGACGGAACGCTCGGCGTCGGCCCGGCGCGAGATCTCCTCGCGCGACCGTCCCAGCTGGTCGATCAGGCGGGCGTTCTGGATCGCGACGACGGTCTGGTCGGCGAACGCCGCCATCAGGGCGGCGTCCTCGTCGTCGTAGGCGCCTGGCTGGATCGTCGCGACCTTCAGGACCCCGAGCAGGTCCGTGTCCGACAGGAGCGGCACGGCCACGACGGAGCGAATCCCGACTCGTTCGACGAACGCGTCGGAGTCGGGGACGTGGCGGATCCGCGGATCGGCCAGGTAGTCCGCGGTGATGACGGGCCGGCGGGCCTCGATCGCGACCCCGTTGATCCCAACCTCGGCCGGCGTCCCTTCGGTCGTGCCCGGGAGGCCGATCCCGAGCTCCCCCTCGCCCGACGCCCTCGACCAGCGGATGAGCGAGGTCGCCGGGTCGACGATGTCGAGCTGGGCCCGCTCCGCTCCGAGCAGCCGGCGGCCCGAATCGACGACCTGCTGGAGGAGCTCCTCGGGGTCACGGATCGCGGTGATCCTCGTCGCGATCTCGCGGAGCGCCTGCTCGGCGGTCGCCCGGCGACGGATCTCGTCGCTGGACCGCTCGAGGGCCTGGATCAGGCGGGTGTTGTGGATGGCGATCGCCGCCTGGTGGGCGAGCGCCTCCACGAGGGCGGTCTGCTCCGGCCCGAAGGCGCCGGTCTCGGTCGCGCCGACCTGCATCACCCCGAGCAGGGCGTCCTCGGCGATCAACGGGGTGATCACGAGCGACTGGATGCCATCCGCGCGGACCGCCTCGTCCAGCTCGGCGGTGTGGCTGAACGTGTCGTCATGGACGTAGTCGTTCACCACCACGGTCCGGCGCTCCTCGATCGCCCGGCCGGATGCGCCGTAGCGGAACGGCTCGCCGTCACCGTCGACCGCGGCCCCGCCGATGTGCGGCCCGGCGCCCAGGAACGTGTACCCGACCCGGCCCGCGCCCTTGCCGATCAGGTCGATCCGGACGCGCTCGGCGCCGAGCAGGCGAGCCGCCACGTCGACGACGTCCTGGAGGATCTCCGAGGGGTCGCGGATCGCGGTGATCCGCGCGGCGATCTCGCGGAGGGCCCGCTCCTCGTCGGCGCGGCGCCGTTCGTCGTCCTGGGAGCGCTCGAGTCGCTCGATCAGGCTCGCATTCGTCATCGCGATCGCGGCCTGCCCCGCGAGCGCCTCGAGGAGCCGGGCGTTGTCCTCGCTGAATGCATCCGTCTCGCCGGTATAGACGGTGAGCGTCCCGAGCGCGCCGCGGTCTCCCAGGAGCGGGACGGCCAGGACGGAGCGGATGCCGTACCGCGTGACGTGGGCATCCGGGAGCGGCGCATGCTCGAAGCGTTCGTCGGCCAGGTAATCGCCGGTGAGCACGGGGCGCATCTCGCGGACGGCTCGTCCCGAGATCCCCTCACCCGCCTTGGCCTCGCCGCTCCCGTCGATGGGTCCGAGCCCGGGCCGCCGGCCGGTCCGCGCGTCGTACGCCCAGTAGAGCGCGCCGTCCCGCTCGCTCAGCAGGTCGATCCGGGCGCCATCCGCGCGGAGCATGCCGGCCGCGGCGTCCACGGCCAGCTGGAGGACCGCGGCGGGCTCCCGGACGGCGGCGAACTGCGCCCCGAGCTCGCGCAGGGCCCGTTCGCCTTCCGCCCGGCGCTCGACCTCGGCGCGCGATCGGCCGAGCGCGTCGAGGAGCTCCGCGTTGGCCATCGCCGCGGCCGCGTGGTCGGCGAGGGCTCGGACGAGCGCCACGTCGTGCTCGGCGAAGGCATCGGCCCGGCCGGAGTAGGTGCCCATCGCCCCGAACGTCCGGTCGCCGGCGATCAGCGGCGCGACGAGGAAGGAGCGGATGCCAAGCGAGCGGACGACACGATCCGCGTCCGGGAAGTGGACGAAGTTGGGGTCCTCGGGGTAGTCGCCGGTCAGCTGGGTGCGACGCTCGGCGACGGCGCGCCCGAACAGGCCGACGCCGGGCTCGAGCTGGAGCGTCCGGACCCAGCGCCTCCGCCGCTCATCCGTGATCCCGGCGTCGTCCGCGAAGCGGAGGATTCCGGTCGTGACGTCGACGATGTAGGCCATCGC
Organism: Candidatus Limnocylindrales bacterium; assembly: GCA_035693125.1. Taxonomy (GTDB): domain Bacteria; phylum Chloroflexota; class Limnocylindria; order Limnocylindrales; family CSP1-4; genus CF-46. The sequence continues at coordinate 8,407 of DASSHB010000022.1, read as the reverse complement.
GCCGTCCGACCGGAGGAGCCGCGCCGCCTCCTCGATCGCGTGATGGAGGATCGCGGCGTTGTCGGCGCTCAGGAGGTCGGCTGCTGGCTCCGCCTCGGGCTCGGCCTCCGTCGGATCCGACCCGGGCCGCGGCGCTGCCTCGCGCCCGTCGGACGGATCGGGCGCGGCGGGCGCGGCGGGCGCGGAAGCGCGGCGGCGCGGACGGGACGTGGCCACGCGGGGAGGATACGACGCGGTTCCGCGGCACCGGCTACGTCAAATGTCACGACCGAGCCTCGACCGGGGTCAGTCCGGTAGCGGGGCCAACGACGAGCGGCCTTGTCGACCGGAGCCCAGACCGCACCGCCGGCCGGCGGCTCGACGATGCAACCCGACGCCGACGAAGCGCGGCGACCCCGAATGCTCCACCACTGAGGTACCGCGACGCCATGAACCCCCGCAGCAGCCTGCGCCCGCTCGACGTGGTCATCCGGATCGCGATCGTGGGGCTCGTCCTGGGCACCGCCTACATCCACTCGACGCTCGGCGGCCTGCTCTTCACCCTCAACGCCCTCGGCTACCTGACCGCGGCGGTCGCCATCGTCATCCCGCTCGCGATCGCGAGCCGCTTCCGCTGGTTCATCCGCCTCGGCCTGATGGGCTACGCCGCGACGGCGATCATCGCCTGGGCCGTCCAGGGCCCGTACTACACGACCGCGTACATCGCCAAGGCGATCGAGGTCGCACTGATCGCGCTCCTGGCAGTCGACTTCGCCCGGATGGACGGCAACCCCGTCAAGGTCGTCAAGGCCGAGCTGGCCCTGCTTGGCTCGAAGGTGGGGCGGCGGGCCGCCGCCGGCTCCGCTGGGGCATAGCCTTCACCCGGAACGTTCCGCGGCCCGGCGCGAGCCGGGCCGCCTCCCCCGCATCGAACGGAGCTCGAACCCGATGAAGCGCATCCTTCTCGCCGTCGCCCTCGTTGCCCTCGCCGCGCTCAGTGCGGCGTGCGCCTCGACCGGCGGCTCGACGCCGCCGGCGCCGTCCGGTCCGGTCGTCGACGGCCCGACGATCGTCGCCAAGGACCTGAAGTTCCAGACGACCTCGGTCGAGGTCAAGGCCGGCTCGAACGTCACGATCCACTTCGACAACCAGGATTCGGCGCCCCACAACGTGGCGGTGTACACCGACAGCAGCGCGTCGAGCGCCCCCGCCGTCGGCGAAATCGTCACGAGCGCCAAGTCCGAGCTGGTGGTCCCGGCGCTGCAGCCCGGGTCGTACTTCTTCCGGTGCGACGTCCACCACGACATGACGGGGACGATCGTCGCGAAGTAGAGGGCGAGGGCGAGCTCCCTCCGATCTCTCGCGAGCCCCCGGCCCTCGGGCCGGGGGCTCGTTCTCGTTCTGGCCCCACGACCTCTCGGGGGCCGGCGGCCGGCCGCCGGCCCGCGGCGCGGCACGGTCACACCGCCACGGAGTTGTCCGGCGCGGCGCGGGGCGCGGCCATCCGGCGACCGCCCGCGGCACGGCATCGCGAGCGCGCCCAGCGCGGCGCCGGCGCGGCGATCCGGCGCGGCGATCCGGCCAGGGAGTCGCCCGCGGACTAACTGGCGCGAAGCCCAGCACGGGAATCCGGCGGAGGGCCCGTGGCCGTGCGTGCGATCCCGCCTCGTAGTCCGTGGATGCCTGGCTGGCCGGATGAGGCCAGATGTGCGTGGATGGGTCGTCCGTAGCGATCCCCAGCACGACGCGCGGCCCGACCGGGGCGCTCCACGCACGACGACCGCCGCTCGTGACCGCCGGGAGGGAATCTGGCCACCTTCGTGGCGGCCGGAGGGCGCCCGGCCCGGAGCGGGCGCCGGCCCGGGCACGGCGCGGGCCCGGCGCCGCGCGGCCCGGCGGGGAGAATCTGGCTCGATGCGACCGGAACGGAACGGGACGGAGACGGGGACACCGGCCCGCTCGCTCGTCGGGTAGGGTTGCGCCCGATGCTCGAGATCCAAGATCTGACGAAGCGCTACGGCGCGGTCGTCGCGCTCGATGGCGCAACGTTCACCGTCCGGCCCGGACGGCTCGTCGGCTTCCTCGGCCCCAACGGCGCCGGCAAGACCACGACGATGCGCTGCATCTTCCATCTCGCGGAGCCGGATAGCGGCACGATCGCCTGGAAGGGAGCGCCGATCGACCGCGTCACGCGGCTCCGGTTCGGCTACATGCCCGAGCAGCGCGGGCTCTACCCGCGGATGAAGATCGCGGACCAGCTCTCGTACTTCGCCCAGCAGCACGGGCTGAGCGCGCGAGCCGCGGGCGCCGCCACGACCCGCTGGCTCGGCAGCCTGGGACTCGGCGACCGGGCCGGCGCCAAGCTCGAGACCTTGTCCCATGGCAATCAGCAGCGGATCCAGCTGGGCGCAGCCCTCGTCCACGACCCCGAGCTGCTCGTCCTCGATGAGCCGTTCAGCGGCCTGGACCCGCTCGGTGCCGAGACGATGTCGGCGATCCTCCGCGAGCGCGCCGCGGCCGGCGTGGGCGTGGTCTTCTCGAGCCATCAGCTCGATCTGGTCGAGGACGTTTGCGAGGATGTCGTGATCATCAACCGCGGCCGGATCGCCGCCGCCGGCCCGATCGACGAGCTGCGCGCCGCCTCCACTCGCCGCCATCTGGAGATCGAGGTCGCCGGCAACGGCAACGCCTGGATCGCCGGCCGGCCGGAGCTCCAGAACGTCCAGACCCGCGGTGACCTCGTCCGCGCCCTCGTCCCGGTCGACGTCGACCTGAGCGCGATCCTCGCCGCAGCCCGAGCGGGCGGCGAGATCCGTCGCTTCTCGTTCCAGCCGCCAACGCTATCCGAGCTGTTCATGGAGATCGTTCGGCCATGAGCCGGCGTCGCGCGATCTGGCTGGTGGCGCGCCGGGAGCTGATCGAACGCGGCCGCAGCCGGGCCTTCCTGCTGTCCCTGCTGCTGACGGTGGCGCTGATCAGCCTGGGCGTGTTCCTGCCGTCCCTGATCGGCCGCGACCGGGCGACGCTGGGCATCGTCGGCCCGCCGCCGGCGGGGCTCGCCCAGGTCCTCGAGGCGCGGGCCGATGCCTCCGGCCTCTCGCTGGTGGTCGTGGACGTGCCCTCGATCGAGGAGGCCGAGGCCCGGCTCCGGGACGGCAAGCTCGATGCGGCCCTCGAGCTGCCGGCGGATGGATCGGCGCCGGAGTTCGTCGTGAAGACGACGTCGAACTCGCCGCTCTACGGCGTCGTCCAGAGCACGATCTTCGCGACTCCCCAGCTCGCGGCGCGCGAGCTCGTCCCGGCCGACCCGAACCAGGGCGTGGCCTTCGCGTTCGCCAACGCCGGGGTGGTCCTCCTCTTCATCTCGATCTTCACGTTCGGGACGTGGCTGCTCACCGGCGTCGTCGAGGAGAAGACGAGCCGGGTCGTGGAGGTGGTCCTCTCGACCGTCGAGTCGCGCGACCTGCTCATTGGCAAGGTCCTCGGGATCGGGATCCTGGGCATCGTCCAGCTGACGCTGATGGTTGCGATCGGGCTGGGCGTCGGGGTCGGCACGGGCCGCTTCAGCTTGCCGCCGTCGACGCCCAACGCGGTGGCGATGCTCCTCCTCTGGTTCGTCCTGGGCTACGCCTTCTACTCGACGGCGCTCGGTGTCCTGGGGGCTCTCGCGTCGCGGATGGAGGAGGCCTCGAATGCCGCCAGCCCGGTCAGCCTCCTGGCGACCGCCGCCTACCTGTTCTCGCTCGTCGTCGCGCTCCAGGACCCCGACGGCACTCCGGCCCGGATCGCCACCTTCCTGCCGCCGGTTTCGCCGATGGTGATCCCACTCCGGGCTGCGCTCGGGGCGATCGAACCGTGGGAGATCGCGCTCGCCGTCGCGCTGATGCTCGCGGCGATCTGGATCCTGTTCGTGATCGGCGGCCGGGTCTATTCCGGGGCGATCCTCCAGACGGGCGCTCGGATGCGGTTGCGCGACGCGTGGCGCCTCGCGCGCGGCCGCTGAGCTCGAGCAGCTCGAGCGGCCCGTCCCGCGGGCGGGCGTCCCAACTCCCGCCAGCCATCCAACTTCGTGCATAGACCTCGGGGAAACGGCGGTTGGGGCACGCGAACCGAGCCACTTCATGCATCAAGCGGACTAGCGGACGGGAGTCTCGTCGGACCGTCGCGCGGATCGCGCGCGGGATCGGCACGGAGGCGGCCGCCGCCGCGATCCCGGCCGGTGCTAGGCTCGGCTTCGTGCCCACCACAGACGCCGCCCCGACCCGCCGAACCTTGTACCGCGGCGGTGCCCTGGCCGACGGCCGCAGCGACCGGCTCCAGCTCGGGGTCAGCGTCCTCGTCGAGGGCGAACGGATCGCCTGGATCCGGCCGGGCGACGCCGAAGGGGAGATCGGGGACGCCGAGGTCGTGGATGCGGGCGGCTCGACGATCGTTCCCGGGATGGTCGACGGCCACAGTCATCTGACGCTTCCGGGCGGGTCGCACTGGATCGAGCGGGTCTCCGATCCGCCCGCGACGCTCGTGGCGGTCGCCGCGCACAACGCCGCGCTGATGACCGGCGCCGGCGTGCGCTGGGCCCGGGACGTGGGGGCTCCGGTCGGCGACGACCCGGTCGACGGCCGGCGACGCGCGCTCAGCCTGGGCGTCCGCGACCGAGCCCGCGGCCGGGCAGGCTGGCCGCACATCCGCGCCGCCGGTGCCTGGATCGGAGCGACGGGAGCCCTCGACGAGTGGTCGGTGGAGGCCGACGGCGGCGACGCGCTCGTTGCGGCCGTGGACCGCCAGCTCGATGACGGCGCGGACTTCGTGAAGCTCTACCTCGACGGTTCGGACCCGGCGGTCTGTCCTTGGTCGGTGGCGGAGATCGGGCGAGCGGTCGAGGCGGCCCACGCCCGCGGAGCGAAGGTCACCGCCCACAGCGGCCGGATCGACGGCGCGAGGAAGGGCGTCGCCGGCGGAGTCGACGCGATCGAGCACGGCTTCGAGCTCGACGACGACGTCGCGGCCGATATGGCCCGGCGCGGCACGTTCCTCGTCTCGACCCTCGCGGTGTTCCGCTCGTGGTCGAGCTTCGGCGCGACGACGACGATCGAGCGCTTCGCAGGCGCCGAGGGCCGCGAGCGGATGGCGGCCCGGCGCGAGGCGGCGATCGCGTCGGCGGCCACGGCCCGCCGGCTCGGCGTCCGGATCGCGACGGGCACCGACTTCGGCGGAGGATCGCTCCGGGCGAACCAGCTCGCCTGGGAGGTCGAGGCGCTCGTCGGGGCCGGCTTCGAGCCGTGGGAGGCCCTGGGCGCCGCGACCTGGCGCGGCGGCGAGCTCCTCGGCGAGGCCGATGCCGGCTCGCTCCGTGATGGCGGCCCGGCCGACTTCGTCCTCGTCCACGGCGATCCGCTGTCCGACCCGACCGCCTTGTGGCGCGTCTGGCGGGTCTCCTGGGCCCCGGAACCCGCGGCGGTCTGAGGGTGCGCCGGCGCTGAGCCTCAGCCGGGCCAGCGCTCGCGGGAGAGCCGGTACAGGACGTGCCGCCGGATCGGGTGGTCCGCCGGGAGGTTCGGGTGATCGAAGTCGTCGGCCGGATCGCGGGTCATCCCCACGCGCTCCATCACGGCCCTCGACCGGAGGTTGGCCACCGTCGTGAACGACACGATCTCGGCGAGGTCGAGCGTGTCGAACCCGAACCGGAGCGCCGCCCGAGCGGCCTCGGTCGCGAAGCCATGACCCCAGGCGGATCGAGCCAGCCGCCAGCCGACCTCGAGGCACGGCGTGAACGATGCCTCGAACGCGGGCGCCGCCAAGCCCACGAACCCGATGAACGACCCGTCGTCGGCTCGCTCGACCGCCCACAGCCCGTAGCCGTCGGCGGCCCAGTGGGCCTCGATCCGCTCGATCATCGCCTCGCTGTCCGGCCGATCGAGGGCCCGGCTCATGAAGCGCATGACCTCCGGATCGGCGTTCATCGCGGCGAATGGCTCGCGGTCCGACTCGCGCCACTCGCGCAGGAGCAGCCGCTCGGTCCGGATCCGCGGGATCGCCGCCGGACTCAACTCGGGGCGGCGAGGTCGCGCCGCGGGAAGACGACGAGCGCGACGACGATCGCCATCGCGCCGACGACCGCCAGGATCCCGAAGGCGAACGGATCGATCGTTCCGCCGAGCACATCCCGCGACATGAGGTAGTGGAACAGCGAGTACGGCTGGAGCCCCTTCGCGTCCGGCCAGAGCGAGCCGAGGATCTCCAGGAAGTACGACACGATCACGATCGCCAGGGTGATCCCCAGGGCCGGCGTCAGCCGGTCGAAGGAGACCGACGTCGCCAGCGCGATCGCCCCGATCGTCCCCCACAGGAGCATCCCGTTGATCCACAGGAGTGGCAGGCGCTCGACCGCCAGCTCGCCCAGCACGCCCGCGAGCGCACAGCCAACGAGCGTCCCGACGGACGCCGCCACGAGGACGATCCCGATGAGGACGAGCGTCGCCGCGAGCTCGGTCAGGTAGAGCGAGCGCCGCGACAGCGGCCGGGCGAGGACCACCTCGAGGGTCCCGCGCTGGCGCTCGCCCGCCACCGCGCTCGTCGCGAACCCGATCGCGAAGATCGAGACGAGGATGATCGCGATCGGGTGGACGTAGCCGAGCGCGATCGAGCCCGGCAGGCTGAACACGTCACCGCCGCCGAAGTTCGTGAACTGCTTCGGGATGATCCCGGAGTCGATCAGGGCCTTCATCTGCTGCCCGAACGACTGGTAGATCACCGGCAGGAAGACGTTCCAGGCGGCCATGGCGATCGAGGCGATGACGAGCTTCGTCCGTTGCGATCGCCACAGATGGCCGAACAGCACGCGGTTCATCGCGAGGTCACCCCGGCGGGCGATGCGCCCGCGGCCGATACGCCCGCGGCCGGGTCGCCCGGTTCGGCATCCTGGTACAGCTCGAGGAACGCCTCCTCGAGATGGGCCGGCTCGATCGTCAGGTCGCTGATCCGATGCCCCGCGATCGCCGCGAGGAACGGCCCCACGTCGCCCTCGAGCTGGCACGTGATCCGCCCGTCGGCGGCCTGCTTGACCCCGCTGACGCCGGCGACGCCGTCGAGATGGATCGCCTCGCCCGGAGCTGCCCGCAGCTCCACGTTCCGCTTCCGGTGCTCGAGCAGGCTCGCGACGTCCTGGAGCGCGACGAGCCGGCCGCGCCGAACGATCGCCACGCGGTCGCAGACCCGCTCCACCTCGGACAGGACGTGGGACGAGAAGAAGATCGTCCGGCCGGCGGCCTTCAGGTCGTCGAGGATCGCGTAGAACGCCCGCTGCATCAGCGGGTCCAGGCCCTCGGTCGGCTCGTCGAGGATCGCCAGCTCGGGGTCGTGCTGGAGGGCCTGGATGATGCCAATCTTCTGGCGCATCCCGCGCGAGTAATCGCGGACGGGTCGCTGGAGCGTCCGCGTCGACAGCTCGAGGCGGTCCAGGAGCTCCGCTCGACGGACGGACGGCCGCCCGGTCAGCTCGCCGAGGTAGTCGAGCAGCCGTTCCCCGCTGAGCGTGTCGTACAGCGCGATCCCGCCCGGCAGGTACCCCACCCGAGCCCGGATCGCGACGCTGTCTCGGACGATGTCGAGGCCCATGACCTGGCCGCCACCGGACGACGGGTGGAGGAAGCCCAGGAGCAGCCGGATCGTCGTCGACTTGCCGGCTCCGTTGGGACCGAGGAACCCGAAGATCTCTCCCTCGCGGACCGCGATCGAGAGGTCCTCGAGCGCGAGGACGTCGTTGCGGGGCTCGCCGCGCAGCCGTCGCGCGAGTCGCTCGGGCGGGAGCTCATGGTGCGGATAGCGCTTCGTCAGCGCGGTGGTCGAGACGGCGTCCATCGCCGGCAAGGCTAGCCCGCATCCATCGGCCACGCGCGGCCGTCGCGCGTAGACTCGGGCTCCGTCGTCCGCACCTGAGGGAGTCCCGTCGATGCCCAAGTCCATCCCGAGCGGTCCTGGTCTGGAGCCCGGCAGCCTGCCGTTCTCCAAGGTCGTCGAAGCCAACGGCTTCGTGTTCCTCGCCGGCCAGATCGGTGACGCTCCCGGGTCCGACGGACCCGTCCCGGGTGGGATCGAAGCCGAGACCCGGGCGATGCTCGAGAACGTCGGCCGGCTCCTGCGCGCCGTGGGTCTCGACTACTCGGACGTCGTGAAGTGCACCGTCTACCTCACGGATATCGCGGAGTTCTTCGCGATGAACAGCGTCTACCGCGAGTTCTTCCCGACCGAGATGCCGACACGGGCAACGGTCGCCGTCACGGCCCTGGCGGTCGGTGCCAGGGTCGAGATCGAGGTGATGGCCGCTCGCTGACCCGCGAGCGGACCGACGCCCGCCCCGTTGGGCGCGGGACGGGCGGTGGTCCTGGATTCGCGCCCGGGCGCTCGCTCGACGATCAGGTCCCGACGCGGA
>DASSHB010000021.1:0-38021 GCA_035693125.1 Candidatus Limnocylindrales bacterium | reverse complement strand
GCGCGCCGTTCGTCTGGATCGCTTGACGGGTCATCGGTCGGGGCCCTCCTCGGAATCATGCTCGGTCGTGGTGAGGAACGTGGTTGCGGCGACGAACGGTGGGCCGTCGCCGGGGCTTGCGATGAAGCCGGTGCCCACGGCCGCCCGGACGGCCTCGGCGGCAAGGTCGGCGTCGTCGAGGGAAGGATAGAGGGCCCACAACGTCGGGCCCGAGCCGGACAGGCCGATCGGGCGGCCGAGGAGTCGCGTCAAGGCACGGCGGAACGCCGTCAGCCCGTCGACGACGGCGGCGGCAGCCGGAAGCAGGTCGTTCGCCGAGGCGAGGACTCCGGCCCGTTCCAGGAGCTGGCGCGCGCTGACGCCGGAACCGAACTCGCCGGCGAAGTGCTCCGAGCTGCGGAGGGCGACGCCGACCGGGGCCATCGCGCCCTGGGCCCAGGCGGCGAACACGGCCGCGGTGTGGGCCGCGACAGCCGGCGTGACGAGGACGATCCCCGGCGCCCGTTCGCCGGCCGCGAGATGGACCCCCCGGAGCGGCAGGACCCGTTCCCCACGACCCTCCACGAGCGCGGGACCGCCGGCGAGGAAGAACGGGACGTCGCTCCCCAGCGAGGCGGCGATCGCGGCCCGCTCGGCGGGCGCCAAGGCGTCGGTCGCCGCCCACGCCTCGAGGGCCCCGTCGATCGCGGCGGCCGCGTCGCTCGAGCCGCCGGCGAGGCCGGCCGCCACCGGGATCCGCTTCTCCAGCCGGATCGCGAGGGCGAGCGGCGGCGCGGGCAGGTGCGGTCGCAGCGCGCGACGGGTGGTCTCGACCGCCCGGAGGACGAGGTTGTCCCGGTTCGGGCCGGCATCGAAGCCATCGACGCGGAGCGTGTCGGCGGCCCCCGGCGAGGGATCGGGTGCCAGGCTCAGCCGGTCCTGGACCGCGAGCGGGGCCATCACCGAATGGAGCGCGTGATAGCCGTCCGGCCGGCGGCCGACCACCGCGAGGGTCAGGTTCAGCTTGGCGGGCGCCAGGCGCACGACAGGGGTCACCCGACGCGCCGGATCGACGGACGGCGTCATCCCGCGGGACGCTTCCGGCCGCGCCGATCCGAGCCGATCTCGCCGAAGGCCTCGAGGAGGGCGATCCACTCCCCCACCCCGAGGGTCTGCGGCCGGCGATCCGGGGCGATCCCGGCGGCTGCCAGCGCGGCGGCGACCCGTGCCGGCTCCACGGGGAGCTGCCGCGCCAGGACGTTGTGGAGCATCTTCCGGCGCTCGCGGAAGCCCGCCTGGACGAGCCGCCAGAGCGCGTCCTCGGCCTCGGCCGTTGGCAGGCGGTCGTCATCGGGGTATGGCTCGGCGACGATCACGGCCGAGCGAACGGCGGGCTCCGGCTCGAAGGCCTCGGGCGGGACGTCGAACGCGACGCGGACCCGGGCGTGGTACTGGACGAAGACGCTCAGGTAGCTCATCCCCCCGGGCGGTGCCGCGATCCGCTCGGCCACCTCGCGCTGGACCATCAGGACGAGCCGAGCCGGGCGCGGCGTCTCGCCGAGCAGGCGGTGGAGGGTCGGCGAGGTGACGTGGTACGGCAGGTTCGCCACGACGTCATATGGCGGCGCGACGAGCCGGGTCAGCTCCTCGTCCAGGGCGTCGCCCTCGATCAACCGGAGCCGGCCGGCATCGAGCTCAGCGCCGAAGCGGTCGCGGAGGAACGCGGCCAGGCCTCGATCGAGCTCGACGGCGGTCACCTCGGCCCCGGCATCGAGCAGTCCACCCGTCAGGAACCCCAGCCCCGGTCCGATCTCTAGCACGCGCCGCCCGGGCCCAGGGGCCGCTTCGGCGAGGATCGCCTCGAGGACGTCGGGGTCCGCAAGGAAGTTCTGGCTCAGCGCGTGGCGGGCGCGCAGCCCGGCCTCGCGCAGCGTCCGCCGAACGGCCGCGGGATCGATCCGAACGGGCGGGCCTCCGGCCATGGATCGCGCCTCAGCGCCGCGCGAGGGGCAGGGACGGGCTCGCGTCGAGGGCGAGGCCCGCCCGCTCGCCGGCCGCGAACCGGCGCGCGCCGGCCGCGCCGATCATCGCCCCGTTGTCGGTGCACAGTGCCGGCCGGGGGACGATCAGCGGCAACCCGATCGCCTCGGCCTCGCCCGCCAGCCGGGTCCGCAGCGAGCCGTTCGCGGCCACGCCGCCGCCCAGCACGATCGATCGGGCGCCCGTCGCCGCGGCGGCCCGGATCGTCTTCGTGACGAGGACGTCGACGACCGCGTCCTGGAAGCCCCAGGCGAGCTCGGCCACGGCAGCGTCCGAGAGCCGGGCATCCGGCTCGGCCTCGGCGGCCTTGCCGGTCGGCAGGCCCTCCTCGATCCGGGCCTCGTCGATCGTCCGCCGGGCGGCCGTCTTCAGGCCACTGAACGAGAAGTCGTACGAGTCGCCGAGCCAGGCCCGCGGGAACGCCGCGTCGTGGAGGCCGGCCGCCTCCGCCGCGCGGGAGATTGCGGGGCCGCCGGGATAGGGCAGCCCGAGCAGCCGCCCGACCTTGTCGAACGCCTCGCCGGCGGCATCGTCCACGGTCTGGCCGAGGAGCCGATACGTGAGGTGATCGCGCATCTCCACGAGGAACGTGTGGCCGCCCGACACGATCAGCGCCACGAGCGGGAAGACCGGCTCGGCGGGGAGGTCGGCGGTCGCGTCGGCGAGCCACGCCGCGTACAGGTGGCCCTCGAGGTGGTTGACCCCCACGAGCGGCTTGTCGTGCGCCCAGGCAAGGGTCTTCGCGAAGTTGATCCCGACGAGCAGCGAGCCCGCGAGCCCGGGACCGTAGGTGACGGCCACCCCGTCGACGTCCTCGACCGTCACGTTCGCGTCGGCGAGCGCCTGGTCGAGGACCGGCACGATCCAGCGGAGGTGGGCGCGCGCGGCGACCTCCGGCACGATCCCGCCGCTGGCGGCATGGAGGGCCGTCTGGCTCGCGACCACGTTCGCAAGGATCCGGCGGCCAGCGTCGATCACCGCGATCCCGGTCTCGTCACACGACGATTCGATCGCGAGGAGGACCGGGCCGTGGGCCGCGCTCCCGGTCACGAAGCGGCCTGGTCGGACGGGCCGGGCTCCGGCTCGAAGGGGCCTTCGGGCGCGGGCCCGGCGTCGAGCGCGTCGCGGAGGCTCGCGATCCGGGCCCGGAGCGTGGGCTCGTCGAGCGGATCGGTGGTCATGATCAGCGCATCCTCGTTGTTGTCGCTGTAGTAGCGCGGCCGCAGCCCCACCGGCCGGAAGCCGTACTTCTCGTAGAGGCGCCGTGCCGCCAGGTTCGAGAGGCGGACCTCGAGGGTCGCCTCGCGAGCGCGGCGGTCGACGGCGAGATCGAGGAACGCGAGGAGCAGCCGCTCGCCGACCCGCTGCCGGCGCCAGGCGGGGTGGACCGCGAACGTGGTGATGTGGGCCTCGTCGACCATCAGCCACATCCCGCCGTAGGCGACGATCCGGCCGTCGATCCGGGCGACCAGGTACGAGGCGAGGCGATTCGTCATCAGCTCGCTGCGGTAGGCGTTCTCCGGCCACGGCGTCGAGAAGCTGGCCCCCTCGATTCGCTGGACGTCGTCGAGGTCCTCGAGGCGCATCGGCTCGATCGTGAGCTTCACCGGGGGTCGCGCGACCATTCGACCTCCCCGCTCTCGCTCGTGACGCCACGCGGCAGGCTGACGTAGTCGGGGACGAGGCGGGCGAGATCGTCGCCGCCAGCCGCGAGTCGCCCGACGCCCAGCCGGAGGAGCGCGGCCGCCAGCCCGTCCCGTGCCACCTCGCCGCGCGCCACCGCGTCGGCGGGCGCACGACCGTCCAGATCCACGGCGACGAGGACGTCGGCGTCTCGCAGCTCGAGGGCGCGGCCGCCCGGCAGCAGGATCGCCGGGTCCGCGCCGCGGACCACGGTTCGGTCGTTGGGACCCGCCGGCAGGAGCAGCACGCCAAGCGGGCCCGCTCCGCTCGCGTCGAGGAGGGCGGCGGCCGTCGAGACGCCCGCGACCGGCACCCGCAGCTCGTGGGCCAGCGCCTTCGCGGTCGCGAGCCCGACCCGCAGCCCGGTGAACGCGCCGGGCCCCGTCCCGACGATCACGCCGCGGATCCGCGACCGGCGCAGGTTGGCCTCGCCCGTCAGCCGCCCGATCGCCGGCAGGAGCTGCTCGCCGTGCGTCCGGCCGGCGTCCCAGATGGTCGCGCCGAGCGGCGTCCCGTCGAGCCCACCGGCTGCGACGACGATCCGCGCCGTCGCCGTGTCGATCGCGAGCAGCCAGTCACGGCGGCCGTCGCCCGCGGCCTGGCCCTGGGCAGTCATTGCACCGCCTCCAGGAGCCGGGTCAGGGAGGGATCCGGCGTCGACAGCTCGATCGTCCGAACCTCCTCGCCGGTCCCCTCGATCCGCACGTCGAGCCGCCGGGCCGGCAGGACCTCGCCCATCCGCTCGGGCCATTCCACGACGGTGACGCCGTGGGCCTGGCGCTCGTCGACGACGCCGCCCGCCAGGGCGTCGGCCGCGTCCGCGAGGCGATAGAGGTCGACGTGGAAGAGCGGGAACCGGCCGCGGTATTCGTTCATGAGGATGAACGTCGGCGAGTTCACCGTCGCGTCGACCCCGAGCCCGAGCGCGATGCCCTTCGCGAGCTGGGTCTTGCCGGCCCCGAGCTCGCCCCACAGGCAGACGAGGTCGCCCGCGATGGCGGCCCGCCCGAGGGCCTCGCCGAGGGCGATCGTCTCCGCGGGGGAGGTCGTCCGGATCGTGCGGGCGGCGCCGGGGGGCGCCTCGGCCGGCCCGCCGGCCAGCGAGCCGGCCATCGCTCAGCCGTACCGCTCGAGGTCCGCGATCGGGATCGGGATCGGGGCGTCGCCGTCCAGGACCACCCAGCCCGCCTCCAGGTCGGTCCCGCCCGCGAAGCGGCGAACGCCGGCCGGACCCGCCCAGCGACCCTCGGCTCCGGCGTGCTCGCCGGCGCGGACGCGGACGTGGCCGTCGGGCAATGGGGCGAGATCCAGCTCGGGCTCGTCGAAGACGAGGGCCGGCGGATCGATCGTGATCGCCACGGTCGTCCCGGCCAGGGCATCGAGCACGGCGCTGACGGGGCCGGCGATCGGGCGACGGACCGCGCCGTCGAGGACCAGGACGCCGAATGGCGGCAGCCGGTGGAGGGCGGCCCGCTGGCGCGACTCGGAGGCCATGAAGTCGCGCCGCTCCTTGCCAGCGAGGCCGCTGACGATCACCCCACGCACGCCCATGGCGCGAGCGCGGGTCAGGGCCTCGGCATCCACCCGCGCGCCGATGACGAGGATCGTGCCGGCCAGTCCCACGTCGAGGGAGGTCGGGCGGAGGCGTCCGTGGCGGTGGTCGCCGCGATCGGCCCCGAGCGACAGCCGCCCGCTGGAGGGGTCGCCGAGGGCGTCGACCCCGAAGAGCGCCCGGCCCTGGGCATGGACGCGGATGCCCACGCCGGACCGCACGTCGCGAACCACGCCCGACACCGGGCAGTCCACCGGCTCGGGATGCTCGCCGGTGGCGACGGACCAGCGACCATCGTGCTCGAAGAGGAGCTCCCCCGACGTGGGGTCGCCACCCGATCGCAGGCGGGCGGCCGGCCGGCCGATGACCCGCGCGGCCGGTCGATCCGCCGTCACCCAGCGATCGCCGGCCCGGGCCGTCTCGGCGGCGGCGGCGGGTCCCAGGTCGACGACGGAGGCGTCGCGGAGCCGCTCGGCGATCGTCGTCCCGGCCACGATCGCGTCGCCCGGGGCGACGAGGGGACGGTCTCCCGGCGCCAACCGGAACAGGATCTCGGGCGCGTCGCCGAGCAGCGGCCGCTGACCGACCAGGTCGAGACCGGGCGCGAGGTCCGAGGGAGCTGTCATCGGTCGCGCGTCAGCCACAGCGATTCCTGCCAGGCGTCGAGGAGCTCCCGCCGCCGATCCAGCCGCTCGGGCAGGCGGAGCGGCACGTCACGGAGGTCGATCAGCAGCCCGCCGAGTCCGCCCGAGACGTCGACCGCGAACCGCCTGCCGCGACCACCCAGGCGGACCGTGTCGCGGAAGCTGAACTCCGCGGTCGCGACGTCGCCGGGCGGCAGGTCGACGACCTCGAGGGCGCCGGGGACGAGGTCGGTCTCGCTCGCACCCGTGTCCGCGTGGACGGTGAGGCGACCGGCGCTCGTCCCGGCGCGGATCCCGGCCGGGATCACCACGGTGCCGAGCGGCGTCAGGACGTCGTCGGCCAGGTCGATCAGCGCCTGGCGGCGCTCGCCCGCATCGGGGATCACGCCGAGCGCGCCCAGGATCCGGGCGTGGTCGTGGGCGAGGGCGATCGCGCCGGGACGGCGCAGGACGTCCGCGACGGCCAGGGCGATCGCGGGCCCGGGAGCCACGGCGAAGGCGCCGCCGGACACGACGACGACGTCCGGCGCGGGAAGCGCCGACTGCTCGGGCGTCGCCTCGATGAGGACGGCCATCGCCGCGCGGGCGGCCGCAAGGCGCAGCCGTGCGCCGTCGCCGGCGATCCCGGACCATGGCCAGAGGCGCAGCTCGCGCAATCGATCGCGGAGCCGGTGACGGTCGATCGGGATCGTCATCCAGGCCATGACCCGGTCCACGGTCGCGTCATCGGGATCGGGCGGGAGGAGCGCCGCCTCGGCGACGATCGAGACGGTCGCGCGGGCCTCCTCGCCGCCGATCCCCGGCGCGGCGGTGGCGCGCAGTCCGCCGTCGAACCCGATCTCGATCAGCTCGACCCGGCGGTCGAGGACGTCGGCCAGGGCCGAGGTGATCCGGCCCGTGGCCCGGCGCGGGTCGTCGGGCCCGCCGCGGACCTCGTCGAGGAGGTCGCGGAGCGGTTGACCGGGTGGGTCGCCCGTCGTCGCGGCGGGTGCGAGCAGGAGCTCCCCCGGACGGTTCCCGGTGCCGTCGGCGCTGGCCTCGAGCCGTCCCAGCTGCTCCGCCATCGCCCCGGCCAGGACGACCGTCAGCTCCGGCCGGCGCGCGACCGCCCCCGCCACGATCCCGGCCAGCTCGGCGATCTGGCGGCGCTCGTCCGCCCCGGGCGGATCGCCCGCACCCACGAGGACCACGTCGATCGCGGGATCGAGGATCCGGTTCGTCAGCCGGAGCGGATCGCTGCCGTCGAGGGTCGCCGTCGTCGTCCGCCAGCCCGTCCGGCGGGCCGCGTCGGCCAGGGGCTCGAGGGCACGCGCCGAGACCGCGACCGCGAGGAGGTCCCGGCGCGGAGCGCTCCGGGCGACGAGCCGCGGCAGCTCGACCCGCTCGGGGTCGGCGGCGCGACCGGTCCCGTTCGGCTCGGTCGCCGGCAGGCCGATCGCGGCCGCGAGGCCCGGATCTGAGGCGAAAACGCGCCGGACGATCTCGGCGACGATCGCGTCGACCGGGGTCGAGCTGGGCATCGCGAGGGACCCGACGAGCCGCCAGCGATGCGCGATCCGGCCGATCAGCGCCACCGACGAGGTGGCGCCGCCAAGGTCGAGGGCCAGGAACGCCCGAGGATCGGTCACGAGCCCATGCTACCCGCGAAGGCCGCAAGCCCACCGAGGCGGTCGGGCCGAGTCAACCGGCCGGCCGACGCTCCCCGAGGTCCGGACGGGAACGCATCCAGGTCGTCACTTCGCCAGTCGCGACAGCCGACGATCCTGGCCCTAGGCGTCCCAGGTGATTTCTTCGTCGATCTCCTCGAGCCGCGCGATCAGCAGCTCGATCCCGGTCTCGTCGGCGAGGATCTCCGAGGCGAACGCGTCCTCGCCGCCGAACAAGCCGCGCAGGACCGGGTCGAAGAAGAGCATCGCGTTCGCGCCCAGGGGCCGATACGGCCGGCTTGCCTCGAGAAAGTGGACCGCCGGGCCGGTCAGGCCCCGGAGCTGGATCTCGCGAGCGACGTGTTCGACGAGCTCGTCGCGCTGCTCCTCGGTCCGCGCGTAGGGCATGCTCACGCGGGGACCGCCCCGCGCGTGGGTGCGCCGCCGGCCGGCCCACCGGCAATCGCCGCGAGCGCCATCTCGAATGCGTGGTAGGCGGCCGCGCCGCGCATCGCGAACGTCACGTGGTCGATCGTCGGGGAGCGGCCCAGCTCATCTCGGACGGCATTGACGGTCACCCGGGCAGCCTCGTCGAGCGGGAAGCCGCCGACCCCGGTGCCCATCGCCGGGAAGGCGACGCTCGCCGCGCGCAGCTCGCGGGCCCGAGCCATCGCGCTCCGCACGGCCCGGTCGATGACCTCGGCGCTGGTCCGTCGGTCGCGGTCGAGCGACACGGCGTGGATGACCGCCTTCGCGGCGAGATTGCCGGCCGGCGTGACGACGGCCTCACCGAGGGGGACGGGAGCCTGGCGGACCGCGGCGAACTCGATCGCGTCGCCGCCGGCGCGCTTGATCTCACCGGCGACCCCGGTCGACATCCACAGCGACAGGTTCGCGGCGTTCACGATCGCGTCGACCTCTAGGTCGCAGATGTCCCCGTTCCAGAGCTCGATGCGAGCCACGAATCCTCCATGCCGCCCAACCGGCGCGCCCCGGCCAAGCCAGCCGGCGCATGGTACACCCGGGTCAGACGCGCAGACATCGTGGTCACCACCTCCCACGAGTTCGTGGTGCGCCATCGCGCCACCTCGGAGGCACGAATCTCGTCGGTTCCCTGGCGGCCGATCAGCACGAATTCGTCGTCCACGTCGACGGGCGGACCGGGGACGCGGCTGACGTCGACCATCGTCGCGTCCATCGCCACGTTGCCGACGACCGGCGCCCGGACACCCCGGACGAGGGCCTCGGCGCGGTTCGAGAGGGCCCGCGACCAGCCGTCGCCGTAGCCGATCGGGAGGGTCGCGATCCGGCTCTCGACGGGCGCCCGCCACGTGGGCCCGTAGGACACGCCGTGACCCTCCGGCAGGTCGGCAACGCGCACCGGCCGGGCGTGGAGCGAGAGGACGGGACGGAGGTCGCGGGCGGCCGGATGGAGGCCGGCCGGCAGCTCGCCCCCCTCCAGGAGCTCGTCGGGGACCAGGCCGTAGGTGGCGATCCCGGGCCGCACGGCTTCGTACGCCGGCACCGCGCCGAGCAGCAGTCCGCCGCTCGCCGCGAGGTGCCGCCGCGGGACCTCGATCCCCGCCGCGCGCAGCCCGGCCAGCGCGGCCTCGAACCGCTCGACCTGGACGCGCGTCAGCTCGGCGACCTCGGCCTCCTGGAGATGGGACCAGACGCCGCTCAGGCGGGCGCCGCTCGCGCGGATGGCTCGGGCGGCCGCCACGGCACCGTCCGGCGCGACGCCGCCCCGACCGAGACCGGTCTCGATCTCGAGCTCGATCGCTAGACGCGCCGCGAGGCCCGCGGCCGACGCCGTCCGGAGGATCGGCTCGAGCCCGTCGGTCGAGCCACCGGCCAGCCCGATCCCCCGCCGGGCCGCTTCCTCGACCGCCTCGACCGGAACGGGATACAGGATGAGGACCGGCGCTCGGACGCCGGCCTCGACGAGCGTGACGGCCTCGTCGAGGGTCGCGACGCACAGCCCGTCGACCCCGATCCCATCGAGGGCCTGGGCGATCGGGACCATCCCGTGGCCGTAGGCGTCGGCCTTGACGACGGGCAGCAGCTGGGCCGCGCCGCCGGCCATCCGTCGGAGGGCCGCGATGTTGGCGCCGAGGGCCGCGAGATCGATCTCGATCCAGGCGTTCCGGCGGAGCGCCGGCAGCCCGGCCCTGGCGAGGCGGCCGCCGACGGAATCGCCCGGGTCCGGCGCCACCTCAGTCCGTGCCGCGATCGGCGTGGTTCGGGCCGATCGGCTCCGTCGTTCCGGCCGGCGGTGCGGCCGGCCGAGCCCCGAACCCGAGCCGTGATCCCGCCTTGCGGCGCTCGGCGAGGGCGGCCAGCCGCTTCCGGGCGAGCGCCACCGGATCGGGCAGGTCCGACGCAAGGAGCCCGCTGTCGCCCAACCGCTCGCGGACCGCGTCGCCGGCCAGGCCGTGCAGGTAGACGCCCAGGCGCGCCGCGTCGTACGGCGCGAGGTGCTGGGCCAGCAGCGAGCCGATCACTCCGGCGAGGACGTCACCGGTCCCGCCGCTCGCGAGCGCCGGGTTCTCGAACGGCGCGACGGCGAGGCGGCCATCCGGCGCGGCGATCACGGTCTTGGCACCCTTCAGGACGAGGACCTGGCCCCAGGTCGTCGCTGCATCGCGCGCGGCTGCCGCCCGGGCCGCGTCGTCCGCGCCGAGGTCGCCATCGGCTTCGGGCTCGCGGCCGCTCCCGGCGCGGAGCCGGGCGAACTCTCCGGCATGCGGCGTCATCACGCTCGGCCGGCGATCGCCCGACCACCATTCCTCCATCGTCGCGAGGGAGCGGAGGGCCTCGGCGTCCAGCACGATCGGGGCGGTCGAACCCTCGTCGGGTGCCGCCAGGAGCACCCGGACGAGCTCGGTGGTCGCCAGGCCCGGCCGCAGGCCCGGACCGATGACGATTGCGTCGTGGTCGTGGTCGAGGATCCGGGCGAGGGCCGGCTCCGGATCGACCTCCTCGACGTCGTCCTCGGGGAGCGCCATCGTCGTGGCCTCGACGACCTTCGCCGCGAACAGCGGCTGGAGCGTCTCGGGCACGGCCAACGTCACCAACCCGGCGCCCGCCCGCCCGGCGGCCCGACAGACGAGGAGCGCGGCGCCCGCGTAATCGAGCGAGCCGGCGACGACCAGGAGCTTTCCGAAGGCGCCCTTGTGGCCGCGCTTGTCGCGGGTTGGCAGGAGCTCGGCGGCGATCTCGTCGGTGAGGAGCTCGATCCCCTCGGGAGCGGTTGGCTCGGGCTCCCCTGCGGTCGCGGCGTGGGTGCCGCTCCGCGGCACGAAGCCGACGGGTCCCCGACCGCTCATCGGTCCGTGCCGGAATCGCGGCTTGCGCCGTCGTCGACTCCGGCCGTGGCTCCGGCTCCGGCCCCGGCCAGGAGGTTCGCCTCGTGGAGCTCGCGCAGGCGCTCCATCCGGGCGAGGAGGCGCCGCTCGCGGTCGTCGAGACGCTCCTCGATGTCGAGCGGGAAGACGTACTTGCCACCGGCCGTCCGGACCCCGAAGGCGATCGCCACGGCGTAGTCGGACTCGTGGCTGATCGACAGCGCCACGCGGTCCATCCCGAGCTGTTCGGCGCGTGCCGCCGCCCGCCCGTGGAGCCGGACGGCGGGCTGGCCGGTGGGCAGCCGCTCGACCTCGATGTCCCGCCAGCCGATGCCGCGAACCCCCAGGCCCAGCACCTTCGAGACCGCTTCCTTGGCCGCCCAGCGGCCGGCGAAGGTCTCCGGCCGGAGGCGGACGTAGCGCTGCTCGGCCGGGGTCAGGACCCGCTTCGCGAAGCGCTCGCCGAAGCGCTCGATCGAGGCCCGGATGCGCTCGACCTTGATGATGTCGATCCCGAGCTCGGACGTCCCCTCGGGCGGATGGGGTCGCGGAGATCCCCCTCCGACCTCGGGGGGCGGTTCGCCGGGCGATCGGGGAGGTTGCCGCGCCACCGGTCGCGCCTACTCGACCGTCACCGACTTCGCCAGGTTGCGCGGCTGGTCGACGTCGGTGCCGCGGGCGACGGCGACGTGGTACGCGAAGAGCTGGAGCGGGATGATCCCGATCACGGGCGCGAGGGCCTCGTGGGTGTCGGGGACGTACCAGACGTCGTCGGCGATCCGCCCGATCTGCTCGTCGCCCTGGGTCGCCACCGCGATCACGCGAGCATCGCGCGCCCGGCCCTCCATCACGTTGCTGATCAGCTTGTCGTAGGTCACCGAGCGGGTCGCGACCGCCACGAGGGGGTACTCGGCGTCGAGCAGGGAGATCGGGCCGTGCTTCAGCTCGCCCGCCGCGTAGCCCTCGGCGTGGACGTAGCTGACCTCCTTGAGCTTCAGCGCGCCTTCGAGCGCCGTCGGCATCGACGTCCCGCGGCCCACGAACATGAAGCCGCGCATGTTCACGTAGCGCCGGGCGATCGCCGGCGCGGACTCCGCCACCGCGTCCAGCGTCGCCTGGGCGGCGGCCGGCAGGGCGTGCAGGGCGTCGCCGAGCTCCCGTTCCGCGGCCTCGTCGAGCGATCCGCGGATCCGGGCGATCGCGGCCGCGAGGATCACGAGGGTCGTGACCTGGGTCGTGAACGTCTTCGAGGCCGCGACGGCGATCTCCGGACCGGCCTGGAGGAAGACGACTGCATCGGCCTCGCGGGTGATCGCGGACCCGACCGTGTTCGTGACCGCGACGATCGGACAGCCGGCCTCGCGAGCGTGGCGTGCCGGAGCGATCGTGTCGGCCGTCTCGCCCGACTGGGTCACGGCGATGACGAGCGTCGTCCCGTCGAGCGGCGGCGGGCTGTAGCGGAACTCCGAGCCGACGGTGGCCCGGGCCGGCAGGCCCGTCCATGCCTCGAGCGCGGCGGCCCCGACGAGCGCGGCGTAGTAGGCCGAGCCGCAGGCGACGAGCTCGATCCGGGTCGCCCCCTGGATCGCCGCCTCGAGGCCGGCCAGCTCCTGGAGCCGGATCCGGCCCTCGCGGGTGACGCGCCCGGCGATGCACTGGCGGAGCGACTCGGGCTGCTCGTGGATCTCCTTCAACATGAAATGGTCGTAGCCGCCCTTCTCGGCGGCCTCGGGCGACCAGTCGACGACCGTCTCCGCCCGGTCCTGGACGGTGCCCTCGACGTCGGTGATCACGACCCCGGTCGGCCGGACGTCGGCGACGTCGCCCTCCTCGAGGAAGATGATCCGGTTCGTGTGGGCGAGGATCGCCGCGACGTCGCTCGCGATGAAGCTCTCCTCGCCGTGGAGACCCACGACGAGCGGCACGTCCTGGCGGGCCCCGACGAGCCGGCTGTGCTCTTCCCGGTGCATCACGACGAGCGCGTAGGCGCCCTCGAGCTGCTTGAGGGTGGCCCGGACCGCATCGGCCAGGTCGCCCCGGTAGGCCTCTTCGACCAGGTGGGCGATTGCCTCGGTATCGGTCTCCGAGGTCAGGGTGTGGCCGCGCGCGGCGAGCCCGTCGCGGAGCTCGGTGAAGTTCTCGATGATCCCGTTGTGGATGACCGTGATCGCACCCGTGCAGTCCTGGTGGGGATGGGCGTTCAGGTCGTTCGGCCGGCCGTGGGTCGCCCAGCGGGTGTGAGCCAGGCCCAACGCGGCATGCGGCGTGCGGTCCGCGATCGCGGTCTGGAGGTTCGCCAGCTTGCCGGCCTTCTTCTCGACGAAGAGGTCGCCGTCCTCGTCGACGAGGGCGATCCCGGCCGAGTCGTAGCCGCGGTACTCGAGCCGCCGGAGGCCCTCGATCAGGATCGGCCCGGCCTCGCGAGGCCCGGTGTAGCCGACGATTCCGCACATGTCGCTGGTTGTCCTCCGCTTCCGAGCGACCGCCGGGCCTGGGCTCGTGCGACGGCGTGCCCCGACGCGGCGCTCAGTTTAGTCGCTCGCCCGCGAGGGCCGCGATCGCGTCGGCCAGCTCCGTGACGAGTTCCGCGTCGCGCCCCTCGACCATCACCCGGAGGGCGGGCTCCGTGCCGGACGGCCGGACGAGGACGCGACCACCCGGCCCGAGGCGGGCCTCGGCGTCGCGGATCGCGCGCTGGATCCGGTGATCGCCCTCCCACTGGTCCTTGTGGCGGGCCTTCACCGCCCGTTGCTGCTGGGGGAGCATCGGGATCCGCTCGGCGAGCTCGGCCAGCGGACGGCCGGCCCGGGTCATCACCCGGAGGACCTCGAGCGCGGTGACGATCCCGTCGCCTGACGTGGTGTGCTCCAGGACGATCACGTGGCCGCTCTTCTCGCCCCCCAGGCCGGCGCCCGAGACCTGCATCCCCTCGAGGATGTACTTGTCGCCGACGGGCGTCCGGATGATCTGGCCGCCGGCCGCCTCGATCGTCGTCTGGAGGCCGCCGTTCGAGAGGACGGACACGACGAGGGCGCCTTCGGGGAGGACGCCGCGCTCGAGCCGGTCCAGGGCGAGGATGCCCAGCACCTGGTCGCCGTCGACGACCTCGCCGCTCGCGTCGACGGCGATCAGCCGGTCGGCGTCACCGTCGAGCGCGAAGCCGACGTCGGCGCCGTGCTCGCGGACCGCCTCCGCGAGGGACGCCGGCGCCGTGGCCCCGGAACGGACGTTGATGTTCACGCCGTCGGGCTCGTTGTGGATCACCTGGACGCTGGCGCCGGTCGCCTCGAGGATCGCCGGACCGACGACCCCGCCCGAGCCGTTCGCGCAGTCCACGACGATCCGCAGGCCGCCTGCGTCGATCGAGCCGGCGAGCCCCAGCCGGTGGACGCGGTACCGGTCGAGGAGGGCCGGATCGACCACCGCCCGGCCGATCTCGGCGTTGCCCACGGAGCCCAGCTCCTCCGTCCGCCAGATCAGCTGCTCGATCTCGTCCTCGACGGCGTCGTCGAGCTTCAGGCCGTGCTCGTCGAGGACCTTCAGGCCGTTGTCGTCGGCCGGGTTGTGCGAGGCCGAGACCATGATCCCGGCGGCGAAGTCACCGGTCCCGGCGAGGAACGCGAGGGCGGGCGTCGGGACCGTCCCCGCGATCCGGACGTCCGCACCCAGGCTCGTGGCGCCGGCCGCGATCGCGGCGACGAACATGTCGCCGGAGCGGCGCGTGTCCTGGCCCACGACGAGCCGGCCGCCCTTGCCCACGAGACGGCTGGCCGTCGCCCGCCCGAGCGCGTACGCCAGGGTCGGCTTCAGCTCGACGTTGGCAACGCCGCGGATCCCGTCCGTGCCGAAGAGACGCGGCACTCAGCCACCCCCGGACGCGGACGGGGCGGCGCTCCCGGCGGGGACCTCGCTGACGGTGACCGTGACCGAGGCCGGGCTGATCGCGACGACCGTGAGGCCGGCCTGGAGCTGGATCGAGAGGGGAACCGTGTGCGTCCCAGGTCCCAGGTCGGCGACGCTTGCCGTCAATGCGATCGTCGCCCCGTTCAACCGATCGAGGTCGGCCGGCGAGCCACCGATCGTGACGAGCGCCTCGGGAGCGGACAGGCTGTACAGGCGATCCGCCCGGGCGCCGGCCAGGACGATCCCCGCGCTGAAGTTCCGGCTCGAGTTCACCGCTCGGATCTGGACGTGGACCGTGACGGTCTCTCCACCCGTCGTCCGGATGCCCTGGGGCAGGTTGAACCCGACGGTCACGTCGAAGTCGGCGGTCCGGCCGTCGAGCGTGATCGGCTGGGTATCCACGTCGACGACGTTCGCCAGGTCGGCGGCGTCGCCGGCGATCGAGACGGTCGTCGGAGAGGCCTCGATCCGACCGACCTCGAACCCGGTCGCCAATGACCCGACGATCGCCGGAGTGATCGGCACGGTCGCGGTGCTCCTGTCCTTGAACACGGGCATCTGGACGTGGACCGTCGCCGGTTCGACGTCGACACCCGTGACGCGCTCGCCGAGCTGGTCGACCGGGATCAGCTGGATGTCCCGGTCCACGTCGATCCCGGACGAGTCGATGGGGATGTTCGCGCGGGCCGCGGTGACCCGAGCGATATCGGTCGCCGCGCCGATGACGGTCGCCTTCTCGAGCGATGCCTGGGGATCGCCGATCGCGAGCCCGTCCGGAACCTGGCCCGGCGCGAGGTCGATCGACACGTCGGTGGTCTTGACCGGCTCGAGGTGGACCGAGACGAAGGCCGGCGTGGCCGACTGGACCTGGACGCGCGGGTCGGCCGAGGTGACCTCCACGCGGACGGACTGGGGGGCCGTGCCCGGCTGGACCTGCGTCAGGTCGACGACCGCGGTGAAGTTCGCCGAGGTGATCGTGACGTTCGCCTGGTCGGCCACGAAGTAGCGGATGTTCGTGACCTCGCCGAGCTCGCCGATGAGGATCGTGCCGGTCGACTTGCCCACGGCATTGATCGGGATGCTGACATCGCGGGTCTGGACGTTCTCCGAGAAGATCAGGCCCACGTAGAGCAGCGTCGCGAGCGCGATCGCCGCGAGCTTCAGGGGCCAGTTGTAGACGATCGCCCCGACGACCCGATTCACCGTGGCGCCCGGACCGCCGCCGCGTCGTCGTCGGGCGGTCGCGTGACCGGCGGATGGGCGCGCCCGTTCCGGCTCCGGACCATCCGGCCCAGGTCGCCGAGGTGCGGCGCTCGGCCGCCGGCGAAGGCCCCCGACCGCAGACCGCCGCTCAACGAGCGACGGCCGTCGCTCGGGCCGAGCAGCGAGCGGATCGCCTTGGCGAGCTGCGGCTCGCCGAGGTTCCGGACGATCCGAGCCCGCTCCACGAGGCTGATCTGGCTGTTCTCCTCGGACACGACGATCACGACCGCGTCGGTCTGCTCGGTGATGCCCAGGGCCGCCCGGTGGCGGGTCCCGAAGCGCTCGGTGTGGACGGTCGTCTCGGCGAGCGGCAGGAGCGCGCCGGCCGCGATGATCGTCTCGTCGCGGATGATCACCGCGCCGTCGTGGAGCGGAGTCCGCGGCGCGAAGATCGTCCGCATCAGGTCCGCGCTCACGTCGGCGTGGAGCATCACTCCGGTCTCCGCGACCTCCTCGAGGCCGGTCTCGCGCTCGAGCACGATCAGCGCCCCGTGGCCGTCGGCCGACAGCAGCGCCGCCGCCCGGGCGACCTCGTCGGCGACCCGGCCCACCGACTGCTGCTCGGCGGGCGAGAAGAGCCAGTTGAAGGACCCCACCCGGCCGATCCGCTCGAGCGCCCGCCGGAGCTCGGGCTGGAAGACGACGACGAGCGCGAACAGGCCCACGACGGCCAGCGTCTGGAGGATCTGGGTGAGCAACCGGAGATCGAAGGCACGGGCTGCCGCATAGACCGCGAACAGGACGCTGACGCCGATCACGAGGCTGACCGCGCGCGTCCCCCGGATCAGGCTGAACAGCCAGTAGATGAGCAGCGCCGTGATCCCGATGTCGATCAGATCGTTCAGCTTGAACTGCTCGACGATCGACGCGAGAGGTGCCGGCATCGTGCGCTGAGTCTACAACGGGGGTCCGGCCGGGGACCGCCTCGCGCGGCGGGTCCCGACGCCGGTCAGGCGACCAGCTGGGCGACGCGCGGCTCGTCGGCAAGCCGCTCGGAGACGAGCCCGCGGACCCGCTCGCGAGCGGCGGGATCGTCATCGAGCTCGGCGAGCCGGCCCAGGAGCAGGAGCTTGTCAACCGCGAGCAGCCGCCAGCCACGATCGAGGTACAGCTCGGCGAGGAGGAGATGCACGTCCACGTCGGACGGGCCGACGGCGATCGCCAGGTCGCAGGCATCGAGCGCGGCCGACGTCCGGCCGGCCCGGCGATGGGCGCGGGCCGCGGCCAGGAGATGCTCGCGCGCCGCGGGGTCGCCGGCGAAGAGCGCCGTCTCGGCCAGGGCCCCGAGGGCGATCCCGAGGCCGGCCGGCTCGGCCGTCGGCTCGCCCTGGTCGTCGCCGGGCGCGGACGCGGCAGCCCCGATCTCCTCGGGCTCGGCGGATCCGTCCTCGCGCTCCGGCGCGTCGCCGGCCGTGTTGACGGCGCCTGACGAATCGGCGCGTGGCGCGGCCGCTGCAAGCGCCTCGTCGGCCGGTTCCGCGCCCCGATCCCCCGGCTCGCCCCGACGCTCTGCGTCGTCGACCGCGGTCGATGCCGGCGCGAGGATCCGGAGCGCCTGATCGAGCGCCCGCTGGGCGGCCTCGTCGCCCGGGTTGCTCGCCCGCAACCGATCGGCCAGGTCCTCCACGTGCTGTCGGCGCGACCTCGACTCGGCGAGCTCGAGCGAGCGCCGCGCCGCGTCCGTGGCATCGGCCAGGCGGCCCCCCGCGTCGAGCGTGTCGGCCAGCCGGTCCAGCGCCTCGGCCGCCTCGCTCCGCTGTCCGTTCCGAGCGTGGACGTCCGCGAGGCCGCGCAGGGCGCCCTCGTCGCGAGGTGCGAGGGCGATCGCCCGCTCGTACGCCGCGAGCGCATCGGAGAGGCGATCCATCTTGACGAGGATCCCGCCGACGCTGACGTGCGGCAGGGCGCGATCCGGTGCGATCTCGGCGGCCTCGCCGTAGGCGTCGACCGCGGCGTCGTTCCGACCGCGGAGCGCTGCGACATGGCCGCGGCGCAGGGCGTCCTTGTAGCGCTCGTACAGCGAGCCGGGCTGCGGCGGCCGCGGAGCCGCCCGCTGGCCCTTCCGCTTCCCCGACTGGCCGCTCATCGCCCGAGGATCTCCACGAGGAGGGCTTTCTGGACGTGCAGGCGATTCTCCGACTGGTCCCAGATGATGCTGCGCGGGCCGTCCATCACCGACGAGGTGATCTCCTGGCCGCGGTGCGCGGGCAGGCAGTGCATCGCGACGGCGTCCGGCCCGGCGGCGTCGAGCAGCGCATCGTCGAGCTGGTAGTCCGCGAACGCGTCGCGGCGCGCCTCCGTCTCGGCCTCCTGGCCCATCGACGTCCAGGCGTCGGTGTAGACCACGTCCGCGCCGTGGACGATCCGAGCCGGGTTCCCGCCGAACTCGAGCCGCGCCCCGGTCGCGGCCGCGATCTCCTCGGCACGCTCGACGATCCGCGGGTTGGGCCCGTAGCCCGCCGGATGGGCGAGGCGGACCTCGAGCCCGAGCATCGCTCCGAGCAGGGCGAGCGAGTGATAGACGTTGTTGCCGTCCCCGACGAAGGCGAGGACGCGGCCCTCGAGCGCGCCGAACCGCTCGCGGATCGTGAACAGGTCGGCGAGTGCCTGGCAGGGATGCTCGCGCAGCGTCAGGCCGTTGATCACCGGGATCGTCGCCTGGCTCGCGAGGGCCTCCACGACCTCGTGCGGACCGGTCCGGGCGACGATCGCGTCCACGAACCGCTCGAGGTTGCGGGCGACGTCGCGGACGCTCTCGCGGGCGCCCATCACGACGTCCTCGGTCAGGTAGATCGCATGCCCGCCGAGCTGGTTCATCCCGGCTTCGAACGTCACCCGGGTGCGCAGGCTGGGCTTCTGGAACAGCATCGCCAGGGTCCGTCCCACGAGCGGCGGGGCGGCGTGGCGGCGATCGGCCAGGAACTCGGCCTTGAGGACCGCGGCCCGCTCGAAGACCCGCTCGACCTCCTCGCGCGACAGGTCGGCGACGGACAGGAGATCGCGGCCGCGAAGGGACCCGGGCTCCGATGCGATGACGTTCACCTCGCCACTCTACCGGGCGCGACAGGCGGCGCGCGCCGGGACCTTCGGCCCACGCCGTGTCGGCCTGTTCAGGGACTCGGGCCGCGCCGATCCAGGAGCTCGCCCGAGAGGATGTCGCCGAGCCAGTCCTGGTAGCGATCCTCGGACCAGCCGCGATCGCGGACGAGGAGGTCGTAGACGGCGAGCGAACAGAGCGTCCACAGGACGTCGATCGCGGCCTCCACGGCGAGGTCGTGGCGCAAGGCCCCACGCTCGGCCAGCATCCGGACGAAGCGGCCCTGGCCGACGAGACGCGCAGCTTCCAGCTCGTCCCACAGGCGAGCGAGCTCGGGGTCGCTCGCGCGCGCGTCCCGCAGCGCCCGGAGGAGCGGGCCCGCCCGGCGGTGGATCCCCGGCTGGGTCGCGGCGTACGCGGCCACCTGCCGATGCGGGTCCGGCTCGTCGCGGATCGCCCGGATCGCCGGCCGGTCGGCGACGGGCACGTCGGCCCGGGTCGCGCCACCCGCGAGGAGCGCCTCGACGACCTCGCGGAACAGGACCGCCTTCGATCCGAAGATCCGGTAGACCGTCTCGACGACGACGCCCGAAGCGGCTGCGACGTCGGTCAGCGGAACGCCGTAGCCGCGATCGCGGAAGAGGACGCCGGCTGCGCGGATGATGTCGCGGCGCGTCTGGGCGGCCTGCGCGCTGCGCCGCTCCGACCGGTAGGCCCGCCGGCCCTTGACGCTCTCACTCATTTCGTGTCAGTCTGACTGATGTGAAATCATGCCACGTGGCGTGATGGTAGTCGGAAAGGGGCGGCTCGATGCACGCCATCGTGGTTCGAGAGTTCGGTGACGCGGCGCAGATCGATGGCAGCTCGGCCATCGTCCGCGATCGGGTCGTCCCACAGGTCCGGAGCGCACCCGGCTTCGTGTCTGCCGTCTGGCTGAGCGACGGATCCGGCCGGACCCTCAACGTGCTCGTGTTCGAATCCGAGGAGGCCGCTTCGGCGGCGCTGGACCGGGCCCGCTCCGCGGCGCGCCCGCCGTTCATGCGGCTCGAGTCCGTCGACCTCTTCGGAGTCCTCGCCACCGCCTAGGGCACACCACCCCGGTCACGCTGCGGACCGGGCCCGCGACGAGGCCGGCCGGCCAGGATCCGGGGCAATGGACCGCCGGGTCGTCGGCGGGCCCTCGATCCACCCGGGATCCGGGTCAGCGGGCGTCCGGGGCGGCCGATCCGATCGACCGAGCGTCGTTCGCCGGCCGTTCCACCGTCGGCTGCCCCATGATCCGAGAGGCCGGCCAGGGCCCGAATCGGAAACGGCCGGCGCTCGTGCGCCGGCCGTGTCGTCGACTCGCGTGAGCCCTAGCGCTTGGTGTACTGCGGCGCCTTCCGGGCTCGCTTCAGCCCGTACTTCTTGCGCTCCTTCATCCGCGGGTCGCGGGTCAGCAGCCCGGCCTGGCGGAGCGGGAGGCGGTTCGCGTCGGCGTCGACCTCGAGGAGCGCCCGGGCGATCCCGTGGCGGATCGCGCCGGCCTGGCCGGTCACGCCACCGCCCTCGACCTTGATCATCGCGTTGAAGTGGCCTTCGGTGCCGGTGACCCGGAACGGCATCCGGACGTCGGTCTCGTTGACCGCGTTGCCGAAGTGTTCCTCGAGCGATCGGCCGTTGACGACGATCTCCCCCTCACCGGGGAGCAGGCGGACCCGGGCGATCGCCGTCTTGCGGCGACCCGTCCCGGAGAAGAAGGCGGGCGTTGCCATCGAGTCTCTCCTCAGGCGAGCGGCTCAGGCCGCTGGGCCTGATGCGGATGATCGGTGCCGGCGTAGACCTTGAGCTTGCGCAGCTGCTGCACGCCGAGGCGGTTGCGCGGCAGCATCCCCTTCACGGCCCGGCGGATGACTTCCTCCGGCCGGCGCTCGAGGAGGTGACCCAGGGTCTCCTCCTTGTAGCCCTGCGGGTGGCCGCTGTGGCGGATGTACAGCTTCGTTTCCTTCTTGTCGCTGGTGACCGCGATCCGCGATGCGTTCAGGACGATCACGTGATCCCCGGAGTCGAGGTTCGGGGTGTACGTGGGCTTGTGCTTGCCCTCGAGCACGCGGGCGATCCGCGACGCCAGGCGGCCGAGCGTCTCGTCCGCCGCGTCCACGACGTACCAGCGCCGCTCGATCTCGCCACCGCGGACCGTGTAGGTCTTCGTGCTCATCGTTCCTCAGTCGTCTCCATCGTCTGTCGCGTTGCCCTCGGCTCGCCGTCCGTAGACGACGCGCCGGAGGCAGAGCCCGCGGGCCGGGGCGGCTGCCCCGTTGCGGGCGGGCTTCCGGGCGGCGAGCGCCTCCCGAACTCCCTCCTCGTTCAATGTTCCGCGGCCGACGTCCAGGAGGACCGCCACGATCCGGCGGACCATCCCGCGGAGGAAGGCGTTCGCCCGGACGTCGATCGTCACGAGCGACCCCTGCCTCCGGACCCGCACCGCGTGAACGGTCCGGACCGGCGAGCGGCCCCCGACCACCGCCCCGAAGGCGCTGAAGTCGTGCGGGCCGATGAAGGCCTGCCCGGCTCGCTCCATCGCGGCGACGTCGAGCGGGGCCCGCACCCAGAGCGCCTGGCGCTCGCGGAGCGGACTGCGCGGCCCGTTCCAGACGGTGTAGCGGTAGTCCCGGTACCGCGCCGCGTGACGGGGGTGGAAGTCGGATCGCGTCCGTCGGACGGCGCGAACCGCGACATCCGGCGGGAGCGTGCCGTTGAGGGCCACTTCGAGCGCCGGCGCGTCCAGCCGTCCGTCGTAGGTGAAGCCGATCACCTGTCCGAGGGCATGAACGCCGGCGTCTGTTCGGCCGGCCCCGTCGACCGCATGACGCGCCCCATCGGTGAGGCGGGCCAGCGCGGCCTCGAGCTCTCCCTGGACCGTCCGAACGCCAGATCGCTGGACCTGGAACCCGGCGAAGTCCGTCCCGTCATATTCGACCGTGGCGCGATAGCGCACGGCACGCCCTCTCGAGCGTGATCTGGTGGGTGTCAGCCGGCCGAGCGCCGAGCGGCGCTCAGACAAGCTCCAGCTGGACGATCGGTGCTGCGTCGCCCTTGCGCAGGCCGATCCGGACGATCCGGGTGTAGCCCGACGTCCGGTCGGCGTATTTCGGGGCGATCTCGTCGAACAGCTTCGTGACGACGAGCGGCTCGTTCGGGAAGGCCGAGACGACGGCGCGGCGCGCCGTCAGGTCGTTCCGCTTGGCAAGCGTGATCATCCGCTCGACCCGGCCCTGGACCTCCTTGGCCTTCGCCTCGGTCGTCTGGACCCGCTCGTAGCGGAGGACGCTGACCGTCAGGTTCTTGAAGAGGGCGAGCCGCGGTCCCTGCTTCCGGCTGAGCTTGCGGCCGCCGATCCGGTGGGCCATCTCAGGCCTCGTCCTCGTCCTCGCCGCCCTCGTCCTCGAAGGGCGCGTCGTCGAGGCCGTCGGACTCGGTCTCCGGGATGATGAAGCCGCGCATGCGCAGGCGCTCCTTCATCTCGTCGAGCGACTTCTTGCCGAAGTTGCGCATCCGGAGCAGGTCGTCGTCCTTGAGCTGGAGGAGCTGGCCGACCTTCACGATGTTGTTCCGCTTCAGCGAGTTGTAGGCCCGCATCGGCAGGTCCAGCTCCTCGATCGGCATATCGAGCATGTTCGGGGGCAGCTGGGCCATGCCCGGCGCCGCGACGTCGCCGGGGACGGCGGCCATCCCGATCGTCACGAACGGTCGGAACTGGTTGACGAGGATTTCGGCCGACCGGCTGAGCGCCTCTTCCGGGGTGATGGCGCCGTCGGTCTCGATCTCGATCGTGAGCTTGTCGTAGTTGGTCATCTGACCAACCCGCATGCTCTCGACCCAGTAGTTGACCTTGCGGACCGGGGTGAAGATCGCATCGATCGCGATCACCCCGATCGGGAGCTGCTCGCTCCGCTCGGCGCCGAGGTAGCCCACGCCGCGCTCCACGGTCAGGTCCATCTCGATCGTCACGTCGTCCGTGTCGAGGGTCATCAGGACGAGCTCGGGGTTGATGATCTCGACGTCGGCGGACTCGGCGATGTCGGCGGCGCTGACCTGGCCGGCGCCGCTCTTGATCAGGCGGAGCTGGACCGGGTGGGTCGCGAAGCTCTTCAGGCGGAGCTTCTTGACGTTCAGGACGATCTGGGTGACGTCTTCCTTGACGCCCGGGATCGTCGAGAACTCCTGGTAGACGTCGCGGATCTGGATGCTCGTCACGGCCGCCCCGTCGAGGGACGACAGGAGGACGCGCCGGAGGGCGTTGCCGAGGGTGACGCCGTAGCCGGCCTGGAGGGGACCGGCCTCGTACTTGGCGTACGTCCCGGCTTCCTCGACGGGCTCGATCTGCGGGTTCTCGAGTTCGATCATGAAGGCTCAGTTACCTCGAGTAGTACTCGACCACGAGCTGCTCGTTGAGATCGAGCGGCATCTGGTCGCGACGGGGCAGGTCGGCGACCGTTCCCGTGAGCTTGGCGGCATCGACGGACAGCCACTCCGGCGCCTGGTGCGAGCGGAGGGTCTCCTTGACGAGCTTGAACGGCTCCCGGGCGCGGCGGTTCTCGCGCACCTCGATCCGGTCACCCGGCTTCACCTGGAACGACGGGATGTTCGTGGGAACGCCGTTCACGGCGAAGTGGCCGTGGCCCACGAGCTGGCGGGCCTGAGCGCGAGAGCTGGCCATCCCCAGCCGGTAGACGACGTTGTCGAGGCGAAGCTCGAGCGTGCGCAGGAGGCTCTCGCCGGTGACGCCGGTCTTCGTCTCGGCGGCGTCGAAGTAGTTCCGGAACTGGCGCTCGAGAACGCCGTAGACGCGGCGGACCTTCTGCTTCTCCCGGAGCTGGAGCCCGAAGTCACCGACCTTGCGGCGCCGGACGCCATGCTGGCCGGGAGGCGACGGACGGCGCTCGAAGGCGCATTTCTTCGTGTAGCAGCGGCTGCCCTTGAGATAGAGCTTGGCGCCCTCGCGGCGACAGAGGCGGCAGACGGATGCGGTGTAGCGAGCCATCGGTCCCTCCCGCTCAGACCCGGCGCCGCTTGGGGGCGCGGCAGCCGTTGTGGGGGATCGGCGTGACGTCGGTGATCGCGCTCACCTCGAGGCCGGCGGCCTGGAGGGAGCGGATCGCCTGCTCGCGGCCGGCGCCCGGACCTTTCACGTAGACCTCGACCTGGCGCATCCCGTGCTCCATCGCGCGCTTGGCCGCGCCGTCGGCGGACAGGGCGGCGGCGTAGGGCGTGCTCTTGCGGGAGCCCTTGAAGCCGGCCACGCCGGCGGAGCCCCAGCTGATCACGGCGCCAGTCAGGTCGGTGATCGTGATGATCGTGTTGTTGAACGTCGCCTGGATGTGGACGTGCCCCTGGGGGACGTTCTTCCGTTCGCGCCGGCGCTGCTTGACGGCGCGCTTTCGTTCAGCCATGTGCGGTCAGGTCCCTCGGGCTACTTCTTCCGCCGGACGCCGACCGTCTTCTTCGGTCCGCGCCGCTGACGGGCGTTCGTCTTCGTCCGCTGGCCGCGCGCCGGCAGGTTGCGCCGATGGCGCATCCCGCGGTACGAGCCGATCTCGATCAGGCGCTTGATGTTCAGGGCGACCTCGCGACGCAGATCGCCTTCCACCTTGTAGCGGCGGTCGATCAGCTCGCGCAGGCGGTTGACCTGCTCCTCGGTGAGGTCGCGGACCCGGGTGTCCGGGTTGACGTTCGTCTGGGTCAGGATCTTCTGGGCCGTGGGCAGGCCGATCCCGAAGATGTACGTGAGGGCGACCTCGACGCGCTTCTCGCGCGGGATGTCGACGCCGGCGATGCGTGCCATCGTTCGTCTACCCCTGCCGCTGCTTGTGCTTCGGGTTCGTGCAGATGACCATCACGGTGCCGTGGCGACGAATGACCTTGCAGTTGTCGCAGCGCGCCTTGACGGAAGCCCGGACTTTCAACGGTTCCTCGACTCGTGCTCCGCGCCGGCGGACCGACGCGATCTGGTTACTTGAGGCGGTAGGTGATCCGACCGCGGGTGAGGTCATAGGGCGAGAGCTCGACCCGGACCCGGTCTCCGGGCAGGATCCGGATGAAGTTCATCCGGAGCTTGCCGCTGATGTGGGCGAGGACGCGGTGACCGTTCTCCAGCTCGACGGCGAACATCGTGTTCGGGAGCGGCTCGATGACCGTGCCCTCCACTTCGATCGCATCACGCTTGGCCACAGGCGCCCAGGTGTCCCTTTCTCACGACGAGTGCCGGTCCAGGCGGACCGACACACGAACGCGTAGCGTATCAAACGAGGACGATCGGGTCAAAGACGGCGCCCGCACGAGTCAGGCGATCCTCGTGAGAATCTCTGGGACCTCGGACGGATGGCTCGCGGAGCTTCGCCTCCGACCTCGGTGAGACCATCCCAGACTCGGGTTGCCTTCGGCTCGCATCGTCAGGCAGTCCGAGTGAGGATCTCGGGACCGTCGTCCGTTACGGCGATCGTGTGCTCGAAGTGGGCCGCGAGCGAGCCGTCCCGGGTCACGACCGTCCAGCCGTCCGGCTTCACGACGACCTCGTGGCTGCCGAGGGTCAGCATCGGCTCGATCGCCAGGCAGATCCCGGGCACGAGCTTCATCCCGCGCACGCCGGTCCGGTAGTTCGGGAGCTGCGGCTCCTGGTGCATCTCGGTCCCGATGCCGTGGCCCACGAACTGGCGGACGATCCCGTAGCCGCCCGGCGTGGCCGCGTCCTCGATCGCGCCCGACACGTCGCCGAGCGTGGCGCCCGGAACCGCGGCGGCGA
Source organism: Candidatus Limnocylindrales bacterium (assembly GCA_035693125.1). Lineage (GTDB taxonomy): Bacteria > Chloroflexota > Limnocylindria > Limnocylindrales > CSP1-4 > CF-46. The sequence goes on along the minus strand of DASSHB010000021.1, from coordinate 12,146 downwards.
TCCCGGCCATCATCGCCAGACGGGTCGTGTCGACCAGCTCGGCCACTTCCGCGGAGGGCTGGCCGACGTAGAACGTGCGCGCTCCGTCGCCGTGCCAGCCGTCGTAGATCGCGCCCGCGTCGACCGACACGATCTGGCCCTCCCGGATCATCCGCTCGCCCGGGATCCCGTGGACGACCTCGTCGTCGATCGAGATGCACAGGCTGGCGGGGAACGGGTTGCTCCGGTGGCCATAGCCCTTGAACGACGGCACCGCACCCGCCGATCGGATGTGGCGTTCGGCGAGACGGTCGAGGTGGGCGGTGGAGACCCCGGGCCGGAGCTCCGCCTCGACGAGGGCGAGGACCTCGGCGACGATCCGCCCGGCCACGCGCATCTTGTCGATCTCCTTGCGCGACTTGCGGGTGACCATCAGGCAGCCGTCCCTTCGAAGAGTCTCAGGATCGAGGCGCTGACCGTCTCGATCGGGGCCGTCCCGTCGACGCAACGCAGGACGCCCGCCGTGCGGTAGTGATCGACGACGTCGAGGAGCGGGCCGATCTGCTGGGCCATCCGGGCCCGGACCGTCGCTTCCTCGTCGTCCGGTCGCTGGCTCAGCTCGGAGCCGTCGATGTCGCAGATCCCTGGCCGGCCGGGCGGGTTCGTGGCGAGGTTGAAGACGTGGCCGTTCGCCGTGCAGATCCGGCGGTTGGCCATCCGCACGATCAGGTCCTCGGTCGGGACCTCGATGTAGATCGCGCTGTCGACGCGCCGTCCGGCCTGGGCGAGGTCCCGGTCGAGCGCCTCGGCCTGGACCCGGGTGCGGGGGAACCCGTCGAGGATCGCGCCGGTCCTGGCGTCGGGTCCCTCGAGGCGGTCGAGGAAGACCCGGACGATCGTCTCGTCCGGCACGAGCTGGCCGCGGGCCATGTAGCGGTCAGCCTCGCGGCCCAGGGCGGTCCGGTTGACGACCGCCGCGCGGAGGAGGGTCCCCGAGGCCAGGATCGGGACGCCCAGATGCTCGGCGAGCACCGGGGCCTGGGTCCCCTTCCCCGCTCCGGGGGCTCCCAGCAACACGACCATCGTCATTGCGGTCGCCCTACCGGATGAACCCTTCGTAGTTGCGCATCAGGAGCTGCGCCTCGATCTGCTTCATCGTCTCGACGATCACGCTGACGACGATCAGCAGGCCGGTCCCGCCCAGGGCGATGTTCGTCAGGCCCGGGAAGACGAGTCCGAGGACCGTGGGCAGGGTCGCCACGATGCCCAGGAACAGGGCGCCGGCGATCGTGATCCGGGTGACGACCCGGGCCAGGTAGTCCGCGGTGGGGCGGCCCGGCCGGATGCCCGGGATGAACCCGCCGTTCTTGCGGAGCTGCTCGGCGGTGTCGTCCGGCTTGAACGTGAAGGCCGTATAGAAGTACGTGAATCCCACGGTCAGGAGGAAGTAGAAGACCACGTACGGGACGGAGCGGACGTTGAAGAACCCGACGATCGCGTTCGCGAAGTCCTTCACCCAGGTCACCTCGGAGCCGGTGAAGTACGAGGCGATCTGCTGCGGGAACAGGAGGATGCTGATCGCGAAGATGATCGGGATCACGCCCGCCTGGTTGACCCGCAGCGGCAGGAACGTCTGGCCGCCCTGGTACATCCGCCGGCCGCGGACGCGGCTGGCGTACTGGATCGGGATCCGGCGCTGGCCCTCCTGGATGTAGATGATCACGGCGACCGAGACGATCGCGATGATCGCGAATCCGATGAGGAGCGGCGGGTTCGGCGTCGACAGGAAGCCGCCGATCGCGCCGGGGGCCCGACTGACGATGCCGGCGAAGATGATGAAGCTGATGCCGTTGCCGATCCCCTTCTCGGTGATCAGCTCGCCGAGCCACATCAGGGTCATCGAGCCCGCCGTCAGGGTGGCGATCTGGGTCAGCGTCGCACCGTTCGCCAGGTCGAACCCGGACGACAGGATGTTCTGCGAGTTGAGGAGCGCGAGGAAGCCGTACGACTGGAGGAGCGCCATCGGCACCGCCAGGTAGCGGGTGTACTGGTTGATCTTGTTGCGGCCGTACTCGCCCTCGCGCGACAGGCTCTGGAGGGACGGGATCACGCCCGTCATCAGCTGCATGATGATCGAGGCGTTGATGTACGGGTTCACGCCCAACGCCACCACGGAGAAGCTCGAGAGGCCGCCGCCCGACAGGAGGTCCAGGACGCCGAAGATCGCGTTGTTCTGGAGGTACTGCTGGAGCGCCGTCTGGTCGACACCCGGAACCGGCACGTGGGCCAGGAACCGGAAGACGATCAGGATCCCGAGGACGTAGAGCAGCCGGCGCCGGATGTCGGGCGCGCGGAAGGCGTTGAGCAGCGACTCGAACACCGGTCGCTACGCGCTTTCGTCGGGCGAGGTGGTGGCGGTCTCGTCGGTGCCGTCGGCAGCGTCGGCCGAGGGCTCGTCGGCGTCGGCGACGGCGTCGGGCGCGTCCGCGGGCGCATCGGCGTCCCCTCCGGACGCCTCGTCGGCGGGCTCGGCGACGGCGGCGGCCGGTTCAGCCTCGGCTTCGGGCTCGGGCTCCGTCGTGACCGTGGCCTTGGCCTTGGCCGGAGCCTGCGCGGCGGCAGTCTTCGCGGCCTTCGTCGGCCTGGCGGCCTTCGCCGGGGCGCCGTCCGGAGCGCTCTCGGTGGTCCCGTCGACGCCCAGCGCCGGCCGCGACTCGGCCGGGACCTCGAGCACGTTCACCGATCCGCCGGCAGCCTCGATCTTCGAGGTGGCCGATTTCGTGAACGCGTCGGCGACGACGAAGAGGGCCGTCGACAGCTCGCCGTTGCCGAGGACCTTGAGCGGCTTGCGGACGTCGCGGACGAGCCCCACGGCGCGGAGGATGTCGGCGTTGATCGTCAGCTGCTCGCCCTTCTTCGGGGCGCTCCCGGCAGCCGCGAAGGCCCCGGCGTCGATCCGGGCGGCGATGTCGCCGACGTTCACGATCTCGTAGACGATCTTGGCCCGGTTCCGGAAGCCGCGCAGCTTCGGGATTCGCATGTGGAGCGGCGTCTGGCCACCCTCGAACCAGGGCGGAATCGAGCCACCGGCTCGCGCCTTCTGGCCCTTGGTGCCGCGTCCGGCGGTCTTGCCCTTGCCGGCGGCGATGCCCCGGCCCACCCGCGTCTTCGCCTGGTGGGCGCCGGCCGCGGGCTGGAGATCGTGCAGCTTCATTCCTGGTCTCCGCTCTCCGCGGCGGCGGCCGGCTCGGCCTTCGCGCGGGACGCGCCCTTGGCGTCGCCGGCCACTTCCTCGACGGAGACGAGGAAGCGGACCTGGCGGACCATGCCACGGGTCGCGGGGTTGTCGGGGATCTCGACGGTGTGCCCGATCCGCTTCAGGCCGAGGGCCCGGACGGTCGCCCGGTTTCGGGCGATGTGGCTGATCGTCGACTTCGTCTGGGTGACGCGCAGCTTACCGGGCATCGGCGCCCTCCAGCGTCGCGGCCGGCTGGCCGGGGATCCGGCTGGTCAGGCGGACGCCGCGACGCGCGCTGAGCTCCTCGGCCGAGTGCAGGCTCCGGAGGGCCTCGATCGTGCACCGGGTCACGTTGACCGGGTTCGTCGAGCCGAGGGTCTTCGCGAGGATGTCGTGGATGCCGGCCGCCTCGACGACGGCGCGGACCGCTCCGCCGGCGATCACGCCGGTGCCCTGCGAGGCCGGCTTGAGCATGACCCGCGAGGCCGAGAAGACCTGGCGGACTTCGTGCGGGATCGTCGTGCCGACCATCGGGATCCGGATCAGGTTCTTCTTCGCGTCCTCGACGCCCTTGCGGATCGCCTCGGGCACCTCGCCGGCCTTGCCCAGCCCGGCGCCGACGTGGCCCTGGCCGTCGCCGACCACGACGATCGCGCTGAAGCTGAAGCGGCGGCCGCCCTTGACGACCTTCGCCACGCGGTTGATCTGGACGACGCGCTCCTCGAGCGCGAGCTTGTTGGGATCGATTCGTGCCACGTCAGCTCCTCGCGATCAGAACTCGAGGCCGGCTTCGCGAGCGGCTTCGGCGAGCGACTTGATCCGCCCGTGATACCGGAACCCGGCCCGATCGAAGACGACGCGCTCGACGCCGGCGGTCTTGGCCCGCTCGGCGACGAGACGGCCGACGACGGCAGCCTCCTCGGTCTTCGTCTGCTTGGAGCCGCGAAGCTCCTTCTCGGCGGTCGAGGCGGCGGCCAGCGTCCGCCCGGAGGCGTCGTCGATGACCTGGGCGTAGATGTGGATGTTGCTGCGGAAGACCGCGAGACGGGGCCGCGACCCGGTCCCCTCCAGGCGGAGGCGGATCCGGTCGTGGCGCTTCTGTCGGGCGGCGCCGCGGCTGGCGACCTTCGTCATCGTGGCTGTTCCTTCATGCCTACTTCTTGCCGCCGATCTTGCCGGCCTTGCGGCGGACCTTCTCGCCCGCGTAGCGCACGCCCTTGCCCTTGTAGGGCTCCGGCTTGCGGGTCGCGCGGACCTTGGCCGCGATCTGGCCGACGAGCTCCTTGTCGATCCCGACGACCGCGAGGCGGGTGGGGTTCTCGACCTCGAACGAGATCCCGGCCGGCGGATCGATCTCGATCTGGTGGCTGTAGCCCAGGTTCAGGGTCAGCTTCTCGCCGTTCTTCGCGGCGCGATAGCCGACGCCGGTGATCTCCAGGCCCTTGCGGTAGCCGTCGGTCACGCCGACAACCATGTTGTTCACGAGGGTCCGGGTCAAGCCATGGAGCTGCTTGTGGGTCTTCTGCTCGGTGGGCCGGCTGACGACGATCGTGCCGTCCTCCCGGCTGACGGTCATGTCGGGATGGAGGTCGCGGGTCAGGGTCCCCTTCGGGCCCTTCACCGTGAGCCGGCGCCCCTCGATCGTCACGTCGACGGACGACGGGACGGGGACCGGGAGTCGACCGATGCGGGACATCGCCGGCCTACCAGACGAATGCCAGGACTTCACCACCGAGCTCGGCCTTCTTGGCCTGCGCACCGGTCATGATCCCCTGGCTCGTGCTGACGATGACGATCCCCAGGCCGCCGAGGACGCGCGGGATGTCGGTCTTGCGGGCGTAGACCCGCAGCCCGGGCTTGCTGATCCGCTTCAGCCCGGACACGACCGGCACCTTGCCGTCGACGTACTTGAGGGTCAGGTGGAGGACGGCGGTCGGGCCGTCCTGGTCCTCGCGGACGCCGGCGATGAAGCCTTCGTCGACGAGGATCCGGGCGATCTCCCGCTTCGTCCGCGATGCCGGCACGACGACCTCGGTGTGGCGCGCCCGGGAGGCGTTCCGCACGCGGGTCAGCATGTCGGCGATCGGATCGGAGATGTTCATCTGGACCTACCAGCTCGACTTCGTGACGCCGGGCAGCTCGCCGAGCAGGGCGCGCTCCCGGAAGCAGATCCGGCACAGGGCGAAGCGCCGCATGTAGGCGCGCGAACGCCCGCACACGAAGCAGCGGTGGTAGCCCCGAACCTTGAACTTCGGCTCGCGGCTCGCCTTGGCGATCATCGATTTCTTGGCCATGGTCTCCTCCCCCGCTACGAGGCGAAGGGCATGCCGAGGAGCTCAAGCAACTTCTTGCTCTCCTCGTCGGTCTTCGCCGTCGTCACGATGCTGATCTCCAGCCCGCGGAGACGGTCGACCTTGTCGTATTCGATCTCGGGGAACGCGAGCTGCTCGCGGAGCCCGAGGCTGTAGTTGCCCCGGCCGTCGAACGACTTGCCCGGTACGCCGCGGAAGTCGCGGATGCGTGGCAGGGCGAGCGTCGTCAGGCGGTCGAGGAAGTCCCACATCCGCTCACCGCGGAGGGTCACCTTGGCGCCGATCGTGTTCCCGGTCCGCAGGCGGAACTGGGCGATCGAGCGCTTGGCCTTCGTCACGATCGGCTTCTGGCCCGTGATCAGGGTCAGGTCGCCGACGGCCGCGTCGAGCGCCTTGGCATTGGTCAGGGCCTCGCCCAGACCGATGTTCACGACGATCTTGCTGACCTTGGGCACCTGCATCGGGTTGCCGTATTCGAACTGCTTCTGGAGCGCCGGCACGACGTCGCTCGCGTAGCGCGCGGCGAGGCGGCTGGTCACGACTTGGCCTCCAGCTGCTCGCCGCACTGCTTGCAGACCCGGACACGGCGCCCGTTGTCGAGCGTCCGGTGCCCGATCCGGGTGGGCTTGTCGCAGTGGTTGCAGACGACCATGACCTTGCCGATCGCCAGCGGCTGGGCCAGATCGAGGATCCCGCCCTGGGTGATCTTGGGGGTCGCGTCGCGGGTGTTCGTGCTCTGGCGCGGCTTCGTGTGGCGCTTGGCGATGTTCACGCCCTCGACCACGACCGCGGTCGTCGCCAGGGGCGACATCGCCCGCCAGCTCGAGCCGTACTTCGTCCGCGTCTTCTTCTGGCCCTGCTGGTTCGTCACGACGCGCTCGACGGTGCCGCGCTTGCCGGCGTCCTTGCCGGTCAGCACGATCACGGTGTCGCCGCGCCGGATCTCGGGGACCTTCGTGACGCGGCGCTGGGCCTGGGCAGGCATCACAGCACCTCCGGGGCGAGCGAGACGATCTTCATGTAGTTCCGGTCGCGCAGCTCGCGGGCGACCGGGCCGAAGATCCGGGTGCCGCGCGGGTTGCCCTGGTTGTTGATCAGGACGGCCGCGTTCTCGTCGAAGCGGATGTAGCTGCCGTCGGCTCGGCCGTACTCCTTGGCCGTGCGGACGACGACCGCCCGGACGACGTCGCCCTTCTTGACGGCCGCGTTCGGGATGGCCTGCTTGACGCTGGCGATGATCACGTCACCGACCCCGGCCGACGTCTTCAGCGAGCGGCCCATGACCCGGATGCACTGGATCGAGCGGGCGCCGGTGTTGTCGGCGACGCGGAGGCGGGACTGGGGCTGGATCACGACCCCTCCTCGGCCGCCGCCTCGGCGGCCCCGGCGTCCGCATCCGTGTCGTCATCCGCGGCATGCCGGCCCGGATGGGCGGCGGCGTGGATCGCCTCGGACGTCTCGGCCTCCTCGGCAACGATCTCGGACGGGCTGCCGTGCTCGCCGGCCCGCTGGACGACCTTGACCAGCCGCCAGCGCTTCGTGGCGGACAGCGGGCGCGACTCCTCGATCAGGACGGTGTCGCCGGTGTGGGCGTCGTTCTGCTCGTCATGGGCCTTGAACTTCGTCGTCTGCCGGATGACGCGCTTGTAGAGAGGGTGGCGCGCCAGGCGCTCGACGGACACGACGATCGTCTTGTCCATCTTGTCGCTGACGACGCGGCCGACCTTCGTCTTCCGCTTGCTCTGCACCTGGGGGGTTGCTCCTGTCATCGCGTGATCTCCCTACGCCGTCTTCGCGCGGGCGCCGGAGCGCTCCCGCTGGACGGTCAGGATCCGCGCGATCGTTCGCCGCGTCTGCGGGATCGTGCTGTAGTCCTTCAGCTGCCGGGTCGACAGCGCGAATCGGGCCTGCCAGAGGTCCTGCTTCGCTTCCTTCAAGGCGTTCTCGAGCTCGGTGTCGGACAGCTCACGGACCTTCACGATGTCCATCAGCTCGCCTCCCTCGCCCCGTCACGGGACACGACGCGCGTCGCGACCGGCAGCTTGTGGCTGGCGAGGCGCATCGCCTCGACGGCCTCCTCGTGACCCACGCCGGCCATCTCGAACAGGATCCGGCCGGGGCGGACGACCGCGACCCAATGGTCGGGGGCGCCCTTGCCCGAGCCCATCCGGGTCTCGGCCGGCTTCTTGGTCGCGGGCTTGTCGGGGAAGATCCGGATCCAGATCTTGCCGCCGCGCTTGACCGAGCGGGTCATCGCCCGCCGGGCGGCCTCGATCTGGCGGCTGGTGATCCAGGCTGGCTCCTGGGTGGCGAGCCCGTAGTCGCCGAAGGCGACGGTGTGACCGCCCTTGGCCATCCCGGACATCCGACCGCGCATCACCTTGCGGTGCTTGACGCGTCGCGGCATCAACATCGGTCAGACCCCCTGCCCGACGGGCGCGCCCGGCCGGCCGTCGCCCGCCTCGCGCGGCAGGTGCCGCTCGGGAGCGAGGTCGCCGCGGTAGATCCAGACCTTCACGCCGATCCGACCGTAGGTCGTGTGGGCGTGGATCTGGCCGTAGCTGATGTCGGCGCGGAGCGTGCCGAGCGGGATCCGCCCTTCGCGGTCCCACTCGCGGCGGCCCATCTCGGAGCCGCCGAGGCGGCCCGCGACGGCGATCCGAACGCCCTTGGCGCCGGCCTTCATCGAGCGCTGGATCGCCTGTTTCATCGCCTTCTTGAAGGCGATCCGGCGGGTCAGCTGCCCGGCGATGTTCATCGCGACGAGGTGCGCGTCGAGCTCCGGCTGGCGGATCTCCTTGATCTCCAGCTTGACCCGGCGCTTCGTGAGCGCCCCGATCTGCTGGCGAAGGACCTCGACGTTGGCGCCGCCCTTGCCGATGACGATCCCCGGCTTGGCCGTGTGGATCGTGACCGTCACGTGGTTGATGCCACGCTCGATCTCGACGCCGGACACGCTGGCGTTCGACAGCCGCCGCTCAACGAGCCGGCGGATCGTGATGTCCTCCTTGAGGAGGTCGGTGTATTCCTTGTCCGCGTACCACTTCGCGGTCCAGGTGCGCGAGACACCGATCCGGAAGCCGTACGGGTGGACTTTCCTGCCCATGTCTAGGCCTCCCGGTCCGCGACGGTGATCGTGATGTGGGTCATGGGCTTGTGGATCGGGAACGCCCGACCCTGGGCCCGCGGTCGCCAGCGCTTGATCGCCGGGCCCTCGTTGGCCTGGGCGTCGGCGATGATCAAGTCCTCGGCGGACAGGTTGTGGTTGTTCTCGGCATTCGCCGTCGCGCTCTTCAGGACGCGCTCGACGTCCCGGGCGGCGTGCTGCGGCATGAACCGGAGCAACGCCTGGGCGTCCTCGACCTTCCGGCCGCGGATCGCGGCGACGACGAGGTTGGCCTTCCGGGTGGATCCCCGCAGGTACTTGGCAGTGGCGGACACTCGCACGGTCGACGGCTCCTACTTCAGCGCCGTCGATCGCTCGGTGTGCCGCCCGTGCCCGCGGTAGTTGCGGGTGTGGGCGAACTCGCCGAGGCGATGGCCGACCATGTTCTCGGTCACGTAGACCGGGACATGCTTCTTGCCGTTGTAGACCGCGATCGTGTGGCCGATGAAGGTCGGAAAGATCACGGACGCGCGAGACCAGGTCTTGACGACCTTCTTCTCGTTGCGCCGGTTCATCTCCTCGACCCGCCCCTGGAGGCGGAGCTCGATGAACGGGCCCTTCTTGACGGAACGGGACATCTGCTACCTCCTCCCTTACTTGCGGTGGCGGGACCGGACGATCAACCGGCCGGTCGTCTTGGCGCGACGGGTGCGATAGCCCATCGCCGGCTTGCCCCACGGCGTCTTGGGCGGCATCCCCGTCGGGGACTTGCCCTCGCCGCCGCCATGGGGATGGTCGCGCGGGTTCATCACGACGCCGCGGACCTCGGGCCGCTGGCCCAGGTGGCGGGCGCGGCCGGCCTTGCCCAGGTTCTGGTTCTCGTGATCCAGGTTGCTCACCTGGCCCACGGTGGCCATGCACCGGACCGGGATCCGGCGCATCTCCCCGGACGGCATCCGGACCGTGGCGAAGTCGCCCTCCTTGGCGAGGAGCTGGGCCGCGGTGCCGGCGGACCGGACGACCTGGCCGCCCTTGCCCGGGACGAGCTCGATGTTGTGGATCGTCGTGCCGAGCGGGATCCGGGCGAGCGGCAGCGCATTGCCGACGCGCGCCTCCGCGTCCGGGCCGGACACGATCACGTCGCCGACCTTCAGGCCGTGCGGCAGGAGCATGTAGCGCTTCTCGCCGTCGCGGTAGAAGAGGAGGCCGATGCGGGCCGACCGGTTCGGGTCGTACTCGATCGTGGCCAGCCGGGCCGGGACGCCCAGCTTGTCGCGCTTGAAGTCGATCCGGCGGTAGTGCTGCTTCTCGCCGCCGCCGCGATGGCGGACGGTCATCCGGCCGGCGTTGTTCCGGCCCGAGCCACGGATCTGCGGCTCCAGGAGCGGCTTGTACGGCTGGTCGGTCGTGATCTCCTCGAAGGTCGACCGCGTCATCTGGCGGAGACCGGGCGAGGTCGCCTTGTAGCTACGAAGCGGCATCGTCAGACCCCCTCGAAGAACGTGATCTTCTGGCCGGGGGCCAGGGTGACGATCGCCTTGCGCCACGGCGACGTCCAGCCGGAGATCCGCCCGCGGCGCGTGCCGCGGCGCTTCTCCTTGGCCTTCGTCGTCAGGACGTTGACCGCGACGACGGTCACCTTCTCCTTGGCGTAGAGCTCCTCGATCGCCTGCTTGATCTGGATCTTGTTCGCGTCGCGATGGACCGCGAAGGTGTACTTGTTGCCGGCGCTCGTGTTGCGGTCGTTCAGGGTCGAGACGTCGATCGACTTCTCGCTGATCACGGGCCGGAGGATCACGTCGGCGGCGGTCAGGGCGCTCACGCGTACACCTCCTCCATCCGGGCGAGGGCCGGCTGCTCGATCAGGACGACGTCGGCCTTCAGCAGGTCGACGACGTTCAGCGAGTCGGCGAGGATCACCTCGACCGTGGGCAGGTTGCGCGCCGACAGCTCGAGCTTCTCGTCGCGGCCTGGCGCGACCACGAGGACGCGGCCGCGCGCCTCGAGCGCACCGAGGACGCCGACGAGGTCCTTCGTCTTGATCGCGTCGAGCCCGAACGCGTCGATCACCTTGATCGCCTCGTCACCGAGCTTCGCCGTCAGGGCGCCGCGCAGGGCGAGGCGCTTCATCTTGCGCGGCAGGCGCTGCTCGTAGCTCCGCGGATGCGGCCCGAACACGGCGCCGCCGCCGCGATAGTGCGGCGCGGTGCGCGAGCCCTGGCGGGCGCGGCCGGTGCCCTTCTGGCGGTACGGCTTCTTGCCGCCGCCGCGGACCTCGCCGCGCGTCTTCGTGTCGGCCGTGCCGGTCCGGCGGCCGGCGAGCTGGGCCGTCACCACCTGGTGGAGGACGGCTGCGTTCACGGGCGCGGCGAACAGCGCATCGGCCAGCTCCACGCTGCCGAGGGACTTGCCGGTCCGGTCGTAGAGGGTCGTCTGGGGCATCGTCAGGCCTTCTTCACGAGGATCAGCGAGCCGCGCGCGCCCGGCAGCGACCCCTTCACGAGGAGGAGGTTGCGCTCGGGGTCCGCGCGGACGACCCGGACCTTCTTGATCGTCGCGGTCTCGTCGCCCATGTGGCCGGCCATCCGGAGGCCCTTGTAGACGCGACCCGGCGTGGTGCCGGGGCCGATCGAGCCCGGCTCGCGATGGTGGTCGGAGCCGTGGGTCTTGGGTCCGCGCTTGAAGTGGTGGCGCTTGATCTGGCCGGCGAAGCCCTTGCCCTTCGAGACGCCCGTGACGTCGACGAAGTCCCCCTCGGCGAACAGGTCGCCGAGCGCGAGGGTCTGGCCCAGCTCGTAGTCGTCGACGCTGTCGACGCGGAACTCGCGGATCGTGCCGAGCCCCTGGGCCGCCTTCGGCAGGTCCTTGAGCTGGCCCGCCTCGGGCTTCGTGAGCTTCCGCCCGCCGTCGGTCCCCAGCTGCACGGCGGTGTAGCCGTCGCGGTCGGCCGTCCGGAGGCGGGTCACGGTGTTCGGTTCGATCGCCAGGACGCTGACGGCAACCATCGTGCCGTCGCCCTGGAAGACCTGGGTCACGCCGACCTTGCGGCCGATCAATCCGATTCCCATCACATCTTGATCTCGATGTCGACGCCCGCAGCCAGCGAGAGTCGCATCAGGGCATCGACCGTCTTCGAGCTCGGATCGAGGATGTCGACGAGCCGCTTGTGGGTGCGGATCTCGAACTGCTCCCGCGAGTCCTTGTCGATGAACGGCGAGCGGAGGACGGTGAACTTCTCGATCCGGGTGGGCAGCGGCACGGGTCCGACGACGTCGGCTCCCGTGCGCTGGGCCGTCTCGACGATCTGGGCCGCCGACTGATCCAGCAGGCGGTGGTCGTAGGCCTTGAGGCGGATCCGGATCCGCTGCTTTGCCATGTCGCCCCTATTCCGTGATCGTCACGATCGCGCCGGCGCCGACGGTCCGGCCACCCTCGCGGATCGCGAAGCGCTGGCCGACCTCGAGGGCGATCGGGGTGATCAGCTCGACGGTCATCTCGACGTTGTCGCCGG
>DASSHB010000020.1:0-17017 GCA_035693125.1 Candidatus Limnocylindrales bacterium | reverse complement strand
CGCGGACGAGCCGGGATCACCCAAGCACGGAACCCGCTCAGCCCTCGCGGCGGACCCGCTCCACGAGCTCGGCGAGCGACGGATTCGACTGGTCGCGCTCGGACAGGATCGGCCGACCGTCCGGCGTCGCGGCGACGGGCGGCCACGGAACCCCCACCGCGGGGTCGTCCCAGGCGAAGCCCAGCTCGTCGGCGCCGTCGTACTCGTTCGTCACGAGATAGAGCATCTCGAGCGCCTCGATCGCCAGGAAGCCATGGGCGACGCCGGCCGGGATCACCACCCAGTCATCGGCGCGGAGCTCGCGGGTGTCGACGACGGCTGGTCCGGTTCCCGCCGCGACCGGCCGGACATCCACGAGCGCCACGAGGGCCCGCCCCGACGCGACGATCCAGTAGTCGAGCTGGCGCCGGTGGTAGTGGAGCCCGCGCAGGACCCCGGGCGACGACGACGACAGGTTGGCCTGGACGAACCGCGGCTCGCGATCGGCCGGCGCGCCGGTCTCGTCGTGCGTCAGCGAAGGGAAGGTCGATGCCCGCCACAGCTCCCGGAACGCGCCTCGGCTGTCGGCGTGGCGCTGGACGGCGCCGAACCGGACGCCGGCGATCGCGGACGAGCGACCGAGCTCGGTCACCGGGCACCCCCCGCAGCGGCGGCGGCCGCGGCGGCGAGCTGGCGGCGGAGCGTCGGCAGGTAGTCGGCGAGTGCGGCGGTCCACGGGCGGAGCGGCTCGCCGCCGGGTAGCGGAGTCGGATCCAGCACGGCCCAGGCGGGCGGCGTGGAGACGCGCGGCCAGGTCGCCGCGGGAACGTCCTGCGTCGCGACCTCGACGCGGGCCTGATGGAGCAGCTCGCGGGCCCACCCGGCCCTAGTCGCCGACCCGCCGTTGACGAGATGGTGCGTTCCCTCCAGCGCGGCGGCGCCGATCAGCTCGACGATCGCCTCCGCCACGTCGACGGTGTAGCTCGGCGAGCCCGTCTCGTCGGCCACGAGCCGGAGCGGCTCCCCGGCCGCGGCCGTGCGCTCGGCGGCGGCGAGGATCTTCGACGGGAAGTCGTTGCCCGGCGGGCCGTACAGCCAGGCGGTGCGGGCGATCCCGAGGGCGGCGCCCCGACGGCCGCGGGCCGTCGCCTCTCCGAACGCGTCGCGCGCGGCCACCTCGCCGGCAAGCTTCGAGGCGCCGTACGGGTTGATCGGGTTCGTGGGGTCATCGGGGGCGTAGCCGGCCCCATCGGTCCGCCGGCCGTCGAAGACCTCGTTCGTCGAGACGACGATCAGATCGACCCCGCGCGCCGCGGCCGCCCGGGCGAGCACGCCGGTCGCATCCCCGTTCCGGCGGAGCGCCAGGTCCGGCTCGCGAGCGCATGCGTCGACGTCGGTCCAGGCGGCGCAATGGACGATCACCTCGGGCCGGTCCCGATCGAGGAGACGGTCGATCCCGTCGGGAGCGTCCAGGTCCCAGATCGCGCGGCTCCAGGCGATCGGTCCGAACGGACCGCTGAACGGCGCCTCCTCGAGAGCGGTCACGACCGCCCGGCCGAGCCGCCCCCCGGCCCCCGTCACGGCCACGCGCACGGATCAGGCCTCGGTCGACGAGGCGAGCCGGGCCCCGTACTGGCGCTCGTAGTAGGCGTCCCAGTCGCCGGACCGGACGGACCGCCACCAGGCCTCGTTCGCGACGAACCAGTCGATCGTCGCGGCCAGCCCGTCCTCGAACGAGGTCCGGTTGCGCCAGCCCAGCGCGGCGACCTTCGACCCGTCCATCGCGTAGCGCCGATCGTGGCCCGGCCGATCCGGGACGCTCCGGACGAGCGACCAGGGCTTCCCGAGCCGCTCGAGCAGCGCCCTGATGACGTCCCGATTCGCCATCTCGGCCGAGCCGGGGACGTTGTAGGTCTCGCCGCTCGCGCCGTGGCGCAGGACGAAGTCGACTGCGCCCGCGTGGTCCGAGACGAAGAGCCAGTCGCGGCGCTGCATCCCGTCGCCGTACATCGGCAGCGGCTGGTCGTCGATCGCGTTCGTCACGAACAGGGGGATCAGCTTCTCGGGGTGGTGGAACGGCCCGTATGTGTTCGAGCCGCGGGTCACGACCGCGTCCACGCCGTGGGTCACGACGTAGCTGTGGACGAGCAGCTCGCCGGCGGCCTTCGCCGCGGAATAGGGGGATCGAGGATCGAGCGCATCGGTCTCGAGCGAATGGCCGTCCGCGACCGAGCCGTAGACCTCGTCGGTCGACACCTGGAGGTAGCGCACCGGTGGGCGGCCGGCGGCAACCCGGGCCGCGCTCTCCGCCCGGATCGCTTCGAGCAGGACGTGGACGCCGATCACGCCGGTCCGCAGGAACGCCTCGGGATCCAGGATGCTCCGGTCCACGTGCGACTCGGCGGCGAAGTTGACGACGGCGTCCGCGCCGGCGACCAGCGGTCCCACGACGTCCGGGTCCGCGATGTCGCCCTCGACGAAGCGGTACCGCCCCGCCCGCTCGGGATCCGCCTCGACCGCCGCGAGATTCTCCCGATTGCCCGCGTAGGTCAGGTTGTCGAGGACCGTGATCCGGGCGCCGTCGCGCCGGTCGAGCACGTCGCGGACGTAGGCGCTGCCGATGAATCCGGCGCCGCCGGTCACGAGGATTCGCGCGTCGGGCGCGAGCCTCCCCGCCCCCGCGGTCGTGTCCGACACCCCTACCCGACCGGGCGCTCGACGGGCGGCGAGAGCCGCCCCGCGTCGTCGTCGTCACGGGCCAGCTCCGCCGCCCGGATCAGGGATGGGACGGTCCCGGCGTCGGTCCAGTGGCCGTCGTAGACGCGATGGAACAGGCGCCCGTCGGGGATGTAATGGTTCAGGACGTCGGTGATCTCGAACTCGCCGCGGCCGGACGGGGCGAGGCGGTCGATCACCTGGAAGGCGTCAGGGCGGAGAAAGTACACACCGATCGGGATCAGGTCGCTCTTGGGGACCTCCGGCTTCTCCTCGAAGCCCACGACCCCGCCGTCCGGGCCGAGCTCGGCCACCCCGAAGCGCTCCGGATCGGGGACCTGGTAGAGGAGCGTCCCGGCGCCCCACGGCCCGGCCTCGAACTCGGCCGCCACCGGTGCGAGGGCGGGGCCGCGCAGGATGTTGTCGCCCAGGACGCAGCAGAACGCGTCGTCGCCCACGAAGTCGCGCGCGAGTCCGATCGCGTGGGCGATGCCGAGCGCCCCGCGCTGGTAGCGGTAGGTCAGGTCGAGCCCGAAGTGCGATCCGTCCGCCAGCAGCTCGACGACGTCGCCGACGCTCTTGCCGCCGACGATGACCATCACCTCGCGGATGCCCATCCCGGCCAGCGTCTCGATCGGGTAGTAGATCATCGGCCGGTCGTAGATCGGCAGCAGGTGCTTGTTCGTGACGATCGTCAGCGGGAACAGGCGCGTCGCGGTCCCACCGGCGAGCACGATCCCTTTCACGCGGCCACGGTATCAGAGGCCCCTCGTGGCGAGGGCCGTCGCCGGGTCACGGGACGATCGGGCTGGGCGCCGCGTGGCTCGGCTCGATGCACGGCTGCTCGCCGCCTGGGAGGGCGCCGCCGGGACCGGTCAGGCCGCAGTCGATCGGGGTGTCGTCCGGTCCCGGGATGCCGCCGGTGTAGTCGAGGACGACGAGCACGAAGGCGAGATGATCGAGATCCGTGGTCGGCTGGAGGTAGGCCGTCTGGACGACCGAGTTGGCGTCCTTGCGGATGTCGGTCACCACGCCGATCAGGAGGTTCTTCGGGTACGGGGAGCGGATCCCGCCGGCCAGCTCGATCCCCGCGGTCAGGACCTGCTCGTTCTCGCGAAGCGTGATCGTCGAGTCGATGTTCTGCATGATGAGCGCGCCGCCCAGCTGCCCCACGACGTCGCCCCGGGCGTGGCTCTGCTCGGTCTCGCCGCTGACCGTCGAGCTGCCATCGGTGACGAGGGTGACGGCCGCCGCGCTCGGGCCCGCCTGGGTGACCCGCCCGACCAGCGCTCCGCCCTCGGCGACGACGACGTCCCCGACCGCGATTCCGGCGTCGGTGCCCTTCGAGATCGTGACGACGCGCCGCGTCTCGCCCGAATCCCTGGCGATCACCTCGGCCGCGGTCGTCTCGAAGGCGAGCGACGAGCGAAGCTGCAGGAGCGCGGTCAGCTGCTCGTTCTCCGCCTCGATCGCCTGGGCCCGCGCGTTGTCGTTCGTGAGGCGCTCCACGTCCCGGCGCAGCGCGGCGTTGTCGGAGTGGAGCTGCTGGATCTCGCCGATCGCGGCGACGGCGCCCGAGATCGTCTCGGCCACGCCGTGAACCGCGCCCGTGATCGGGCGGAGGGCGAAGCTCATCGCGTTCTGGAACTCGATCACGCCCGGGCTCGAGGAGATCGCCATCAGGACGAGGCTGGCCGACAGGAGGACGGAGAACGCGACGGCGCGGCGACGGGCGGCCCGGGTCGCGAGCATCGAGGTCATCGGTCGAGCCTGTGAAGTGGGTCCAACCCCTAGCGCGGCGCGCGCGCGTACGTGTCGGCGACGAGCACCCGTTCCATCGACGGATTGCTCATCTCCTGGAGGACGACGCCCGTGCCGCGGGCGACGCATGTCAGGGGGTCGTCGGCGATGTGGACCGGCATCTGCGTGGCGTCGGCAACGCGCCGATCGAGGCCGGCGAGGAGGGCCCCGCCGCCGGCCAGCACGATGCCCTGGTCCATGATGTCCGCGACGAGCTCCGGCGGCGTCTCCTCGATCGTGTCCTTGATCGTGTCGACGATCTGGACGACGGACGGCTCGATCGCCTCGCGGATCTGGTCGGCGCCGACCTCGACGCTGCGCGGCAGCCCGGTCAGCAGGTCACGGCCGCGCAGGCTCACCCGCTGGGCGTCCCAGTCGCCGGCATAGGCCGAGCCGATCGCGATCTTGATGTCCTCGGCCGTCCGCTCGCCGAGGAAGAGGTTGTACTCGCGCCGGGCGAACGAGACGATGTCCTGGTCCATCTCGTCGCCGCCGATCCGGATGCTCCGGCTGACGACGATTCCGCCGAGCGAGATCACGGCGACCTCGGTCGTGCCCCCGCCGATGTCGACGATCAGGCTGCCGCTCGGCTCGCTGACGGGCAGGCCGCTCCCGATCGCCGCGGCCATCGGCTCCTCGATCAGGCGGGCCCAGCGCGCGCCCGCGTTCAGGGCAGCGTCGCGGACGGCGCGCTTCTCGACCTCGGTCACCCCGGACGGGATGCCGAGCAGCATCCGCGGCCGCGGGATCAGCCCCACCCGGTCGTGAACCTTGTGGACGAAGTACTTGATCATCTGCTCGGTCACGTCGAAGTCGCTGATGACCCCGTCGCGGAGCGGGCGGATCGCGGTGATGCTCGCCGGCGTCCGGCCCACCATCCGCTTCGCCTCGGCGCCGATCGCCAGGACCCGCTTCGTCTTCGAGTCGATCGCCACCACCGACGGCTCGCTCATCACGATCCCGCGGTCCCGGACGTGGACCAGCGTGTTGGCGGTCCCGAGGTCGATCCCGATGTCGCGGGAGAAGAGGCCGAGGAAGCGGTCGAGCATGACGGCGGCAGGTTCCTTCGCGCTGGTGGGTCGCTGGTCGCTGATCGCTGGCGGGCGTCGCGGAGTTCGCTGCGCTGCGGCTCCGGGACGGGCACGGTCCGGATCGCGCGCTTCCGCGGCAGAGCCCGTGCAGTATACCCGCGGTCCCCGAGCGCGCCCATCAGTCCTCGGTCGACAGGCTGAGGGTCCACGGCTTGCCAGGTCGTTCCGGGCCGTCGAGCTGGACGGGCCAGCGATCGCCGACGACCTCGGCCAGCTCCACCGGGTGACCCGGGTCCTCGCCGGACGCCAGGAGGAAGCGCGCGGCCTCGCCCCGCACCCGTTTCGCGACGACGTCGCCGATCCGCGCTCCGAGCGCCCGCTGCTCGACTCTGAGCACGACCAGCCGATCATCGAGCCCGCCGGGCATCCCGATCTGCTGGTACGTCGGGGAGCGCAGGTCGATCAGGAGGCCACCGTCCCCCGCCGCGTCGCTCAGCGCCACGGACAGGAGCGGCCGCCACGTCCGGTCGAGCCGGTCGAGGCCCACGAGATGGGCGAACAGGTCGAGGCGGTAGGTCGGGATCCGGTCGTCCGGCCGGACCGCGCCCCACAGCGCCGAGGTGATGACGATCGCGTCCGCGGCCCGTTCGCGGGCGGCTCGCGGGAGCGTCGCCAAGTCGAGGCCGCGGTGGAGCGGACCCGTGTAGAGCTCGGCCGCCGGCATCGTCGGGAGCTCGCGGATCCGCGTGTTGCGCTCGACGTCCCGTGCGAACGAGGGCCGGAGCCGCAGGCGGTCGAAGGCGTCGGGCCCGGCGCTCGTTTCGATGAGCGCCGTGACGACGGCCTCGCGCAACGGCGTCAGCTCGGGGAACGACAGACCCCTCAGGTCGACGGGCGGTCCGCCGTCGGGCGACGCCCGCTTCGTCTCGGAGGGAGGGGCGACGATCAGCACCGGACGGTCATCGGCTCGGCCCGTCCGCGGCGTGCACCCTTACGGCAGGAGGGACCGCAGGGCGAACGTCACGTTGGCGGGCCGCTCGGCGAGCCGGCGCATGTACCACGGATACCAGTGCTCGCCGTACGCGATCAGCGTCGCGACCCGGAAGCCCGCTCCGACGAGACGGCGCTGCTCCTTTGAGCGGATCCCGTACAGCATCTCGATCTCGTAGCCGGCGTGATCGATCCCCGACGCCTCGACGGCAGCCGCGATCTGCTCCACCAGCTCCACGTCGTGCGTCCCGAGCCCCAGCCGGATCGGGCGACCGCGCCCGGCGGTCAGGAACCGGACCGCGAGCGACAGGTAGCTCGCGTCGACCTGGCGCTTCGCCCGATAGGCGATCGCCGCCGGCTCGTCGTAGGCGCCCTTGACGAGCCGGATCGCCGGATCGAGCGGCAGCAGTCGCTCGATGTCGGAGGCGGTCCGCTTCAGATAGGCCTGGAGGCAGATCCCCGTCCGCGGCTGTAGGGCGCGCAGCCGCTCGTACAGGCGGACCGTCGCCTCGGTGTAGGCGGATCCCTCCATGTCGATCCACAGGAACGATCCAGTGGACGTCGCGTGCTCGGCCAGGCGAACAAGGTGCTGGAAGGTCCGTTCCTCGTCCAGGTCGAGCCCGAGCTGGGTCGGCTTGACCGAGATCTCGCCGGCCAGGCCGCGCTCGAGGATGGCGTCGAGGACCTCGACGTAGTGGTCGGCGACCTCGTCGGCTTCGTCGATCGCGGTGAGGTTCTCGCCGAGCCGCGTGTAGATCGTGGCGATCCCCGCGTCGCGCAGGGGCCGCGAGGCGTCGAGGGCGGACGCGAGCGTCTCGCCCGGCATGAACTTGCGGACCGCCCGGCGCATGAAGAACAGCTTCGGCAGGTTCGCCTGGAGCCAGGCGTTCCGGGCCATCCACAGGAGAACCGTGCGCATCAGGCGGTTGAACGCACTCACGCGCAGATGATGCCGGGCCGGGCGACGGCGTGTCGGCCCGCCAGGTCGTCCGGCGATCGCGCGGAATCCCGCCGGCCGATCAGCGGCCGATCAGCCGGCCGATCGACCGGGACGCTCGAAGCTGACGCCGCGGTCGCGCAGGGAGACCCACGCGTCGTGGCCCACGATCAGGTGATCGAGGACGTCGATGTCGAGCAGGCGGCCCGCCGCCAACGCCTCGGCCGTCAGATGGAGATCATCGGGCGACGGCGTCGGATCGCCGGACGGGTGGTTGTGGACGAGGATCACGCTCGTCGCGTTGAGCCGGACGGCATCGCGGAACAGCTCCCCGACCCGGACGAGCGACGAGGACACGTTGCCCTGGTAGACGGTCTGGACGCGCAGGACCACGTTCTTCGTGTTGAGGAGCACGATCCGCAGCTCCTCGCGCTCGAGCCGGCCCATCTGGAGGATCAGCCGGTCCGCCACGTCGCCAGGCGAACGGATCGTCCAGCGGCCGCTCGGCCAGTCGGCCAGGAGCCGCCGGCCCAGCTCGAACGCCGCCGTCAGCTGGGCCGCCTTGGCGCTGCCGATGCCGGGCAGCGCCTCGAGCTCGAGCTCGGTCGCGCGGGCCAGCCCGGTCAGGCCCTCGAATCGGGCCAGGGCATCCTCCGCCAACGCGATCGCCGATCGCCCGCGCGAGCCCGACGCCCAGATCAGCCCGATCAGCTCGGCTGCCGACAACCCGCCGGCACCGCGGAGGGCCAGGCGCTCGCGCGGCCGCTCCGCGGCGGGGAGCTCCCGGATCGCCCGGCCAACGGGCCGGAGCTCGTGCATCGCACTCTCCGCTGGGACGCGGCGGGATCAGGCGTCCCCGGACCCGAACGACGGAAGCCCGCCGATTCCTTCCGCCATCCGGACCCGGGAACGCAGCGAACGGTAGCGGCCGACCCTCACCGGCCACTCACCTGGGGCTTCACCCCGGCTGCTCGCCTCGTGGCACCGCGGCGACTACGACGTGCCGCTCCGGATCGCGAGCTCCGCCACGACCAGGAGGATCGCGTTGAACGTCACGTGCAAGCCGATCGGCGCCCAGATCGAGCGGGCTCGGACGAACAGCCAGCCAAGGACGAACGCCACGGGGATCCGGGTCAGGAAGCCGATCGCGATCAGGGCACCCACCTGCCCGAATGTCGTGCCACCGGCGTTGATGACGTGGGCCAGCGCGAACACGAGCGACGCACGCACGATGGCCCCGGTCTCGCCAACCGTCCGCTGCCAGGCGGAGACCGCGAAGCCGCGGAACATCGCCTCCTCGACGACGGGCGCGATCACCGCCCCGGCGATCAGGTTGAGGACCAGGCCTTCGTTGGTACCCGTCGGCGGCAGCGGCGATTCCGGGACCTGGCCGAGCAGGTTCACGAGGATTCCGGCCAGGATCGACGTCACGCCGATCACCGGCAGCGCGAAGGCTGCTCCGCGCAGCAGGTTCGTGGCCGCTGCCCGATCGAACCGGCGCCAGCCCATCTCCGTCCACGACAGCGCGTCGGTGCCGACCACGGTCAATCGGATGACGCCCAGGAAGACCGCGCCCTGGATCAGCACGGTCAGGAACGCCGCGACGTACTGGGGCATGCCGGTCATGCCGGGGATCCGCTCCAGGATCAGGCCCGTGGCCGCGACGGCCGCGAAGGTCGCGGCGATCGAGATCGCGAACACGAGGTATGGCGAGGGTCCGGCGTAGGCGGCTCCGCGGGCCCGCCGCTCCATCGACTGGTTGCCGGCACCCGCGACCAGCCCGACGGTCAGGACGGCCGGCCCGATGAGGTACAGGAACCACGGCGACGAGGCCAGGACGCCGATCAGGACGAGGCCCAGACCGGCCAGCGTCGCCAGCCAGCCGACGACGAAGAGTCCCGGCGCGGCTCGACCCTCGATCGTGAAGAACGTGAGGCCCGGACGGGCGGCGGGCGTGATGGGGGCCGGCGAGGTCGGCTCGGGGGCCGCCGCAAGCTCACTGGGGAGCGATCGCTCCGGGTCGGGCCCGGCGCCCTCGGGGCCGGGCGGATCGAGCGGGGTCGAGGTCACCCTTCGGGCAGGACGTCCGGAGCGGTCCGCGGCGAACCCGTCCCCGGGGCCCGCGGTGATCGGGTCCTGGGCAGCACGCTCGAGAGGGCCCGCCGCTCATCGGCGTCGATCTCGCCGATCGCCGGATACGACCGTGCCGCGACCCGGTCCGACTCGTCGCCCGACAGCGCGGGCAGCGGAACGGGCCGCCCCGTCGACGACGCGAGGGCCGTCGCCGGCCGCTCGAAGTCCTTGCCGCACCAGGCGCACAGGGACCAGTCGAGGCCGACGAGCCGCGAGCAGTTGGGGCAGACGCGGTTCAGCCTGGTCCGGCAGGTGGGGCAGATGATCCAGTCCTCGTTCACCCGCCGGGCGCAGGTGGGACAGCTCTTGACCGCCTCGACCTCGGCGAGGAGCGCCTCCTCGGCCAGGTTCCGCTCGTAGACCTCGCCGATCTTCTCGTGCGGCCGGATGATCTTGTACACGAAGACCGCGGCCGGGAACACGGGCAGGAACACGATGACGAGGCTCGCCGCGAGGTACGGCAGGATCGCGTTGACGGTCCGCTGCTGCATGTCGCGGAAGACCCAGTACGCGCTCGCCAGCCAGAGCACGACGAGGTAGGCCAGGATCGAGTAGATCACGAACTGGACGACCGGGCTTCCAAAGAAGCCGCCGACCGCTTTGCCGATCTCGGCGAAGACCTGGTCCATGCGCTGGGTGCCTGCCTCCTGGATGGCGTCTGGTCGATCGTCTGGGGACGATCCCGCGCTGGTTGCGGCCCGGCGTCCGGCGCAGTGTAGCAGCGCCTTGGCGGTGACTCCGGGATCGCCTAGACGTCCGGCGTTGCAGCCTCGTGACGGGCATCGAGGTGGATCACGCCGCCGACCAGGAGGGCGACCGTCCCGACGAGGACGACGAGGATCCCGATCGGCCGGCTGGCCGCGCCGAGCAGGGTCGGCCAGATCAGCCCCAGGACGAACGAGCCGAGGGCGATTGCGGGCAGCGCGAGCGGGATGGCCGCGGCCCGCCCGGTGGACGCCGCGGCGATTCCTAGCGCGGCCACCGCCAGGACGACCAGCCAGTGGCCGGCTCCGGCCAGTCCCCACACGCTTGTCCAGACATTCAGCAGCGAACCGGCCGAGCCGTTCGCCCAGGGGAGGACGAATCCGATCAGGGTGATGGCGCTGCCGATCGCGATCGCCCGGCGAGCCGCCGCCCAGCGCCGGTCCGCCGATCCGAAGACCGCGAGCCAGTCGCGCGACCCGAGGCCCGCCGTCGGCGCGGGCAGTACGCCGGCGGCCGCGGCGCCGGCCCCCGCTGTCGTGACCGCGTCCTCGTCGAGGGCGGTGAGGAGCGCCGACGGCGGCAACCAGGCGCCTGCCGGCTGGCGGACGGGCGGTGCGGGCACGGGCGCCGGCCAGGACAGGGTCTCCCGGTTGCCGTCCGCGGCCCCCGGCCACTGGACCTCGGGGAGGACGTCCGGCGGCGGTGGCAGGCCCGGGTCGACCGGGTCGAGCGAGGGGCCGTCGGCGAGGATCGGATCCTCGAAGATCGATGGTTCGCGAGGCTCGTCGTCGGAGGCGTGCGTCGGCATGGCCGCCGCCCCGTGGAGGTCGGCCGGGCTCGCCGCCGATCCCGCGGGCGACCCGGCGCCGGCTGCGACCGCCTCGAGCTCGGCCGGTTCGGGCTCGTTCGGCCCCGGCACGGAGGGCGGCTCGGCCGTCCACGACCGCGGCGCGACGGCCATGCCGTCGATGAACGAGCCGCACTCACTGCACGTGTAGCGGCCTGGAGCGGTCGGACTCCCGCACTCGGGACAGACGACCGTCTTCGTCGCCATCGTCACCCTCGCGTTGTTCGGCCGGCCCATCCGGACCCGCGTCGTCGGGTCAGGCTGCCACCGGCGGCGAGCCGGATCGATCCCCCGGTCGGCTGGGAAGCGGATGCCCCGATTGTCCGGGTCATGGGAAGACCACGCGAGTGACCGGAGGGCCGCGGACCGGCGACGAACGGCCGCGCGAGTGCCTGCGAGAGGCCCGGCAAGGGCCTCGCGAGTGCCCCGCCGGTGAGAATCTCCCCGCGACTCGCCCACCAACCGGGAACATCCAAGGCGGCGTCGGGACCTCCCGCGAAGTGGCCTGGCGACTGGGCCGGGGAGGACATCGCCGAATCACTCCCCGGTAGTGGCGGAGCCGGTCGCGGGGAGGCATCCCGACGGCCCTCACGCACGAGGCCCACGTCCGAGCGCCGGAGAACCATCCGCAGCAGTTGCCTGGTCACATTCGGGGAGAAATCTGACGGCGTGCGTACGTGCGCGGCCCGTGGGCGCATGACAGGGTGACGTGGAGCAAAGCGCAGATGGCGTGCGTGCGTCGCGAGCGGGTGCTGCGCCGGCAGGGGCGGCATGCGCGTCAGGAGCGCCGCCGGCAGGGGCCGCGGATCAGGCGGGGCTGGCCGACGTGCTCGCGGCGTGGCCCCGGACCAGGTCGGCGGCCGCCGCGCGATCGGTCTCGAACGACATCGCGACGCTCCGCCACGTCGTGACCAGGCCGGTCACGGCCAGGGCGAGGCACCACGCTCCCGCAAAGGTGACGAGGGTCAGCGTCGCGGCCAGCGGATCCGAGCGCGGGTCGACGAGGCGATCGCGGATGTCCGACCAGACGATCGCGACGACGAGGAGCACCGCGGTCAGGTCCAGGGCGAGGACGGCGATCGTCGCGAACGGCGCCACCAGGCTCCCGATGGGCCGCCGGACGAGATCCACGGCCGCGCGGCCCACCGATCCCAGGACCGAGTCGCCGAGCAGGACGATCCGGCGGACCGCGCCCCCGCCGACGAGCTCGCCGAGGACCCAGGCAGCAACGATCGCAGCGACCGGCCCGCTCGCCCCAGCGAGGACGCGGACCACGACCGGCCCCGAGTCGGACGGGTTCACCAGCTCGCGGTAGGCGACGTTCACGATCGCGACCGACCCGAGCCCGGCGACGACGGCAAGGGGGACCAGGCTGATCAGGTGGGCAGCGGCCGCACGCGTCACGAGCATCCTGCCACCGGACGGGAGGTCGGCCACCGGCAGGCCCTCGTCGAGTGCGGCGCCGCGCGCGTCACGGACGAGGACGACCTCGGTGGCCGCCGCGATCCAGCTGCCGCCAAGCAGCCAGGCGAGCGCCGCGATGATCGCCACCGCGATGAGCGCCGCCGTCGCCGGCTCGAGCCGCCCGAAGTAGATCGGCGTGATGATCGGCGCAAGGACGTTCGACACCGCCAGTGGCGACGGCAGGCTGACGATCGCCACCAGGAAGAGGGCGATCCCGCCGCGGACCAGGAAGCCCGCCAGGGCGAGCATCCACCACCACGGCCGGCCCAGCGCTGCCATCAATGCGGCCAGGGTCACGGCGCGGGTCGTCGCGACCGGCCGCGGGCCGCTCACGGGTTCTTCGTCAGCGCGTCGAGCTGGGTGAGCGCCTGACGCACCAGCTCGATCTCCTGGCCGTATCGGGCGAAGTCGCCGTTCCGGAGGGCTTCCTGGGCCAGCTCGAAGTGCGCGTTCGCGTACTCGACGAGCTGCTGGACGGACGCGTTCGGCGGAAGGCTGGCACCCGGCGTGGCACTCGGTCCGGGAGTCGCCGAGGGCCCGGGCGAGCCCGAAGGGCCGGGCGTCGGCGTGGGCGTGGGTGTCGGGCTCGGACCGGGCGAGCCGCCGGCCTCCTTCGCCAGGAGCAGGTTGAGCGCCTCCTGGAGGGACGAGCCCCAGACGATGTTCCGGGGCGACGCCACCACGATCCGCTGGAACGCCGGGAACTTCGAGCTGGCCGATTGGAGATAGACCGGCTGGAGATAGATCAGCGAGTTCCCGACCGGCACGACGATCAGGTTGCCGCGGACCACGGTGCTGCCACTCTGGTTCCAGAGCGTGATCTGGGCGCTGATCACCGGATCAGAATCGATCTGCGCCTCGATCTGGGCCGGGCCGAAGATCGAGCTCTGGTTCGGGAAGTGGAAGACCGTCGTCTCGCCGTAGACGCCCGGATCGTTGCGGACGGCGACCCAGGCGATCATGTTGGGGCGGCCTCGCGGGACCATCGGTTGGAGCAGCAGGAACTCGGCGCGGTCGGCGCCGGGCGTCCGCATCACGACGTAGTAGGCCTCGTTCGGCAGGGACTGCTTGCTCGACTGGCCGAGCGGGACCTCCCACAGGTCGTTCCGAGAGAAGAACGTCGCCGGATCGGTCACGTGGTACGTCCCGAACATCCGGGTTTGGACGTCGAACAGCTCTTCCGGGACCCGCAGGTGGGGCACCAGGTCGGCCGGCATCTCCGAGATCGGACGGAACAGGGTGGGGAAGATGCCTTCCCAGGCCCGGATCAGGGGGTCCTTGTCGTCGGCGACGTAGAAGGTCATCGACCCGTCGTAGGCGTTCATGACGATCTTGACGCTGTTCCGGACGTAGTTGAACGGGTCCGTGCCAAAGCCCGTCCGGCGGTCGTTGGCGCCGACCGGCAGGGTGGTCGGGTCGAACGATTGGGCGTGCGGGAACTGGTCGCTCGTCGTGAACGCGTCCTGGATGTACACGAGGTTGCCCGAACCGTCCACGACCAGGTAGGGGTCCTTGTCGAACGACAGGAACGGCGCGATCAGGGGCAGCCGGTCGCTGAGCGACCGATGCATCAGGAGCTGGCTGCCGGCGGTGACCTGGTCGCTGATCATCAGGTTGAAGTCGCCGAAGCGGAGCGCGAAGAGGAGCCGGTCG
This sequence comes from Candidatus Limnocylindrales bacterium, assembly GCA_035693125.1. GTDB lineage: Bacteria > Chloroflexota > Limnocylindria > Limnocylindrales > CSP1-4 > CF-46. The sequence goes on along the minus strand of DASSHB010000020.1, from coordinate 2,763 downwards.
AGGGTCGTCCCGAGCGGGATCCCCGACTTGCCGGTCCACGTCGTCGGCACGATCTCGCCGTCGGTCGGCGCGGCCAGGCCGCCGGCACTCGGGCTCGGCTCGGGCGAGGCGCCGTCCGGGTTGCCGGCTTCGCCGCGGAGGTAGTCGAACTCCGGCTGGCGGGCGTTCACGACCACGTAGTCGCTGTCGCGCTCGCCGAAATAGATCCGGGGCTGGGTGATCGGCGGCGCACCGTTGACAGAGATCGGCGGGATCTCCGAGATCAGGAGCTGCGGCTGGCCCTGCGACGCGACGGCGTTGACCGGCACCATCGCCAGCCCCAGGCCGTGGGTGTAGACGATCCGCTGGGTGACCCAGTTCGGCGCGGAGGTGCTCTTGTCCAGCGCGAGCTCTCGGCCGGACAGCATCACCTGGCGCAGATCGCCTCCGATCTGGTAGCGGTCCGTGTCGACATCGTAGAAGTCGTAGAAGGTGCGGACGGTCTGGAGCTGGTCGAGCGTGTCGCCGAGCGGCCGGTAGTCCCACAGCCGCGCATTCTGGAACGTGTCGGCGTCGGCGGCGAGCACGTCCTGGGTGATCGGGGCGTTGCCCGGGTACGCCCGGTCCGACCACTTGTCGAGCCCGAACGCGAGCCGGGTCATCGCGATGTTGTTCGCGATGAACGGCGTCTCCTGGGCCTGCTGGTTCGGGACGACCGTGAAGCGCTGGATCAGCTCGGGGTAGACCCGACCGATCGCGAACGAGGCCACGAACCACACGGCGAACGTGATCGTGACCGGCCACAGGACGCGGGCGAACGCGCCACCCACGAGGAGCGCGGCCGCGATCGCCGAGATCACGGTGAGCAGGTCGTAGGCGAAGAACTGGGCGTTCTGGTCGGTGAAGCTGACGCCCGTCGCGATGCCGCGGTTGCTGTGGACGAGCTCGAACTTGTCGAGCTGGTAGCCCAGCGCGATCGACATGAGGACCAGCGCGGCGATCGTCGCCAGGTGGACCCGGACCCGCGTGTCGAAGACGGCCGCGCCACCCAGGGCGGACACGAGATAGCGCGCTCCGGCGACGACGAGGGCCGCCACGAACAGGCCGGTCGCGATCGTCTGGACGAGCCGCAGGAACGGCAGGTCGAACAGGAAGAACGAGATGTCCTTGTTGAAGATCGGATCGGTGACGGGCGTGCCGCTCGGATCGAACGGGACGCGGTGCTGCCAGAGGAGGATCGTCTCCCAGCCACCGGCGACCGCGCCGCCGATCGACAGGGCGACCAGGATCACCACGATCACGATGACGGCCCGACCGAACGGGACCGGGTCGGGCATGTCGAGCGGACCCACGACGACCGGGCCTTCGTCGCGGCCGCTGTCCCAGCGGCTCCAGGTGGTGCGCCGGCCGCGGTCGGCGGTCGCGGCCGCCTCGTTCAGGCGCTCGATCCAGCCGCGGATCGTGCCGCCGCGACCGTCCGCGTCGCTCGGCGGGGCCAGCCGACCGGCCAGCCACAGGTTGCCGAGCAGCACGGCCAGGGCGACGACCGCGCCGAGCGCGAAGAATCCCGTCTGCGCCCCGATCCGCGTCCAGAAGACCGCGTCGAAGCCCACGCTCTTGAACCAGATCGCGTCGGTCCAGAGCTGAACCCCCACGACCAGCATCAGGACGACGAAGGCGATCAGGACGATCGCGACGATCGTCGTCAGGCGCGCTCGGATCGAGGGGCCTTCGCCGCCTGGGCCGCCGGGGCCGCGCCGGGTCGAGCGCGGTGGACGCGGCGGACGGCTGGAACGCCCCGCATCGCGCTCGGACGAACCGCGACGAGGCCCGGGCGGGCGGAGCGGGATCGGATCGTCGGGCTCATGCGCCGGCCGGTCGTCGCGCGCATCCTGATCGGCCTCGACGGACGAATCCTCCGAGGGCTCGTCGCCGTCGGGAGCGTCGTCGTCGCCCGGTCCCCCGGCGGGCGACCCCGGGACGCGCCGGCCCGACGCCTCGGCCTGACGGCGCCGAAGCTCCTTCATGAACTCGTCGATGAGATCTCCCACTCGGCGCGAGTCTAGCCCTAGCTGCGTCCGAGGGCCTCGAGCGACCTCCGGAGCGCGGACAGGACCGTCTCCGCCAACTCGTTCGGGCGCATCGCCGCCGCCCGCATGGGCTCCCAACGAAACGCCGTCCGGATCGCCGCGGGGACCCTCCATGGTCGGGTCGGATCCTCGGCGGGGGCGACCGTCGCGAGGCGGATGCACAGCCGCCCCGCGTCCTCGAGGATCAGCCCGCTGAGCGCTCCGGCCAGCGACGGGCCGAGCCGGGCGAGCGGCGGTTCGGGTCGCGGACCGGCGGCCGGCGCGAGGTCGACGAATGACACGACGCCGCCGTCATCGGCGACCCACGCGATCGCGAGCCACCAGCCGTCATCGGTCGTGGTGGGCTGGCTCATCCCCACGCGAAGCGTCCGGCCGTTGCGCTCGATCGACTGCTCGCGCAGGAAGGATGGGCCCGGGGCTGGGAGGCGGTCTGGCACCGGCGAACGATAAGCCCGCCGGGTCAGGCGGGTCAGGCGGGCGGCGCCTCGTCCGGCGCGGGGTCGGCGGATGCCTCGTCGTCACCGCTCATCGCCGGCTCGGCGACAGAAACCGGCTCGGTGGCAGGAACTGCATCGCCGGGAGCCAGCGAGTGGCCGGCCTCGACGGCAACGTCGGCGGACATCGCCGCCGTCTCGGCCTCGGCATTCGCCAGCTGGGCTTCGAGCTCGAGCCGGAGCATCTCGCGCCGGACCGC
>DASSHB010000019.1:0-12521 GCA_035693125.1 Candidatus Limnocylindrales bacterium | reverse complement strand
GGCCACGCCACGGAGCTGGATCGAATCCTGGGCTGGGAGGCGGCGTTCGCGGGCACCTCCTGGCTCGACCTCCGCCAGATTGGCTCGCTCCGGTTCGGCTCGGAGCTGATGAACGTGACCGCGGACGCGACGCTCCCCGGCGCGCTCGGCAGCTTCGGCTACGACGACGAGGGCACGCCGGCTCACCCCGTCGACATCGTGAGGAACGGGATCTGGGTCGGGGCGCTGAGTGGCCGCGACTCCGCCGCGCTGGCCGGGATCGAACGGTCGGGCGGCGCCGTCCGGGCCGATGGCTTCGATCGGATCCCGATGGTCCGGATGACGAACGTCGGGCTGCTGCCGGGCACGGACACGCTCGACGGGATGATCGGCGCGACCGACGACGGGATCCTCATGGACACGAACCGGAGCTGGTCGATCGACGACAAGCGGCTCAACTTCCAGTTCGGCTGCGAGATCGGCTGGGAGATCAAGGGCGGCAAGAAGACGCGCCTCCTGAAGAACCCGACGTACACCGCGATCAGCCCGCGCTTCTGGGGCTCGATGGACATGCTCGGCAACGGCGACGAGTGGACGTTCTGGGGGACGCCGAACTGCGGCAAGGGCCAGCCCACCCAGATCGGGCACACGGGACATCCGGCCGTTCCGGCCCGCTTCCGCGGGATCCGGGTCGGGGTCCGGGGGTAGCGACGATGACGATCGAGACGACCACCGACGCTTCCGCCCGCGGGCTGGAGCTCGCCGAGCACACCCTCGAGCTCGTCCGGCAACGGGCCGCCGACGCCGAGGTCGAGGTGGCCGTGCGCCGTGGCGAGGAGGCGTTGACCCGCTTCGCCACGGGGTTCATCCACCAGAATGTCGCGTCCGAGATCAACCACGTCCTGATCCGGGTCGCGCTCGACGGGCGGAACGCCACGACCTCCGTCGACGGGCCGGCCGATGACGAGACGCTGGGCCGGGCGATCGACGGCGTGCTGGAGGCAGCTCGCGTCCGGCCGCCGGATCCCGATTGGCCGGGGCTCGCCCCGCGCGCGGCGGCGCCGGCCGTCGACCACTGGGACGATGCGACCGCGGCGGCCTCGCCGGACGAGCGGGCGGCCCGCGTCCGCGCGTTCGTCGACGCCGGCGGCGGGCTCGAGACCGCCGGGTTCTGTTCGACCCTCGCGGTCCACCTCGCCTTCGCCAACTCGGCCGGCCAGCGGCTGAGCGGCCGCGGGACGATGGCCGTCGTGGACGGGATCGCGCGGACGCCCACCGCCGACGGCTCAGGTCGCGACGGATCGGTCCGGCTCGGCGACCTGAATGGCTCGGTCGTGGGCGCGCGCGCCGCCCGCAAGGCTCGCGACGCCTCGGATGCGTCCGACCTGGAGGCCGGCCGGTACGAGGTGGTTCTCGAGCCCGTTTGCGTCGGGAACATCCTGTCGTTCCTGCTCGTCCACGGGTTCAACGGAAAGGCCGTCGAGGAAGGGCGATCGTTCGCGCAGGTGGGCGAGGCCCAGTTCGACCGGTCGATCACGCTCCGCGAAGACGTCACCGATCCCGGCATGAGCGGGATCGCGTTCGACATCGAGGGCACGCCGAAGGAACCGCGCGACCTGGTCCGCGACGGCATCACGAGCGGGCTGCTCCACACCCGTCGGACCGCGAAGGCCATGGGCGTCGAGAGCACGGGTCACGCCGTCGAGGGCGGGGCCGGCTGGGGCGCGCTCGGCGCGAACCTGGTGATCCCGCCCGGGGAGGGCTCGATCGACGACCTCGTCGCGGGCGTGGGGCGCGGCGTGCTCGTCACGGACTTCTGGTACACCCGGATCCTGGACCCGCGGACGCAGGTCGTGACCGGTCTGACCCGGAACGGGGTGTGGCTGATCGAGGACGGCAAGATCGTCCGGCCCATCACGAACTTCCGGTTCACCCAGTCGTTCCTGGATGCGCTCGGCCCGGGCAACGTGCGCGGCATCTCCCGCGACCGGGCGCTGCTGGCTGCGGGCTTCGATTCGATCTTCCTGGTCCCGGCTCTCCACCTGGGGAGCTGGAACTTCACCGGCGGCGCCAAGGGCTGAATCGTGCCGGCGAGCCGACCGCCGGCGAGCCGACCGCCGACCGCCGGCCGCCGGCGAGCGGAAACTGCTCATTCCAGCGCTTGGGACGGTGCTCAGCGGTCAGGATGAGCAGCGTTCGCTCACATTGGCGGGCGAATGCCCATTTCGGTGCCGGTTCCGGGCGCTCGCGTGACGGAATGAGCGGTTCCCGCTCATCAGGGCGGCGGCACGCGACAATGCGCCGATGACGCTCGACTACGGCGCGTTCGATGCGCTCACCTTCGACTGCTACGGGACGCTGATCGACTGGGAGGCCGGGATCCTCGCCGCGCTGAAGCCGCTGCTCCCCGCTGACGCCGGCACGGCGGACGAGGAGCTGCTCGTGGAGTACGCGAACGCCGAGGCGGCCCTGGAGGCGGGCGCATACCTGCGCTATCGCGAGCTGCTCGGGCGCGGGATCAGCGCGGTCGCGAGGGCCCATGGCGGCGACCCCAGCCCGGACGACGAAGCCCGAGCGGGCGGCTCGGTCGCCGACTGGCCGGCGTTCCCCGACTCGCACGACGCGCTGACGCGGCTCAAGAGGCGCTTCCGGCTCGGCGTGCTGACGAACTGCGACGACGACCTCTTCGCGGCCTCGAACGCCCGCCTCGGCGTCGCGTTCGACTGGATCGTCACCGCGCAGCAGGTCGGCTCGTACAAGCCGGCCGAGGCGAACTTCGCGGCGCTGACCGAGCGGCTCGGCGCCGACGGCGTGCCGAAGGAGCGGATCCTTCACGTCGCCCAGAGCCTGTTCCATGACCACGCGCCGGCGCAGCGGCTCGGCTTCCGCTCGGTCTGGATCGACCGCCGCCACGACCGTCCCGGGGCGGGCGCCACACCGCCGGCCGATGCCCGGCCGGACGCGACCTTCCCGTCGATGGCCGCGTTCGCGGAGGCCGCAATGGGTCAGCTCGCCTCGGGCGCGTCGACGTTGACGACCTGAGGACCCGGCCCGATCCGGACGAGGAACGCGTCGGCCGGGCCGGCCGACGTCACGACCTCGCGATGGATTCTCCGCTGCGGCACGAAGATGAAGTCGCCCGAGGAGCCTTCGACCACGTCACCGCCGCCCGGTCCGGACTCGATGCGCATCGTCCCGGCGACGACGAAGATGTACGTGTCGCGCTCGGCATGATGGTGCCAGCCGCTGGCGACGCCCGGTTCCACCGGACCCAGCCCACCCAGCGGTCGTCGTCGTCAGCCAGGAGCCGGCGATCCATGCCCGGCGTGGCCGGTCCGGGGGGTGTGGGTGCGTCGATTCCACGGACGAGGAAGAGGCGCGAGCGGTCCATCGATTCAACCTCCCCGGCGGGCAGCCAGGATCTGCTGGGCGTGCTCGGCGGGATGCGCTGCATAGATCGCGAGCCACCGCAACACGGAATAGGCGCCGGACTCGCCATGGGTCCCGGTCCGCGCCCACTCGGCCCCGGAAAGCGATTCCAGGAGCTGGGCGCTCGCGGCTCGGACCGCGGCGAGCACGGCTAGGGACGGTTCGATCGGGCGGTCGTAGTGGAGCCGCCGCGCCCACTCGGGCTCGTCGTACGCCTGGATCAGCGGGTCGTCCTCGGCGATCAGGCGGCGCAGCCGGATGTAGGCCATCGCTTCGCTGTCGGCCAGATGGTGGATCACCTCCCGGGCCGTCCATTCGCCGTCGCCCGGCGGTCTGCGGTCCAGCTCGGCGTCCGTGATCCCAACCACGGCGTCCTCGACCGCCGCGGCGCCGGTTCGGTAGCGCTCGATCAGATCGGCTCGTTCGTTCGACGTCATCCGCCCTCCTCCGCGAGGTACCCTACCGGGTCCCGCCCCGTCGTGAGGCCGTCCCGTGCCCGAACCGGCGATCCTCGTTCGCGACCTGCGCAAGACCTTCCACGTCCCGGTTCGCCAGGGCGGGCTCCGCGCCGCGCTCCGCAGCCTGGTCCGGCGCGAATACCGCGAGGTCCAGGCCGTCGCGGGCGTGTCGTTCACGATCGAGCCGGGCGAGATCGTCGGCTTCCTCGGCCCGAACGGCGCGGGCAAGACGACCACGCTCAAGATGCTCAGCGGCCTGCTCTATCCCACGAGCGGCGAGGCCACGGTCGTTGGCCACGTGCCCTCCAAACGCGAGGCCGCCTATCTCCGCCAGATGACGATGGTGATGGGCAACCGGAACCAGCTCCAGTGGGACCTGCCCGCACTCGACTCGTACGAGCTCCTCCGGGCGATCTACCGGCTCCATCCCGACGACTTCCGCAAGACCCGCGACGAGTTCATCGAGCTGCTCGACCTGGGCGACCTCGTGACGAAGCCCGTCCGGAACCTGTCGCTCGGCGAGCGGATGAAGGTCGAGACGGCGGCGGCGCTCCTGCACCGGCCGCAGGTCCTCTTCCTCGACGAGCCCACGATCGGGCTCGACGTCACGATGCAGAAGCGGATCCGCTCGTTCGTCGCGGAGTACAACGCCCGCTACGGCGCCACGGTCCTCCTGACCAGCCACTACATGGCCGACGTCCAGGCGCTCTGCAAGCGGGTGATCGTCATCCACCACGGCCGGATCCTGTTCGACGGGGAGCTGGCGGCGCTGGCGAACGAGTTCGGTGCGGACAAGACGATCGGCGTGACGCTGAAGGAGGGCTCCGAGTCCACGGACCTGTCGGCCTATGGCGAGGTCCTCGGCGTCGACGACGGCAAGGTCTCGCTGAAGGTGGGCCGCGGTCGAGCGCCGGAGATCGCCGGCCGCCTCCTCCACGACCTCCCCGTGGCCGACCTGACGATCGAGGACCCGCCGATCGAGGACGTGATCGAATCGGTCTTCGCCGGCGCGAAGGCCGAGGCAACGGCCGAGTCATGAGCGCGGCGCCCGCGGTCGCGTCCTACTGCCAGGAGCGTTATTTCGCGCCAATGCGTTGCGCTCGACCTGGATTCGGCTCCGAATCGGGCCGATCCTGGCCTGGGTGTCGACCATCCACCACTGGTAGGCGTATCGGAGCCACAACGCGGCCGGTTTCCAGCGAAATGCGGCCGGCTTCCAGCGAAATACTGCTACCAGCGGTACGGGGCGCGGAGCCGGTCGGCGACGTGGCTGGCGGTCGGCCAAGGGGATGCGGGACTGGGCCGGGAAGCGCTGATCTGGCTGGGATCGGTGCGCCGGCGATGGGCGGACGCGAGGCCCGGCGATGAGCGCCGAATCCCAGGCGCCTCGCCTCACCTCCCCGCTCCGCGGCCTGTTCGACGTGTACGTCCAGGAAGCGAAGATCGCGATCGCCCAGCAGATCCAGTACCGCGTCGCGAACTACATGTACATGCTCGGCATGGTCGCCGAGCCGGTGATCTACCTGGTCGTCTGGCAGACGGTCGCCGCGCAACAGGGCGGCGAGGTCGCCGGGATCAGCGCGGGCCAGTTCGCGGCGTACTACATCGTCTGGACGCTCGTCCGGAACATCAACATCGTCTTCACGCCGTACGGCTGGGAGTGGCGGATCCGGCAGGGTCAGCTCTCGGCGCAGCTCCTCCGCCCGCTGTTCCCGATCGTCGAGGACCTGGGCTTCTTCCTGGGCTGGAAGCCGGTCGTCATCCTCCTCTGGCTGCCGATCGCCTTCTTCCTCTCGCTCGTGTTCCACCCCGTCCTGAACCCGACGCCCCTGGCGGTCGCCGTCTTCGCCGTCTCGCTCCTGGGCGCGTACCTGATCCGATCCCTCAACCAGAGCTCGCTCGGGCTGATCACGTTCTGGACGACCCGCGTGGGCCCGATCTTCCAGCTCTACATCGCCGCCGAGCTGCTGCTGTCGGGCCGGCTCGTCCCGATGGCCCTCATGCCCGTCTGGGTCCAGCAACTGGCGGATGTCCTGCCGTTCCAGTGGACGTTCGGCTTCCCGATCGAGGCGCTCGTCGGGAACCTGACGACCGACGAGCTCCTGCGCGGCCTGGCGATGCAGCTGCTCTGGATCGTCATCGGCTCGGTCCTGGTCCGGGTCGTGTGGAGCTTCGCCGTCCGGCGCTACAGCGCGGTCGCAGGCTAGAGCGAGGCGGACGATGCGACCCCTTCGCCTGGCCTGGCTGTTCTTCCGGATCGGCGCGCTCAACGACCTGCAGTACCGGGCCAACTTCTGGCTGCAGCTCCTGCAGGCGGCGATCCAGCTCGGGACGGGGCTCGCCGTCCTGGCGCTCGTGTTCAGCCAGACGCCCGCGCTCAACGGTTGGACCCAGCCGCAGCTTCTGGCCGTGATGGGCGTCCACATCCTGATGGGCGGCGTGATCGGCGCCCTGATCCAGCCGAGCATGGAACGGCTCCGCCAGGACATCCGGGAAGGGACGTTCGACTACGTGCTGACGAAGCCCGAGGACATCCAGGTCCTGTCGAGCATCCGCGAGATCCGGATCTGGCAGGCGGTCGACGTCCTCGTCGGCGGGGGCGTGCTGGCGATCGCGATCAGCCAGCTGGGGGGATCGCTGGGGCTGCTGGACGCCCTCGCCTTCGGGCTGGCGCTGATCGTCGGCGGGCTGATGATCTACTCGTTCTGGCTCGTCGTGACGACCGTCGCGTTCTGGATCGTGCGGATCGACGAGATCGCGGAGCTGTTCGAGGGCCTGTACCAGTCGGGACGCTGGCCCGTGACGATCTACCCCGGCTGGCTGCGCGTCAGCCTGACCTTCCTCGTCCCGATCGCCTTCGCGGTCACCGTTCCCGCGCAGGCCCTTACGAGGCAGCTGACGCCCGACGTCCTCGCCCTCGCGGTCGGCTTCGCGGTCGTCGTCCTGGTGATCAGCCGCGCGTTCTTCCGGTATGGCCTCCGGCACTACTCGGGCGCCTCCGCCTGAGACCGGTCCGCGCAGGATCGGGTTCGTGCACCTTCTCTGAGCCGGGGCGCAGGATCAGGCGCGCGGCGCCTCGCCGGTCAGGTGGCGGATCGCGACCGCGGCGTACAGCGCGACGCCGACCGGCATCGCCGACTCGTCGAACACGACGAGGTTCGAGTGGTTCTTCGGCGCGGTGTCCGGATCGATCCCCGCCGGCCGGCCACCGAGGAACGCCATCGCGCCGGGGACCTGCTGGAGAACATACGAGAAGTCCTCGGCGCCCATGATCGGCGCCCGCATCTCGACGACGTGATCCTTGCCGACGAGTCCCCGGGCCGTGTCGAGCACGAAGTCGGCGTAGTCGGGATCGTTGACCGTCACCGGATAGCCCGGCTCGAGATCGACATCGACGCTTGCGTCGTGGGCCGCGGCGATCCCTTCCGCGACCCGCCGGATGCCGGCCCGGGCGCGCTCGCGAGTCTCCTCGGACACCGTCCGGAGGGTCCCGAACAGGAAGGCGGTCTCGGGGATGATGTTGTTCGTCGTGCCCGCCGTGATCTGGGCGATCGTGACGACGGCCGGGTCGAACGTGTCGATCCGGCGCGTGACCATCAGCTGGAGGGCAAGGACGATCTCGGCGGCAACGGCGATGGGGTCGAGGGCGCCGTGCGGTTCCGAGGCGTGCCCGCCGCGGCCCTTGACGGTGATCCGAACCACGTCGGTCGACGCCATCTCCGGGCCGGGCCGGCAGTGGATGACGCCGGTCTCGTAGCGGGCGCTGATGTGGATCGCGAGGGCGCCGCTTGGGCGCTCGCCGCCGGTAGCCGCGGCCGCGTCGAGGAGATCCTCGCCGAGCATCGTCCGCGCGCCGCCCAGCCCTTCCTCGCCCGGCTGGAACATCAGGATCACGCGGCCCGGAAGGGCCGCCCGGCGCTCCCCGAGGAGGCGCGCTGCGCCCAGGAGCATGGCGACGTGGGTGTCGTGACCACAGGCGTGCATCGCGCCGTCGATCTCGGACGCGAAGTCGAGCCCGGTGTCCTCCTGGACCGGCAGCGCGTCCATGTCGGCCCGGAGGAGGATCGTGGGCCCGGGCAGGGCGCCCTCGATGACGGCCGTGACGGAGGTCAGCGCCCGGCCGCGCTGCCCCTCGAGCCCGAGCCTCGCGAGCTCCTCGAGGACGACCGCCTGGGTCTGGGGGAGGGTCGTCCCGATCTCCGGATGGCGGTGGATCCTCCGGCGGATCGCGACGACGTCGTCGTGGATCGCCCGGGCGGCGTCGAGGAGGTCGGCGGTGCGGAGCGCCGGGGGCGGGGCAGGCTCGATCGTCATCGGCCGAGGATAGTCGCGTTCCGCGCGCTCAGCCGGCGAGTCGCTCGAGCATCTCCTGGCGCCAGCCCTCGGTCGCCTCGACCGCGTTGAACGTGTACAGATGGAGTCCCGTGACGCGCGCCGTAGGATCGGCGATCAGCGGCGCAAGGTCCTCGACGAACGCGGTCGGCTTGTAGAAGCCGCCGCTCTTCGCCAGACCGGTCACGAAGCGCAGGTTCTTCATCAGGAACCGCTTCGCGTCCTTCACCCCGATCCGGGCGGCGATCGAGAGGAGCTTCTGGGGATCGGCCACGCCGGGCACGCCGACGACGACGTCGCGCTCGAAGCCCTCGGCTCGCCGGCCGCGAACCCACGCGGCGATCGTCTTCGCGTCGAAGTCCATCTGGGTCGTGACGTGGGCGACGTACGGCGCTTTGTCGACCAGGGCCTGGGCCAGCGCCCCGGCCGGGATGTCGGGGTGGCCGTTCGGGTACGCCGGGCAACCGATCGTCGTGAACGGATGGCCCAGCTCGGTCATCGCCCGCAGGAGCGACAGGCCGTCGAGGTACTCGCCCGGCTCGTCGGCGTCGCCGCCGACGACGAACGCGTGTGTCAGTCCGCCCTCGCGCGCCCGCTCGAGCAGGCCCGCGAGGGCCGAGCGGGTCGGGATCATCCGGGCCGACAGGTGGGGGATCGCGCGGAACCCGTCGGCCCGCAGGCGGATGGCCCAGTCGACGGTCGTGTCGATCCCCTTGGCCGGTGACGCCGTGACCGACACGCGCGCACCCCTCGGAAGATGCGGGACCTGGTCGCCGATGGACTTCAGCGGCAGCAGCTCGAAGATCGGGTCGGCGAGGACGTCGCGGAGTGCCGCCGCGGCCGACTCGTCGGCGGGCCCCACCCGGCGCCGGATCATCCGGCCGAGCATCAGACGTCCGAATCGGGCGCGGCCGCCTTCTTCTTCGCGATGAACTCGAGCAGGCCCTCGTCCACGCCCGGATCGATCGGCGGCGCTTCGTACTCGCGGAGCATCCGCTTCCAGATCGCGTTCGCGCGCTGGGCCGCGTCCATCGAGCCCTCTTCCTGCCAGCGCTCGAAGCTGTTGTTGTCGGCGGTCTGGGAGCGGTAGAAGGCGGTCTCGAAGTTCTGGAGGGTGTGGGCTGCACCCAGGTAGTGCTGGCCTGGCCCGTTCGTCAAGATCGCGTCGAGGGCCTGGCCGTTCTCGGACATGTCGACGCCCTTCACGAAGACGGCGGCCATTCCGCACTGGTCGGCATCCAGGATGAACTTCTCGTAGCCGATCGCCAGCCCGCCCTCGAGCCATCCGGCCGCGTGGAGGACGAAGTTCACGCCCGCCAGGATCGTCGGGACGAACGTCTGGGCGCTCTCGTAGGCCGCCTGGGCGTCGGCGATCTTCGAGGCGCACAGGTTGCCGCCCGAGCGGAACGGGACGCCCAGCCGCCGGGCGAGCGAGGCCATCACGTACAGGACCAGGGCGGGCTCGGGCGTCCCGAACGTCGGCGCGCCCGACTGCATCGAGATCGAGCTGGCGAAGCTGCCGAGGACGACGGGCGCGCCGGGCCGGACGAGCTGGACGAAGGCCATCCCACCGAGCGCCTCGGCCAGGGTCTGCGCCGCCGCCCCGGCCACGGTCACCGGGGCCATCGCGCCGGCAAGGATGAACGGCGTGATCAGCGTCGCCTGGTTGGCCTCGGCGTAGGCGCGCGCCGCGCCGAGCATCGTCGCGTCCCAGACGAGCGGGCTGTTCGCGTTGATCAGGGAGAGCATCACCGGATGCGTCTCCAGGTAGTCCGCGCCGAATGCGATCCGGGCCATCTCGACCGAGTCGCGCGCCCGCTCCGGAGCGGTCACGGAGCCCATGAACGGCTTGTCGCTGTAGCGGATGTGCGCGTACACCATGTCGAGGTGGCGCTTGTTGACTGGCAGGTCGACCGGCTCGCAGACGGTCCCGCCCGAGTGGTGGAGGTGCGGGCTCAGGTACGTGAGCTTCACGAAGTTCCGGAAGTCCTCGATCGTCCCGTAGCGCCGGCCGCCGTCCAGATCGCGGACGAACGGCGAGCCGTAGTTCGGCGCCAGCACCGTCGCATCGCCACCGATCTGGACGTGGTTCGCCTCGTTCCGGGCGTACTGGGTGAAGACCGACGGCGCCGTGGCCTGCACGATCTGGCGGGCCATGCCGCCGGGGAAGCGGACGCGCTCGCCCTGGACGTCGGCGCCGGCGTCCTTCAGCAGCCGGAGCGCGTCGGGGTCGCCGCGGAACTCCAGGCCGACCTCCTGGAGGATCGTGTCGGCATTCGCCTCGATCTGCGACAGGCCCTCGTCGTTCAGGACCTCGAACGGGGCGAGCGTCCGGGTGAGGAACGGCTCGCGGGCGACGTGTGCGTGGAGTCGCGCGGCTCGCCGCGCGTCGCGGCCGCCCGAGCGGCGGGGTCCGGTCTCGACCGTCATCGGTCCTCCTTGGCGGCCGCCACGACCGCTCGTCGCCGGCGTCGCTCTTCGCCGTCTGCTCTGCGGGGTCCACCCCCGCCGGTCTCGCCGCGCCGCGGCAGCTCCACGATCGTGGCCAGGTGGGTCGACGGCGCGGTCCGGTGGGGGAACGCCATCGCATCGACGAAGTGCTCCTGGAACCGCGGCTCGACCGCCGTCTCGATCTTCTCGACCGTGCGGACGACTTCTTCGATCTCGCGCCGGGCGGCCGCGCTCAGCAGCGCGATCAGGGCGCCCGTGCCCGCCGCATTGCCGGCGGCCTTGACGTGATCGAGCGGCGCGTCCGGGATCAACCCGAGGACCATCGCATGGAAGGGGTCGATCTGGCTGCCGAACGCCCCCGCGAGCCGGATCTGGTCGACCGTCTCGATTCCGGCGTGATCCATGAGCAGCCGGACGCCGGCATAGAGGGCCGCCTTGGCGAGCTGGATCGCGCGGACGTCGTTCTGGGTCACCGCGATCCGGAGCCGGCCGCTGCCCGTCCCGTCGTGGAGGACGTAGCTGAACGTCCGGCCCTCGCCGACGACGCGCGGCGTGCGTGCCGCGAGCGACCCGTCGACGATTCCGTCGGGCGTGATCACGCCGGCCAGGAACAGCTCGGCGATCACCTCGACGATCCCCGAGCCGCAGATCCCCGTGATCCCGGTGTCGGCCGTCGCCTCGGCGAAGCCGGGATCGTCGGACCAGAGCTCCGAGCCGATCACCCGGAAGCGCGGCTCGAGCGTCTCGCGATCGATCCGGACGCGCTCGATCGCCCCCGGGGCGGCGCGCTGGCCGCCGGAGATCTGGGCGCCTTCGAAGGCCGGGCCGGTCGGCGAGGACGCGGCGAGCAGGAAGAAGCGGTTGCCCAGGACGATCTCGGCGTTGGTGCCGACGTCGACGACGAGCTCAACGGCGTCCCCGCCATGCGGCTGTTCGGCGAGGATCACGCCCGCGGTGTCGGCGCCGACATGGCCGGCGATGCACGGCAGGACGTAGACGCGGGCACCGGGATGGGTCTGGAGGTCCAGCTCGTCGGCGCGGACCGTGACCGCCCGGTCCGTGGCCAGCGCGAACGGCGCCGAGCCGAGCGGGATCGGGTCGATCCCGAGCACGAGGTGATGCATGATCGGGTTGCCCACGAGGGCCAGCTCGAGGATCGCGTCGCGCTTGATCCCGGCCCGGTTCGCGAGCTGGGCGAGCAGCCCGTTGAGTGCGCTCCGGACCGCGGTCGTCATCTCGCCGGCGCCGCCCGCGTTCATCATCGCGTAGCTCACCCGGCTCATCAGGTCCTCGCCGAAGCGAATCTGCGGGTTCATCACGCCCGCGCTCGCGAGGGCCTCACCCGTTCCGAGATCCACGAGATGCCCGGCGATCGTCGTGGAGCCCACGTCGATGGCGACGCCGTACGCCTTGTCGTGGAGCCCCGGCCACACCCCCGTGATCGTGTGCTTGTCGTGGACGGCGACCGTGACCGCGAACTTGCCGGCCTCCAATGCCGGCTGGAGCGAGCGAATGACGTGGAGATCGGCCTCGAGGTCGTGGAGGTCCCACTCGGCCGCGAGCGCCTCGCCGAGCCGGAACAGGTCGCCCGAGGGCGACGCCAGCTGCGGCGGCTCGACCTCGACGTAGTGGAGCCGGACCACCGGATCGAGGTGGAACTCGCGGACGTCGAGGCCCTTGCGGACGACCTGCCGATAGACCTGGCTCTCGGGCGGGACGTCGACGACGACGTCGCCCCGGATGTGCGTGACGCAACCGAGCCGCCGGCCCTCGGGCAGCCCCTTCGTGTCGCGGTACGTCGCCTCGACCGGGCCGAACGGCGTGAGGTGATCCGGCGCCGACGTGATCCCGTGCTTCGCGAACTCGCCGACC
>DASSHB010000018.1:0-11142 GCA_035693125.1 Candidatus Limnocylindrales bacterium | reverse complement strand
GGCCGGCGTCCTGAACGTCGTCACGGGGCCGGGCGGGTCGGCCGGCGCGTCGATCGCGGCGCATCCGGGGATCGGCAAGGTCGCGTTCACGGGCGAGACGACGACCGGCCAGGAGATCATGCGGCTCGCTTCGAACAACGTGAAGAAGATCTCGCTCGAGCTCGGCGGCAAGAGCCCGAACATCGTCTTCGCCGACGCCGATCTCGAGAAGTTCGCCAAGGAATCGCCGTATTCGGTCTTCGACAACGCCGGCCAGGACTGCTGCGCCCGCTCGCGGATCCTCGTGGAGCGCTCGGTGCAGGAGCGTGTCGTCGAGCTGTTCGCCGAGGCGACCCGCAACGTCAAGGTCGGCGACCCCGCCGATGAGGCGACCGAGGTCGGGACGCTCGTCTCCTTCAAGCAGCGCGATCGCGTCAAGGAGTACATCGAGATCGGGCAGGCCGAGGGCGCCTCGATCGTCGTCGGCGGCGTCGAGCCGGACGATCCGGCGCTGGCCGGCGGGGCCTACCTGATGCCGACGGTGTTCGATGGCGTGCGCAACGACATGCGGATCGCGGCCGAGGAGATCTTCGGGCCGGTCGTCTCGGTGATCCCGTTCGACACCGAGGAAGAGGCGCTCCGCCTGGCGAACGCCACGCCGTACGGCCTGTCCGGATCGATCTGGACGCGCGACATCGGCAAGGCGCTCCGCACCGCGAAGGGACTGCAGTCGGGCGTGATCTCGGTGAACACGAACTCGTCGGTCCACACCGAGGCGCCGTTCGGCGGCTACAAGATGTCCGGCATCGGCCGGGAGCTCGGGATGAGCGCGCTCGACCTGTACACGGAGACGAAGAACGTCTTCATCGACATCAGCTGAGGGCTTTGCGGCGCGCGGCGCTGTCCGAACGGGACGCGGCCGGCGCGTCTCCCTGTGGGTTGCGCCGGCGCTCCTGGTCGCGGTCGCGGCGGTCGGTGTCGCGGGCCGCGTCGGCTCGGGTTCAGTCGTGCCTCGCCCCTCGGTCGCGCCCGCGGCCTTGGGGCAGGCGTCTGTCGCCGGGCGCGCGGAGGCCTCGCCGGCCTCGCCGGCCCCGGCGGTCTTCGCGCACGCCGCGCTGGGGATCCCCTACCAGCACGATCGCGAGGAGGGCACGGACGGGCTGATGGGCGGCATCCCGTTCGGTCTGCCGGCCGACACCCCGCTCGTGCGGCGGGAGCGCGTCAACCGGTTCACGATCGACGACGTGAGCGGGGGCTGGTCGCGCCCCGATTCGCCGCCGCCATGGGTTCGCCGGGTGGGCGGCCTGCCGACCTTCGCCACGGATCCCCACGAGCGCTGACCAGCTCAGAGGAACAAGAGGGCGCTCCCGCCCGGATCACGCCCGTCGCGGAGCGCGCCGAGGACGCGCCGCGCATCGCGGTCGAACCCGGCAAACGCGTTCGGGGCGGCCTCGATGGCTCGACGATTGCGTCGCGTCTTCGCGATCACGAGAATCACGCCATCGGCGTGTCCATCGCGGACCTTGAGGCGGACCTTTCGCTCGAGCGCCTGCACGTCGTCCACGACGGTTTCCGCCTCGAGCGGCCGCCGCCACATTGGCGCGCGAAGCATTGCGTCCCAGGCCCGCCGATCCCCATCGTCGGGCAGCGGGACCTCGAGGGTGACGTCGATCGACGCGTGAAGCCGGAGGCGGAAGCGCCCGATGAGGCGCTGTTGGCCGGCGTCTCGGATGGGGTCGCCAGCCAGGTAGGCCTGCATGCGCACATCCCGTCCGAGGACCGCACCGATCGCACCCAGCTCGATCAGGGATGGCGAACGCTTGCCTCCGATGATTCGGGCAACGGTCCAGCGGGACATCCCGCACGCGCGAGCGATCATTTCGTCACTGAGCCCAGCCATCCGCTGGGCCCGGGCGATCTCCTCCACGACCCGCCGTTGATCGTCGGCCGCGACGCGGACCGCTCGGTCGACCTGAACACTTCGCCTGGACATGGGGTCAGGGTGACGATCGGTGCTGCACGGCCAGTTCGATGAGCGTTTACTGCTCATTTCGTCACACGAACGGCCGGCGGGCGCCAGAAGGGCGCTCCTCAGGCGCCAATTCGAGCAGCGGTTGCTCGATCCAGCACCTAACCGGCTTCTCGGGTGCTGGTATGAGCAGCGGCTGCTCGTCGCGCGGCGGGCGCCGTAATGGCGCGTGGCGCCGGGCGCCTGGCGCTCGCTTTCCGGCGCGTCGGCGGGCGCTACTCGTCCCAGTGGCGATCCGCCGGGTGGATGTCGGGCCGGCGCCGATGGAGCCAGTCGCGGATCGCCCAGTACGAGGTCTTGAACGCGATCCCCGGCCACGGGATCGCATCGGGCGGAAACGCGCGGATCTCGAGCGCCTCGGGGTTCAGCCGCGGCGACCCACCCACGACCCGCGCCTCGAACGCGAGCACGACCACGGCGGCCTCGAGCCGCGAGTACAGCCCGACGATCTCGCCCGGCTCCACGATCAGCCCGGTCTCCTCGAGGGTCTCCCGGATCGCGCCCTCGCCGACGGTCTCGTCGACCTCGAGGAAGCCGCCCGGCTGTGCCCACCAACCACGTCCGGGCTCGATCCCGCGGCGCAGCAGGACGAGCTCGCCCTGGGGGGTCACCGGCAGCGTCGTCACGACCAGCCGCGGATTGACGTACGCGATGTAGCCGCATGACGGGCAGCCGAGCCGATCGCGGTCCTCGCCCTCGATCGGCCCGAAGCTCAGCTCGGTCCCGCACCGCGAGCAGTAGTTGAGCATTCCCGCCATCCATGGCGGGACGCCGCCGCCCGATGGGATCCCGGTCGAGCGGGCGTCGGGCCCGCGCCCGAACGCGTCGAGCAGCTCGCCCACGTTGCCCGCGTCGCCGACGGTCATGCGCGGAGCGCGACGACGGCAGCGACGATCAGACCGGCCAGGCCGATGACGCTGACGACGACCCAGGCGAGCCGGAACGAGCCGCGTCCCGCATCGACCGGCATCCACGCCCAGGCGGAGCGCCAGATCCGGACGATCGCGTCGGCCGTCGTGATGACGAGCAGCGGCGCGGCGATCAGGACGCAGATCTTGATCAGCGGGCTGCCGAGCGGAGTCCCGAACTCCAGCGCCGTGATCGCGATCGCGCCGAGGATGAGGACCGGGACCGAGAGCAGGACGAAGTGCTGCTGGAGGGGAGTCGGGGCGACCTCGGGGACGGAGCGCGCGGGCAATCCCTGGAGACTTGCCGGGGGTGTCGCCGACGCGCGGCGGACCGGAATGTGCTGGCGATCCAGCACGGGCATCCCGGCCTCCCAGCGCTCGTCATCCATGCGGCCGAGTGTACGACCGGCCGCGCGAAGGCCCCGCGGGCTCTGGGCAGAGGCCCCGCGGGCTCTGGGCAGAAGGCCCCGCGGGCTCTGGGCGGAGACCTCGCCGGCCGATTTCTCCCGGCCAGTGACCAGCCGAGTGCTAACCGCCGCTCCGGCGCGAATCGCTCCCCGATATTCGGGTGGCGAGTGGTATGCGGGGCGACGCGTCACCGTTCACCCCCGTAGTGACCTGGCTGGTCGCGGGGAGCGCCATCCCCGGCGCGTGAGCGTGCAGCCAGCAAGCGGCCGCGGGAGACGCCGGCGTACCAGTGAGCAGGGCACTACCGGGGAGACGGCCGACAGATTGCGGCGCCCAGTGCCCAGACCACTCCCGGGGAGACCGGGACAGATTGCGGGCTCCCAGTGCCGGGACCACTACCGGGGAGACGCCCGACCGCTCCGGGCGCCCCGCCCCCGAGCTACAGCCCCTCGTTCGCCGGATCGGCCGCGATCGCCTCGGCCTGGGCCGCGCGCCGAGCCCGCAGCCGCTCCCCGACCGCCGGCTCCGCGACCGCCACGATCGAGGCGGCCAGCAAGGCCGCGTTCTCGCCGTTCCCCACGCCGACCGTGGCCACCGGCACGCCCTTCGGCATCTGGACGATCGCGAGCAGCGCATCCAGGCCGTCCGAGATGCCGCCGGCCATCGGCACGCCGATCACCGGCAGCGTCGTCTGCGATGCGACGACCCCCGGCAGGTGGGCCGCCAGCCCGGCGATCGCGATGAAGCACCGCACGCCGCGAGCCTCCGCGCCGTCGATGAACCGCGCAAGCAGCTCGGGCGCCCGATGGGCCGAGATCACCCGGATCTCGGAATCGACGCCGATCTCGTCCAGGACCGCCATCGCCCGCTCGGCCGCCGCGATGTCCGAGCGGCTCCCGACCACGATCCCGACCCGCGCGCTCGCCTCAGCCTCACTCCCGTCAAGGGTCACCGACTGCCTCCTGCCTGCTCGTCGCTGGGGCGCGCGCCGCCATCGGCGTGCGCGAACTGGTTGTTGGCCGGCCGCGGGATCCCGAGCCGATCGAACGAGTCGAGGATCCAGTCGCCTTTCTCGGCCTGGTACTGGACCCGATCGGCGGCGATCCCGCCCGGCCCGACGATCTGGGTCTTGACCTGCGCGTAGCCGTCGCGGAGGGCCGGATCGGCCCGGAGCGCGTCGCGGAACCGGAGGTCCTTGGCCAGGTCGCCCACGCCCCGCGGATGGACGTGAAAATGGATCAGGAACGGCGTGCCGTCTTCCACGATCGACCCAACGAGCATCGGCCGCGTCGCGGGCCAGGCGTCCGGCCCCGGCTGCGGCCCGAACCCCAGCTGGTACATCGCCGCGGTGATGGCGGGGATGTCGTCCGGGTCGGCCTCCGTGCCCAGGTCCACGATCCCCTTCCCCGGCAGGCCCGGGACCGCGGTGCTGCCGATGTGCTCGACCTCGAGATCCGGCCGGGCAGCGCGGACGATCGCGATGACCCGCTCGGCAACCGCGGCCGACCGCGGGTCCCACGGCCGGACGGATGCTGGACCACGCTCGTACGGCCCGATCAGTCGCGGAGTCCCACTCACCGCGGAAGTGTAGATTCCCGGCCATGCGACGCGTCATCGGCCGACGCATCACCGAGGTGGACGTCGGCTAAATCGCCCCACGGCTCGCCGCCGCGACCCGGGTCGTCATCGACCTGGGAACCGGTGACGGTCGAGCCGTCCTGGAGCGCGCCCGGCGCGAGCCCGGCGCCTTCGTCATCGGCATCGACGCGTCTGCCGCGGGGATGGCCGAGTCGTCGCTCCGTGCCGCGCGAGCGCCCCGCAAGGGCGGTCTGCCCAACGCGCTGTTCGTCGTCGCGGCCGCCGAACGACCACCAGCGGAGCTCATCGGCGCCGCGGCCGAGCTCACGATCACGTTCCCGTGGGGCTCCCTGCTGCGCGGCACCCTCGCGACCGAGGACGCGGCCGCCGCCGCTGCCGGGATCGCCGCCCTCCTCGCGCCGGGCGGCAACGCCCGCGCCCTCCTGTCGATCGACCCGCGCGACGGGTTGGACATTCCACTCCCAGCGGCCATTCCGAAGCGAGACCTGGTCGTCCGATGGCAGGACCACGGCCTGGACGTGCAGGCATGGCGGCCGGCGTCGAGCGACGAGATCGCGGCCGCGGGCTCGTCGTGGGCACGGCGTCTGAGCGCCGGCCGCGATCGAGCGGCGTGGCGCCTCGACCTCCACCGCCCGGGCCCGAACGAGCAGCTTGGCGATGACCGCTAGAATCGCCGCTCGATGCGCAGCCGCCGCCGGAATCTCCTCGCCGCCCTCAGCGTGGCCGGCGTGATCCTGGCCACGAGCGGACCGGCCGCGCTGGCCGCTCGCCGACCGTCGCCGGTCGCCGCCGTCCGAGCCCCCGCGACGCAGGCCGAAGCTGCGAAACCCTACCGCCTCGACCTCGCCGATCCGAACGACTTCGTGGCCCAGACCAACTTCGTCCAGTGCGTCGGCGCGAGCATGCAGATGATGCTCAACGTCATGGGCGCGAGCGATCGAGCCGCCTCCACCCAGCTCCGCCTGCAGAAGCTGGCCCGGAACCTGTCCGGCCCCACGCGCGACGGCTTCCAGCGCAAGGGCGCGAGCGTCCGAGGCTGGTCCGACGGGCTGAACCAGCTCGGCGCGGGGCCATACCGGCTCGTCGGCACGGACTCGATCGACGAGGCCATGCGACTCGCCGCCGCCTCGATCCGGGCGACCGGCCGGCCGGTGGGCCTGCTCGTCTGGGCCGGCCGCCACGCCTGGGTCATGAGCGGATTCCAGGCAACCGCCGACCCCAGGAAGACGAGCGATTTCCGGGTGACGCGGGCGATCGTCCTGGACCCGCTCTACCCATATGGCTCGAGCCAGTGGGGCCGCTCGCCGAAGCCGCGCGAGGCGATCACGATCGCGACCCTGGGCCGGCAGTTCGTCCCCCGCCGCCGCGGGACCTGGGCCGGCGCCCCGATCGGCGCAGCCGGGCTCACCATGCAGGCGCTCGCGGGGAAGTACGTGATCGTCATGCCCTACACGGCCGTTCCCGTCGCCCGCAATCGCCACGTCGCTGCCTGAGGAGACGACGGTCGCCCGATCCGATACCGTCGGCCCATGACGATCCCGCTGATCCTCGACGTCGACACCGGCATCGACGACTCGCTCGCGCTCCTCTATGTCTGCGCCTCGCCCGAGGCCGAGCTCGTGGCGGTCACCTGCGTCGGTGGCAACGTCGATGCCCACCAGGTCGAGGTGAACACGCGCTCGATCCTGGAGCTCGCCGCTCGACTGGACGTCGAGGTCGCCCTGGGCCGGGACCGCCCCCTCGTCCGGCCGGTCGAGACGACGCCCGAGACGCATGGACCGCAGGGCCTGGGTCACGCCGAGCTGCCGCCGCCGTCCCGCCCGCTGAGCGACCGCGACGCCGTCGACCTCCTGATCGACGAGGCGCGCCAGCGGCCTGGCGAGATCACGCTCGTGACCTGCGGCCCGTTGACGAACCTGGCCCTCGCGCTCCTCCGCGAGCCGGCGCTGCCGACCCTGCTCAAGGGCTGGGTGCTGATGGGCGGCGCCTACCGCCATCCCGGCAACACCGCGCCGACGACCGAGTGGAACATCCACTGCGACCCCGAGGCGGCGAAGATCGCGTTCGGCGCGTGGGGCGATTCGGCGGCGGCGAACGGCCACGAGCGGCCGCTCGCACTAGGCCTCGACGTCACCGAGCTGGCGAAGATCCTGCCCGACCACGTCGTCGCCCTGGCCCGCGCGGCCGGCAGCCAGCCCGACGACTCCCTGGCCCTCGGCCGTGGTGAGGACCCGATGCACGCGACCCGCTCGGTCGCGAGCAACCCGATCGTCCGATACGTCGCGGACGCGCTCCGCTTCTACATGGAGTTCCACGCCCACTACGACGGCTTCTACGGCGCGTTCATCCACGACGCACTGGCCGTCGCCGCGGCGCTGGACCCGTCGCTCGTCCGGACGCAGGCGGTGACCGTGGACGTGGAGCTGGGCGGGACGCTGACGACCGGCGAGACCGTCACCGACTGGCGAGGCGTCTGGGGACGGCCACCCAACGTCGACGTGGCGGTCGCGGCCGACGCGGACGAGTTCATGCGGCGGTTCGTGGACCGCGTCGGAGGTCTGGCGGCGGCGCTCGCGGCGTAGCACACTACCGGCGGAGGGAGAGGTTGCGCGTCCCCAGAAGGCTGGGCGACGCGGGAGCGAGGAGGAGTCATGGCCGCCAGCTGGACACGGACGCTCGTCGGCGTCGTCGCGTTCTTCGTCGTCCTCGTGATCGGGCTGAGCGTCAGCTCGTTCGACACGACGGTCGACCCGAACCTGGGCCTGATCCAGGGCCGGAACACCCTGATCGTGATCTTCGGCGTCGCGACCTTGATCGCGTTCATCGCCTACGCGCTTACCGAGTACGCCCAGACAAGGCGTCTCGAGTCGATCGCGTCGCAGTTCGACACCCGCACGATCGTCTTGATCCCGATTGCGATCGCGATCAACATCATCCTCGGGCAGACGGTGTCGGCGGCGCTGAAAGTGCCGATCTACCTGGACTCCATCGGCACGATCCTGGTGGGCGTCCTGGCCGGCCCGATTGCCGGCGCCCTAACCGGCGGCCTGGCAAACCTGATCTGGACCTACGTCCTGCCGGCGCCATTCCACTCCGACTACGCGGCGCCGTTCTTCATCGTCGCCATCGAGATTGGGCTGCTAGCCGGGTTCTTTGGGCGTCTCGGCTTCTTCCGTAGCCGCCCAAACGCCTCAGGTCAGAGCCTCACGATCGGTGGGATCGTGGTCGTAGCGCTGATCGCGTTGATCGTGGTCTACGGATACATCCCCTTCTACAACCTGAACGGCGCCGTCTTCTTCGGCGACCCGAATGCTCCAGTCGTCTTCGTGATCTTGGGCTGGTTGGTGGCGATCCTGTTGATCGCGGCCATCGTCGGGCTGCTCGCGTTCCTGTTCGTGCGCCGCGACCTGGGAGCCGCCTACGTATTCGTGGCCGGCGTGATCTGTGGCATCGTCTCGGCGATCATCTCGGCCCCCATCTCGGCCTCGCTGGGAGGCGTCACCGGGTCAGGCACCGACTTCCTCGTCGCAGCGTTCCAGAAGGGGGGCTCGAGCCTGCAGGATGCGGTGCTCCAGCAGGGCTTGCTGTCCGACCCCATCGACAAGACGATCACCTACTTTGTCGTGTTTGCGTTGATCGGCGCCCTCAGTCGTCGGTACCTGTCTCGCTTCCCGCAGGGCGAGGTTGCCGTCGGCCTGGCGGAGGCGTAGCTGATCAACCCGACACCGCTCGACGGGAACGACGCGACCGGATCGACCGACGGGGAGTTCCTGGCGAGTCTCGCGCCGGCCGCACCGAGTGCCTACCACCGCCTGAACCCGCTCACGAAAGCCGTCGCCGCGACCGTCGAGTCGATCGGTGCGTTCGTCATCGGCGGGTATCTGGGGCCGGCCGCGATCATCCTGCTCGGCGTCCTGCCCGCGGCTGTGATCGCGGGAGTGGCAAGCCGTCTCGTCCGGATCTCGCTGCTCCTGACCCTGCCGATCGCGATCTCGGTCGTCCTCGTCAGCGTCTTCACCCGTGCCGGGACGCACGTCCTGTTCTCCATCGGCCCGTTCGACGCGACGCAGGAGGGCGTGGACTTCGCCGGCCAGACGCTCGTTCGGCTGTTCGCGATCTCCACGTCCATCGGGCTGTTCGGGCTGACCACCGAGCCGCGCAGCTTCGTCCTGGATCTCGAGCGACGCGGCCTGTCACCGCGGTTCGCCTTCGTCGCGCTCGCAACCCTCGAGGCCGTCCCCGCGATGGTCGAGCGGGCCGGCGTGATCCAGGCTGCTCAGCGCGCGCGCGGCCTGGACACGGAGGGTAGCGTCCGCGCCCGCCTCCGCGGCGTCCTCCCGCTGGTCGGGCCGGTGATCCTGTCGTCGCTCACCGAGGTGGAGGAGCGCAGCCTCGCGCTCGAGGTTCGCGCGTTCGGACGACCGGGTCGTCGGCACCTCCTTTGGCGGATCCCCGACTCGTCGACGCAGCTGATCGTGCGGGCGGCGCTCCTGCTCCTGCTCGTCGGGGCGATCGTCGCCCGGATCGCGGGCGTCTTCCCGAGCCTGCCCTGATGCTCGAGCTGGCCGGCGTCTCGTATCGCTATGCCGGATACGCCAAGGAAGTCCTCCACGAGGTCGATCTCCGGCTGGACCGCGGCGAGATCGTGGGGCTCGTCGGCCCGAACGAGGGCGGCAAGTCGACGCTCTGTCTCGTCGCCTCCGGCCTCGCGCCCGCGTCCATCGGTGGCACCCTCCGGGGGACGCTCACGATCGACGGCCAGTCGACCGCCGGCTTGTCGACCCACCAGCTTGCGGAGCTCGTGGTCGTCGGCTTCCAGAACCCGAACACGCAGCGGTCCGGGGTCGCGGCCACGGTCTTCGAAGAGATCGCGGTCGGCCCGATGAACCTAGGACTGCCCGTCGAGGAGACCGTCGCCCGAACGCGCGAGGCGATCGCGCGCCTCCGTCTCGAGCCGCTCATCCGGCGCGACCCGCAGCGCCTGTCGGGCGGGCAGTCGCAACTGGTGGGGATCGCGTCGCTCCTCGCGATGCGGCCACGCCACATCATCCTCGACGAGCCCACGGCCCAGCTCGACCCGGCGGGCACGCGCCTGGTCGGCGACGCGCTCCGCGCGCTGGCGGCGGCGGGGACGTCGCTCCTGATCGCCGAGCACAAGACGGATCTGCTCGACCGGCTGTGCAGCCGGATCGTCGTGATCGACGGCGGGCGGATCGTGCGGGATGGGCCGACCGGCGAGGTCTTCGACGATCCGGGGCTCGCCGAGCTGGGAGTCGAGCCACCGGCGCGCGCCCGGTTGAGCCGTGCCCTGGCCGAGCGCGGCCTGGATCCCGCGGTCGTGACCCAAGCGGTTGACGAGGCGTCCCGATGACGGCGACGGATCCGCGACCGGCCGGGGCCGCGGCCGCGGTCGCGGTCGAGCACCTCGTCCATGTCTACCCCGGGGCAACCAGGGCCCTCGACGGGGTGGACCTGGCCGTGGGGACTGGCGAACGGGTCGCGATCGTCGGCCAGAACGGGTCGGGCAAATCGACCCTCGTCCGTCACTTCAACGGCTTGCTCCGGCCAACCGAGGGGCGAGTGCGGGTGGGTGGGCGCGATGCGGCGGACGTGCGCGTCGCGCACCTGGCGGCGACCGTGGGGCTGGCGTTCCAGGACCCCGACCGCCAGATCTTCGCCCGAACGGTCCGGGCGGAGGTGGCGTTCGGCGCCCGAAATCTGGGCCGGGCAGGGACCGCGCTCGACGCGTCGGTCGCCGCGGCGCTCACCGCGACGGGACTGGAGAGCGACGCCCAGACCAACCCGTACGACCTGGGCTACTCGCGCCGGAAGCTCCTCGCCCTCGCCTCGATCCTCGCGATGGAGACGCCCGTCGTCGTCCTCGACGAGCCGACCACCGGGCAGGATGCGCGCGGCGTTGATCGGGTCGAGCGGATCGTCGCCGACCTGGCGGCCGCAGGGCGGACGGTCATCGCGATCAGCCACGACATGCGCTTCGTGGCGGACACCTTCGAGCGGGTCGTCGTCATGCGCGAGGGTCGGATCGTCCTCGACGCCTCGCCCGACGAGGCGTTCGCCGAAGGATCCTGGCCGACCCTCGCCTCGACCTATCTCGAGCCGCCGCTCGCCGCGCGCGTCGGCGCGAGGCTGGGTCTGGGCTCGACGCCGACGGACGCTCGCCTGATCGAGGCCCTGGCGGCGCGGCCGGCGCCATGATGA
>DASSHB010000017.1:0-3169 GCA_035693125.1 Candidatus Limnocylindrales bacterium | reverse complement strand
GACACCCGCGTCGTAGTCCGTGATGAGCGCGATGTTGACGACCGCCATCCCCAGCTCGCGGCACAGCCACGCCTCCGGGTAGCCGGTCATGCCGATGACCTCCCAGCCGGCGTCGGAGAACCACTTCGACTCGGCCTTCGTCGAGAACCGCGGACCCTCGATGACCACCATCGTGCCGCGTTCGTGGACCTCGATGCCGTGGTCGCGGATCGTGTCGATCGCGAGCGCGCGGAGCGTCGGGTCGTAGGTCTCGGCGGACGAGAGGTGGGTCACCACCGGCCCGTCGTAGAACGTGTGCGGCCGGGTTCGAGTCCGGTCGACGAACTGGTCGCAGACCACGAAGTCGCCGGGCTTCACCGCGAGCTGCAGCGAGCCGGCGGCGCACGGCGCGATGACCGCCTTCACCCCAAGCGACCGCATCGCCCAGACGTTCGCCCGGTAGTTGATCAGGTGCGGCGGGATCGTGTGCCGGCGCCCGTGGCGGGGCAGGAACGCGACCCGGCGGCCGGCCGCGGTGGCGAGGAAGAACGAATCGGACGGCGGGCCGTACGGCGTGTCGACCTTGACCTCGCGCACGTCGTCGAGCAGCGAGTAGAAGCCCGACCCCCCGAACACGCCGATCTCGGCTCGATCCGTCACGTGCGGATTCTAGTCGGGCATCGCGAGTAGCATGGTTCGGGCGTCCGATCCCGAAGGAGCGTCGAGCCATGACGGAACCCGTTCCCGGGCCAGCGCCCACTCCCGTGCCCGATCCGGCATCCGCGCCGAAGCCCACCTTCGAGCAGCGGATGGAGTCGTTCGGCCGCGAGGCCGGCGCCGCCGGCGAGCGGTTCGGCCGGGATGCCGAGGCATGGGGCCAGCGCCTGGCGAAGGACCCGTCCGTCCAGCGCGCGGGCGATACGGCGGCGCGCGCCTGGGGCCTGCTCGTCCTCGCGATCGGCGCCTGGTTCTTCGTCGACGTGACCCTCGGCTACGACATGCCGCGGATCCCGTGGGGCGACCTCTGGCCGATCGGGCTGATCGTCATCGGGCTGTTCGTGATCGTCCGCGGGATGGGCCGTCGCTCGGCGTGACACCGCGGGAGACGCTCGAGCTCGCGGAATGGCGCCGGCGGATCGCCGACCTGTACGCGCGAGTTCGCAAGGTCGCGACGCACGATCCCGAGGCGGCCTGGGAGGATTGGCGTGCCACGCGCGAGACACTGTTTCGCGAGCACCCCCAGTCACCCGTGCCTGCAGAAGCACGCGGCGCGTTCCGGGCGTGGCATTGGCCCTACGACCCGGCGTTGCGACTCGAGGGCGTCGTCCAGCCGGACGCGCCGACGGAGACGGATGTCATGGCTGAGCCCGACGTGACCGCGGGGCCGGCGTCGGTGGCGGCATCGCTCCGCGGGCTTGCGATGCTCGTCCCGATCTCCACCGGCGGCGGCGAGTCGCTGGAACGAATCGGGACCATCCGCGTCCCGTTCGCCTCGGGCGAGCGCCGGCTCGGGCTGTACTGGATGTCCGGCTACACGGGCGGCCTGTTCCTGCCCTTCCGCGACGCAACGAACGGCAACGAGACGTACGGCGCCGGGCGGTACCTGCTGGATGCGGCCAAGAGTGCGGACCTCGGGCCCGGCCGCGCGCCGGGCAGCCTCGTCCTGGACTTCAACTTCGCGTTCCAGCCGTCGTGCGCGTTCGACCCGAAGTGGGCATGCCCGCTCGCGCCTCCCGAGAACCGCCTGGACCTCCGCATCGAGGCCGGCGAGCGCCTCGCGGCCTGACGCCGAGGCGGAGCCTCACCAGCCGCGTCGTCGATCCTCGCGGCGCTGCAGCCAGACGAGGGCCCCGAGCCCGCCGCCGATCACGAGCAATGCCAAGCCGACGATCCACACCACGATCGGCACGCCCGAGGACGTCGGCGCCGGCGTTCCGGACGGCGCCGACGCTGCCGGGGTGATACCCATCGACGCAGTCGGAGGTGCGCTGCCCGGCAGCACGGGCGTTGCTGTCACCTGGACCGGCAGGCCGCTGGGCGCCAGCGTTGCGTACGGGTTGTCGCCCTGGGCGAGGACCGCGAAGGCACCGAACTCGGTGACGGTGGCAAAGAACTCCCCGTCGCCGCTCGGCGTCGTGGGCAGCGGTACCCACCGGGAGCCGTCGAACCACACGATCGTCGCTTCGGTCCGAAGCGGATCCGCGCTGCGCAGGACGACCGTCACCTCGGCCTCCGCCGGCGCCGTGAGCGGCCGGCCCGCATCGTCGACGAGGCGGAAGTCGTACACGTTGCCGTCGATGAACCCGGTGGGCGGCGCGGCCGGCGGCGGGACCGGGTCGATGGAGATGGCGATCGACGTCGTCCCGGCGTGCAGGCGGAGTGCGCCCGGCGTGGCGAGGATCTGGGCCTGCGGTGGCTGCTCGTCGGTGGCGAGGGCGACCACCGGGCTCTCACTGCCCTTGACCGTGATGGTCGCCGAGACGCCTGTCGCGCCGCCGAGGTTGAACGCCGGCGGGTCGAGCCATGCATACGGCTCGGTCACGACGACGCCGTCGTAGAGTGGCCGTCTCGTCGGCGCTGCGAGCTGGACGGCCAAGGCGGTGGCGGCGCCCAGGCCGAGGACGAGCAGCCCCATCCGGCGATCCGATGCCATGCGCGAAGGATGCATCCGCACCCCAAACGCGGCACTCGATACCATCCCCGCATGGAATCCGCGATCCCCGCCGAGCTGTCGGAGCGCGTGCGCGCGTTCCTCGACCAACCGCTCTACCCCACCCTCGCGACCGTCGGCGCGGACGGCACGCCGCATCAGGCGGTGATCTGGTATCGGCTCGAGCCCGATGGCCGGATCCTCGTGAACAGCCGGAGCCCACGGCGCTGGCCCGACGAGCTGCGCACCGTCGGCCGGGCTTCGCTTGCGTTCACCGACCACGAGGACCCGATGCGCTGGATCGGCGCGCAGGTCGTCGTCGAGGACGTGATCGACGACGTCGCGGTCGCGCGCGAGGACATCGTGGCGCTCGCCGTTCGCTACGACGAGGCGGACGACGAGAGCGTCGCGAGCTTCCGTTCGCAGGACCGGATCTCGTTCCGGCTCCGGATCACGTCCATCCACGACCACCTGGAGGACTGACGACGCGATGCCCGAGGTGAAGCTCGGCCTGCAGCTGTGGCCGCAACGGACGACATG
>DASSHB010000016.1:0-18219 GCA_035693125.1 Candidatus Limnocylindrales bacterium | reverse complement strand
GGCTCGAAGGTCTACGCGATGACCTCGGAGGGGACGAGCCGGGTCGTCCCGTCGTACGGCGTGGTGTCGGGCGCCAAGGCCGCCCTCGAATCGCATGTCCGCCAGCTCGCGATGGAATTCGCCCGGATCGGCTCCGGTGTGGCGGTCAACTCGATCCGGGCCGGCGTCACCGACACGCCGGCGCTCCGCAAGATCCCCGAGAACCAGCGGATGATCGATATCACCCTCGCCCGCAACCCACACGGCCGGATGACGACGCCGGGCGACGTCGCCGATGCGATCGTGACCCTCAGCGCCACCGATTCCGACTGGATCAGCGGCAACATCATCTCGGTCGACGGCGGGGAGTTCGTCACCGGCTGAGCGCGACCCTCGCGGCGGCTGACGCGCGCGGAACGGCCGCTGCGCGACGAACGTACCCGGCTCGACGGGACCTTCGGCCGGGCGCGGATGCGCTCCTTCTCGCACGACACTCCACCTGACGTCACCTGCCCGGTGCGTCCTGCCAGGAGGCCGTGCACCCCGAATGTCCGCGAACGCCGCGCGTCGTTCCCGACGCGTCTCGACCGCCGCCGACGCGTCGTCGGAGCCGGCGGCCGCCGTCGAGACGGAGACCGCCGCGCGCCCCGGCCGACGGCGGTCCGGATCGGCCAATCGCGTGGTGGCCTTCCCCGACACCGCCGTTCCGGCCGTGAGCTATCCCCCGGCGCCGTTCACGCCGTCCCCGCTCGCCCCGGTCCCGGCCGCGCCGCCGGTTCCGCGTGAGGAGCCGGCGATCCTCCATCCATCGGATCGCCGGTCGTTCGCTCCGGCGCTCTCCACGTTCACGCATCGCTCGTCGTCGGTCGACCAGCTTGCGATCGGCGAGATCGACCAGACCCTGTTCGACTGCCCCTCGTGCCGGCGTCCACTGGCGCTCGGCGCGCGGCGCTGTCCAGGTTGCCGTTCGCTCCTGATCCGGAGCGTTCTCCTGCGCAAGGCCGCCTTGTTCGTCGCCGCTGGGGCCCTCATCGGCGGCGCGCTCGGGGCCGGCGGCGGGTTCGTGCTCGGCGGCGGGCTGTCGGTTGCGGGGAGCACGGCGGCGGTCGGCGCGGGAGCCGGTGCGCACGAGGCACCATCCGCCCGGACCGCGGCCAGCCCCAGCACCGCACCCGCGACCCCGAGCCCGACCGCGACGACTGCACCGGTCGCCAGCGAGCCACCGGTCGTGAGCACGCTGCCGGTCACCGTCCGATCGGCGTTCACCCAGATTCTGGCGACGAACGCGCGCTTCGCGTCCGCCCGGGCCGAGCTCCAGGCCGAACTGGCCGCGCCGACGTTCGACGCGAGCGCCGTGGCGACGACCCTCCGCTCGGTCTCCGCGCAGTCGCTCTTCGGCTCACAGCTGGCCGGCCAGGTTGCCGCCTGGCCCGGTGCCGGTGCGCTGGGGCCGCAGGTGGTCGCCTACTACGGCACGATCCATGACACCGCCTCCGCCGCGCTCGACAACTCCGTCCGGAACGCGGCCGCGTACAAGACGGCCGCCAAAGCGATCGCCGGCCTGCTGGCCGGGCACGTGCCGATCGACGCGGCGATCCGCGCCGCAGCCCAGGCCGCCGGGGAGACGCTCGCCGAGCCCGCGCCCGCGCCCTAGGCGCTCAACGGCGGGACGGCTCAGCCGCCCGGTCCGGGACCCACGATCGCCGGCGCCGACGCCCGCGCGGGCGGACCCGCGACCCCTGCCGGCGCGTAGCCCGTCAGCTCCACGTAGGCTTGGCCGCCGAGGGGGTTCCCATCGCGCTGGGCCGCCACGCGTTGCGAGCCCTCCCAGTACACGACGCCCGTCGTCGCGCGCGTGTCGAGCTCCTGGTCGGCGACGGCCGGCGTCAGGTCGATCACCAGGCCCTCGCCCGGGATCGTGACCCGCCAGCCTGCGGGGTAGTCGGCGCCGGTCGCCGCGCTCGTCCAGCGGCGCGTCACCGCGACCTGGAAGGCGTCGCGCGGCAGATGACGGGTCGTGCCATCGGCCGTCACCAGCGTTCCGTAGACGAGCGGGTAGGACCCGTCGGCGTCGCGCACGAGCGAGAGCGTGAGGTCCGTCCCGTCGTCCAGGTTCAGCGCGAACCAGTCCCAGCCGCCGCCGCCCACCGCGATGAAGTCGCCCCACTGGTGGTCGAACCACGCGTCGCCGGTCACGGCCATCTCGGTGCCGTCCACGACGACGGTGCCCGTCGCCGCCATCGACGTCCGCGAGTAGTAGTACGACGAGCCGCCGGCCGCGAAGTCGATCCAGCCGATCCGATCGTGGAGGGCCGCCGGCTTGCGCGTCCGGAGCGTCAGGTCGAGCCCGAGGGCCCCGGCGGTCGGACTGGCCGGATCCGCGACGGCCGATGCCGCGAGGTGGTCGCGCCCGTCACCGCCGGCCATCGTCCACGGAACCGTTGACGAGCCGCCAGCGCCGCCGGCCGTGTCCGCGGGGCCGGGCGCGATCGACAGGACGAACGCGCCGGCCCCGGATGCGTCGGCCTGCGGCCCGATCTCCGCGCGCTGGGCGAACCGGAACGTGCCCGCCGTCTCGTCCGTGAGCGCCAGGTGCGACGCCCAGGTCACCGGGAAGGCCCCGCGCTCGGCGCGGAAGATCACGAACTCGAACCCGAAGCGGTGCCCGTCGGCGGAGCGGAGATGGCCGGTGTAGTACCACCACTCGGTGAGACGGTCGTGCGGCGCGTCGTCGCGCGGCAGCTCCACGGGCCGGGGATCGACCGGCGACGACGGCGCGGGCGTCTGCGGCGCGGGGGTCGGGTGTGGGGCGGGAGGATTGGCCAGGACCGGGGTGCCGGCCGCGCTGCAGCCGGCAAGGAGCGGTCCGGCGACGAGGGCCAGGGCCAGGAGGCCGGCGATCCCCGCCGTCTCGATCGAGGGCACCCGGCGCAAGCCGGCCGGCAGCCACCAGTTCCAGTGGCCCAGCAAGCGCATCGTCGCCGGGACGAGGAGCGCTCGGACCACGGTCGCGTCGAGGGCGACCGCGAGCGCCATCCCCAGGCCCAGGGCCTTGATCAGGACGATGTCGGCGAACGCGAACGAGCCGGCCACGACGACGACGATCAGCGCGGCGGAGGTCACGATCCGGCCGCTCCGCTCGAGCCCGCGGGCGACGGCCTCCTGGTTGTCGCCGGTCCGGTCCCACTGCTCCTTCATCCGGGTCAGCAGGAACACTTCGTAGTCCATCGACAGCCCGAACAGGACGCAGAACAGGATCACCGGCTGGGTCGTCTCCACGAACCCCAGCGGCTGGAAGCCGAGGAGCGCCGAGAGGTTGCCATCCTGGAAGATCCAGACGAGGGCGCCGAAGCTGGCGACGATCGACAAGGTGTTCATCACGAGCGCCTTCGCCGGCAGCACGACCGAACGGAGCAGGAGGAACAGGACCGCGTACGTCGCGATCACGATGAAGAGGGCGGTCCGCGGGAAGTCCTGGGCGACGCGGCCCACCACGTCCGAGACATCCGCCGCGCCGCCGCCGACGAGGACGGTCATCCCGGCCGGAGGCGCGAGCGGGCCGCTCCCCGCGCGCAGGTCCGTGACGAGCGCCCGGCCCTGGTCCTGGTTCGGCCCGAACGGCGTCGTGATCGTGAACGCGGTGAGGTCGCCGCGGGTCGTGGCCGCGAGGGCGGTCGCGACGAAACGGTCGCGCGGCCCATTGGGATCCGCGTAGAGCAGCTGGTACTGCTCGCGGCGCAGCCTCGGATCGACGTCCACGAAGGAATCGATCCGGCGGATCCGGGGATCGGCCGCGAGCCGGCGAGAGTAGTCGTACAGGGCCGCGACGTTGTCCGGCGACGTCGCCGGGCCGGGCGTCCGGATCGCGAGGACGATCGGCGCGAACTCGCCTTCTCCGAACGCCGAAGCGAGCCGGTCGAACGCGGCCCGGGACGGGACGCTCGGCGGCAGGATCGTCGAGTCCGGGGCATTGAACCGGACGTGCAGGAACGGCGAGCCCAGGACGATGAGCGTGAGCAGGGTCGGCGCGAGCACGGCCACGGGGTGAGCCATCACCCGGCGCGCCAGGCGGGCCCACGGACCGTTCGGATCGTCGCGCGGCACGACGCGCCGGATCGCGAGCCGGTCGATCCGCGGTCCCACGATCGCGAGGACCGCGGGCAGCAGCGTCAGGGCGGCGGAGCCCGCGAGGAGGACGACGATCGCGCCGGCGATCCCGACCGAGCGCAGGATCATGAACTCGAACAGGACGAGGCCCGCGAGCCCCAGCAGCACCGTCAGGCCCGAGAAGAACACCGCGCGGCCGGCGGTGGCCACGGTCGCCTCGACGGCGTGCGCGACGCGCTCGTCGGGTGGCTCGGCGGCGTGGGCGGCCAGCTCCTCGCGGAACCGGCTCGTCATCAGCAGGGAGTAGTCGACGCCGAGGCCCAGCCCCAGGAGCGTGGCCAGGTTCAGGACG
Organism: Candidatus Limnocylindrales bacterium; assembly: GCA_035693125.1. Lineage (GTDB taxonomy): Bacteria > Chloroflexota > Limnocylindria > Limnocylindrales > CSP1-4 > CF-46. The sequence goes on along the minus strand of DASSHB010000016.1, from coordinate 13,781 downwards.
AAGATGCTCATCGGGGTGAGGCTGGCCGCGCCCCAGATCGCCGCCAACGCCACGATCACGGCCGAGCCGCCGACGATCAGCGGCACGGCGGCCGCCACGACCGATCCGAACACGATCAGGAGCGCGATCGCCGCCAGCGGCAGCGACACGATCTCGCTCCGGCGCAGGTCCGATTCGGACACCGCCTGGACGTCGCCGTAGAACGCCGGACCGCCCGCCAGCTCCACGTCCAGGCCCGACGGCGCGGCGAGGGCCGCCCGGATGCCCGGCAGCGCGGCCGGCGAGTCGTCGGGCGGGATCGACAGGAAGACGATGTCGTAGGCCGTGTGGCGATCCGCCGAGACCTGGCGCGGACTGAGCACGTGCGAGACGACGCGGACCACGCCCGGCGCGGACGGGACGGCGGCGATCGCCTGCGCGGCCGGAGCTTCGAACGCGGCCGTCCCGGCCTCGGCGGTGTCGCTGTGAAGCACGATGACCACCGCGGACGGCGGGGTCCCGAGCTCGGTCTGGAGGAGGGTCTTGGCCCGCGCGGACTCGAGGTCGTCGAGGATGAACCCCCCGGCCCGCAGGACACCCACGACCCGCGGCGCGAGGGGGATCGCGATGGCCAGGACCGCGGCCCACATCGCGACGATCGCCCAGCGCCGCCGCACGGCCACGCGGCCCAGCGCGCCGAAGACGCCGCCGGCCGGTCCGCCGCCCGGCCCTGCCGCGTCGTCGGCGTCCCGGCGGGCGGGACGTGGGGCCTCGTTCGCGGGCACGGAGGAGCGGTTACGTCCTTTGGGGGAGGTCGGCATGCGTTCGCCATGCTATCCATAGCGCTCGTTGGGGGTCATCGGGGGCCCCTGGGAGATTCGACCGATCGACGCGAACGAGCGCGACATGCGCGCCGGCGCCGGATCGACCCCTGCGACGGACTGGCCGGCGATCCACGCCTGGGCCATGGATCTCGCCGCGCTCGTCGGCACCGAGCAGCCCACCGAGCACGTGGCCGTCTTCGTCCCCGACCCGGCCGGCCGTGGCCTGCGACTCGCGGGCCAGGTCTGGGGCGCCGGCGAGGATATCGGCGCGGTCGTCGTGGGCGAGTGGCTGGTGCCCTTCGAGGGTTCCGTCAGCGGACGCGTCTTCCGCACCGGGTTGGCCGCGCTGTGCGCGGATATCGCGATGGACCCGGACTATCGGTCGTGGCCCGGATCGCGGATGCGCTCGTTCCTGACCGTCCCGGTCGGACCACCGGGCGCGGTCCTCGCCGTGATCAACGTGGAGGCGCCGTTCGTCGGGGCGTTCACGATTCGCGACTTCGAGCGCCTCACGGAGCGAGCCGCGGCCGCCGCCGAGCGCTGGCCGCTGATCGGCGCCGTTCGAGGCTGAGCCGCCGAACGGATCGGCGGCCCGGGCGCTCTGCTAGCATCAGCGAGCACGTTCGCCAGGCAATGCGAGGCCCCCGGTGCAGCTCTTCACGATCTTCTTCTCGCGGCCCGTGGAGTTCGGAATCGCGACGGCCATCACCGTGGCGATGCTCCTGATCATCCTCCGCTCGGCGATGACCGCCGAGGGCCCGTCGCGGCTGGGCCGGGCGATGACCCGACCCTCCTCGAAGTTCGTCTTCGGCTTCCTGTTCCTCGCCTGGGCGGTCGTCTTCGGGATCGGCCTCCAGCTCGTCCCGCATGAGGGTGCCAACTCGCCGTACGGCGGCATCGGGCTGATCGCCCTGTTCACCGGCTTCTTCATCATGATGGGCGTCCTCTGGTCGGTGATCGGGGAGTAGCCCAGCCGGACCCGCGAGGCGCCGCCCGCGGAGGCTGATGCCGGGCGGTCGGTTCGCGCCCTTCCCGCGGATCGCGGCGGCGCGGGTCGTCGTCGGCGCGTGACACGCGGCCCCCGTCGAGGCGTCTACGTGGACGTGCGTTCCCTCGCCCTCCTGATGGCCGCCGCCGCCCTTGCCGGGTGCACGGTGCGCACCGAGCCGTCGCCGGCGCCCGTTGCCCCGTCGAGTCCTCCGTCCGCCGCGCCAACGGCGACCGCGGTCGCAACGCTTGTGCCCCAGCCCATCGACATCGGGCCGCCCTCGCCGACCCCGATCGCGACGCCTGCGCCGGCGATCCCCGAAGACCTGAAGCTCACCGGGACCGCCGAACGCGATGGTGCCCGGCTCTCGATCCGCCTCGCACGCAACCCGATGCCTGCCGGCGAAGCGACGGGCCTGACGGTGACGATCACGAACACCGCCGACGACCTGCTTCTCTACTACCCATGTGGCGAGATCGTGCCGGTCGACGGGACGCTCTCCGACGCGTGGCGGATGGGACGGGACCTGCGGATCCCCGTCCGGGACTGGAAGTCGTACCTCCTCGACAACGACGGCTTCGAGCCGGGAGCGCCGCCGCAGATCCTGCTCCTCGCGAAAGGCCACGACGGCAGCTCGAGCGGGTGCGGCGACGTCGGGCTGACGGCGACGCTCGATCCGGGCGACAGCGTGCGGCAACGGCTGAGCTGGAACGGCCTGCGGTTCCGCGACCTCGGGCCGCCGCCGACCTCGAAGGTGGACCTCACCGCGACCCTTGCATTCGATCGCGGCGCCGTCCTCGATGAGCACCCGCCGGAGGATCGCCACATCATCGAGGCCCATCTCGACGCCTGGATCGAGGGGCCGGCCGATCCGGTCCTGGACCCGGCTGAGGCGGTCGACGTCGCGCTGACGGACGCCAGGCTCACGAACCTCCTCGCCACGCGCGAGCTCAACAACGGCAACGACGGCCTGCTCCGCTACGTTGCCGCGGCGCACCGCTACTGGGTCGGGATCGTGGAGTCCGGCTCGCTGCCGATCGCCCATGCCCATTACCTCGAGATCGAGGCCGAAACGGGTGCGATCCTCGGCTTCGTCGAGCGGGACTGGGACTACCAGGTCGACGGCTACCCGTGACCTTACGGCTCGTGGACATCTAGGCACGCGCCGCCGCGGGTGCTAGCGTCCGCGCGAACCGCGAGCCCTCGCGGTCGGGTGGGAGTCCGTCGTGAGCCGTCACTCGCGCGCCGTTCGCCTTGCTCGTGCGCTGTCCGCCGCGGCTGCAGCCGTTGCCCTCGTCCTCCCGGCGCCGGTCGGCGCGGCCGGCGATGTGACGCCGCCCACCGGATCGACCGAGATCTGGGACATCGACAGCACGACCCAGATGATCGAGCTGCACCTGACGTACACCGATCCGGAAAGTGGGCTCGACCATCTGCTCGTGATCTGCGACAGCGGTCCCGAGTTCATCGTTCCCTACACGTCCAAGCTCTTCTGGCCGATGCACGACGGAACGGGCGGCTGCTCGACCGACTTCGGCGAACACTCGATCCTGGTCCAGGTCTACAACGGCGACGGTCTGTCCTCGAACGCGTCGGGCGGGAACTTCGTGAATGAGCCGAGCGTGCACCTGACGGTGTCCGCCAACCCAACGACCGGCCACCCCGTGACGTTCACGCCGGTCTGGACCGAGGGCTATGTGCCGCCCCCGGATCAGATCTGCTCGTGGGAGTTCCGGTGGGGGACGACGACGGCCCTGGACCAGACCTTCGGGGGCGAGACGTTCGGCGGCATGTTCTTCACGCTCGCAGCCGCTCACGGCGGATGCGGACCATGGACCCTGACCCTGCCCTGGGTGCCCTACCCGCAGTTCGACGTCCGAATCGGCTCGAACGCGGTCCGGTTCAAGGCGGCGGTCGACTCGACCGATCGGCGGATCCGGTCATCCAACCTGCCGATCGCCCAGGTCCTGCCGAACACCTACACGCCGATCGTCGGCGAGCCCCTGACCTACACGAGGTATCTCGTCGGAGGCACGACGCTCGCCGGGGCCGGGAACTGGAGCGCGCGGCTCGGCGACGGCGAGAACCCGCTCGTGTTCGCGAAGACGGGTGGGTCGACGTTCACGTTCACGCCCCCGACGACCGGCGATGTGTTCGTCGAATGGAACCAGGGCACCACGGACGGGAACTTCCTGGACACCTACTACGACCCGCCGGTGCGTCGTCGCGACACGACCGATCCGACGACCTCCGTTCCCGCTGAGCGGATCCGCACGGGTATCGGTTCGCCGACCGTGCCGCTCTCGATCTCGTGGTCCGGCCGCGACACGGGCTGGGGGATCGCGTCGTACCAGCTCCAGAAGAGCGTGAACGGCGGCTCCTGGACCTACGTTGGGCTGACCAGCCCGCGCGCGACGTCCGCGAGCGTCAGCGCCACCGCCGGCTCCACCATCCGCTTCCGCGTCCGCGCGAAGGATCAGGCCGGCAACGTCGGCGTCTGGAGAACCGGTGCCCTGCTGCACGTGACGCGAATCCCGGATTCGACGACGGCGCTCGCAAGGAGCCCGAGCTGGCACCCGGCCGCCGACGCGGGCGCGTACGGAGGCTCGGTGACGGCGTCGAAGGGGCCGGGAGCGACCGCCGTGTATCGGTTCAGTGGCCGCGACGTCGCCTGGATCGCCTCGCGCGGCCCGGACCACGGCAAGGCCAAGGTCTACCTCGACGGGACCTACGTCACGACGGTCGACCTCTACGCGCCCGCCCCGGACGTTCGGCGGATCGTGTACGCCAAGCACTGGGCAACGTCGGGCACGCATCAGCTGAAGGTGGTCGTCCGGGCGACGTCGACCCGGCCGTGGGTCGACATCGACGGCTTCTTCCGGCTGAGCTGACCTCGCGCGGCGGGACCTTCGGGCGGCTGGACCGAGACGATCGGCCGGCGCTATCATCCGGCGACTTCCAGTCTGCATAGACTTTATGCGTTCGGACCGATGATCCCACTCGGACGAACGCGCTAGCAGGAGGCCGCTCGAGTTGGACGCCCACGAGATCAAGGCCGCGGTTGCCGATCAGGCCGCCGAGCGTGCCCTCGCCGAGGCGCCGTTCGTCAACCCGCGCGACCCTGCCCAGCGGCTCGGGCCGGACGGCCGTCCGGCGGTCAGTCGCCGCGCCCAGATTTACGAGGACGTTCCCGACGACAAGTGGAACGACTGGCGCTGGCAGCTCAGCCATCGCGTCAACGATCTGGAGGAGATCGAGCAGATCCTGAACCTGACCGACGACGAGCGGGAGGGGCTGAGCGCCAAGGACAAGTTCCGGGTCGACATCACCCCATACTTCATCTCGCTCATCGACCCCGACGACCCGAACGACCCGATCCGCCGCCAGGTGATCCCGCTCGGCCGGGAGCAGCAGGCCTTCACCGCGATGATGGAGGACTCGCTCGCGGAGGACCGCCACTCCCCGGTGCCCGGCCTCGTGCATCGCTACCCCGATCGGGTGCTGATGCTCGTCACGACCCAGTGCGCGTCGTACTGCCGCTACTGCACGCGGTCACGGATCGTGGGCGACCCGACCCAGAACTTCAACTCGCGCGACCACGAGGCACAGCTCGAGTACCTCCGCCGGACGCCGCAGGTCCGCGACGTCCTGATCTCGGGCGGTGATGGGCTGACGCTGGCGCCGAAGCTGTTCGAGAAGATCCTTCGCGGCATCCGCGAGATCCCCCACATCGAGATCATCCGGATCGGCTCGCGCGTGCCGGTCTTCCTGCCGCAGCGGATCGACGACGAGCTGTGCTCGATGCTCGAGAAGTACCACCCGCTCTGGATCAACCTCCACTTCAACCACCCGAACGAGATCACCCCCGAGGTCTCGCGCGCCGTCGACAAGCTGACGAAGGCCGGCCTGCCGGTGGGGAACCAGAGCGTCCTGCTGGCCGGCGTCAACGACTGCGTCCACATCCAGCGGGCCCTCGTCCACCAGCTCGTCGAGAACCGGATCCGGCCGTACTACCTCTACCAGTGCGATCTGGTGGAGGGCTCGGGCCACTTCCGGACGCCGGTCGGCAAGGGCCTCGAGATCATGGAGGGCCTGCGCGGCCACACCTCCGGCTATGCGGTGCCGACGTACGTGATCGACGCACCGGGCGGCGGCGGCAAGATCCCGGTCATGCCGAACTACCTGATCTCGTATTCGGATCACAAGGTCGTGCTCCGCAACTACGAGGGCTACATCACGACCTACGAGGAGCCGCCGACCTACCAGCGCCACGACGAGGCCTCGTGCGGGTACTGCCAGCATCAGCGCTCCGAACCGGGCCAGTCGGGCGTGCTCGGGCTCCTGGAAGGCGAGCGGATGTGGATCGAGCCGTCGGGGTTCTCCGACACCCATACCCGCGGTAACACCTCGGCGCATCGGCTTCAGGATCCCTCGAAGTGGGTGCCGTTCGGCGTCGGCGCGATCGAGGGCTCCGCGGCGCGCCCGCTGCGCGTGATCGAGGGCGGAGAGGCGTCGCCGGCGGCCGCAGAGCTCGCGCCAGCGGCGCCCGCGAAGCCCGAATACGCCCCCGGCGAGGAGCCCCGCCCCCGCGACGGCGAGCCGACGGGGTCGGCCCACGGGGAGCTGCTCTAGGGGCTCTCGTGCCTCGCCCGGTCCATATCGGCCGGGCCGATGCAGCCGGGCCACACGAGGCGACAAGCCGTCGCGCCAGGCTGAACCGCGCCGTGTTCATGCGCGTTCGTGCATTACGGCGATGGCCGGAGCGCGCCTAACCGTGAAATAAGCCCCGTCTGCAACGCTCCGGCCAATATGGCGAAGCGGAGTGGACGGTCGGCCCGGTGGGATGGCCATCGAGAGGCGCACGCGATCGCGGGAAACCTGGGCCGGGACCTGCGGGCGACGCGCCGCCGCCGGCGTCTCACCCAAGCCCAGCTCGGTGACCGGGTCGGGCTCAGTCAGACGCAGATCAGCGCCTTCGAGGCCGGCGAGGGTGCGACCACGTCGCTCGAAACGTGGATCGCGATCGGGATCGCTCTTGGAAGGCCCGTGGCGATCGGGTTCAGCCGAGACGTCGTCGCTCCGCTGAGCGATGCAGGCCATCTGGCCGCGCAGGAACTGGTGACGCGGCTGGCGACCGGCGCCGGTTGGCGCGTGGCGTTCGAGCGACCGGACGACCCTCGGGCTCCGGCCGGCAGCACGGATCTTGCGCTGGAGCGAGACGACGCGATCGCTCTCGTCGAGATCTGGAACCGCATCGACGATCTCGGCGCTGGTGTGCGGTCCAGTGATCGCAAGCGGGCCACGGATGCGCGGGGTGCGCGATCCGTCTGGCTCTTCGTCGACACGGCGGCCAACCGGGCGATCGCACGGCGATTCCCGGCGATCCTCCGCGCTCGGTTTCCGGGGAGCTCCCTTGGCTGGGTCGCGGCGTTGACCGGCCCTCAGGCTCCGCCCGAGCGCCCCGGCCTTGCCTGGATCGACCTTCGTGCGGCTCGGTTGCGGCCAATGCGCCTGGGCCCATCGGGCCTTGACCGCAGACACGCGGCCGTGGTCACATGATGCATATGCATCATCCGGGTGGCCCGGCAGGGCCGGCGACGCTCGCGTGTGCCGGCACGACGCTCCGAAGCGCGGCCCGCGCCGTCTCCCGCGGGTACGACGCCGCGCTCCATGACGGCGACCTGACCGTGACCCAGTTTGCGATCCTGCGCCGCGTCGCGCGAGCAGGCGAGATCCCGCTGAGCCGGCTCGCCGAGCGGATGGTCATGGATCGCACGACCCTCTATCGCGCCCTCACGCCGATGACGCGCGAGGGTTGGATCCGCATCGAACCCGCGGCCCGTGGCCGCGCCCGCGTCGCCACCCTCACGCCGGCCGGCGTGCGCCGCCTGTCCGACAGCACCGCGGCGTGGGAACTCGCCCAGACGCGCCTGGTCGGGGCCTTCGGCGTCGAGCGGTGGCAGGCCCTCTACGCCGAGCTCCGCGACCTCACCCACCTTGCCGACCAGCTCGGCAGCAAGGACCGGCCATGAACCGATCGCTCGTCTTCTATGGCTGGATCGTCGTTGCGGTGACGGCGGTCGTGGCGCTCGTGACGGCCGGCGTCCGCGCGGCGCCCGGGGCGCTCCTCCTGTCGATGACGGCCGAGCCCGGCTGGTCGACCGCCTCCGTCTCGTTCGCGGCGGCCGTCGGGCTCGTGGTCTTCGGGCTCGCGGGCCCGTTGAGCGGCTGGCTGATGGGCCGGATCGGCGTCCGCAATGTCGTGATCGTCAGCCTCTTCGTGACGACCGGCTCGCTCCTCATCTCCTCGGTCGTCCGCGAGATCTGGCAGCTGACGATCTTCTTCGGGCTCCTGGCGGGGCTCGGCAGCGGGCTCGTCGCGAGCGTCCTTGGCCCGACCGTCGCGACTCGCTGGTTCGTCCGCCATCGCGGCGTCGTGACCGGCATCCTGGGCGCCAGCAACAGCGCCGGCCAACTCGTGTTCTTCCCGGTCCTCACGACCCTCGCCGTCGCGTCCGGCTGGCGAGCCGGCGCGGTCCTCCTCGCGATCCTCTCGATCGTGCTCGTCGTGCCCGTGCTGCTGCTCCTCCGCAACGACCCGGCCGACGTCGGCGCGCGGCTGCTCGGCGTCGCCGAGGGCGAGATCTCCGCGACGCGGGCCCCGGACAAGGGGGTGATGCGGCGCGCGATCCGGACGAGCGACTTCTGGTTCCTCGCCGGGACCTTCTTCGTCTGCGGCGCGACGTCCAACGGGCTGGTCGGCCAGCACTTCATCCCGCATGCCGTCGACCACGGCTTCACACCCGTTGCCGCGTCGGAGGCCCTCGCGGTCATGGGGATCTTCAACTTCTGCGGCACGATCGCGAGCGGCTGGCTGACCGACCGCTGGGATCCGCGCCGGCTCCTGCTCGTCTACTACAGCTTCCGCGGGCTCAGCCTGCTGTACCTGCCGTTCATCCACGACACGGTCTCGATCGGCGGCTTCGCGATCCTGTTCGGGCTCGACTACATCGCGACCGTCCCCCCGACGGTCGCTCTCGTCGCCGATCGGTTCGGGCGACAGAACGTGGGCGTGGTCTACGGATGGGTGTTCGCGGCGCACATGATCGGGGCGGCGATTGCCGCCTGGGTCGCAGGGATCGTCCGCGAGCACGTCGGCGACTACGCGGCGGCGTTCGTCGCGGCGGGCTGGATCGCGATCATCGCGGGGTTCGCCGCGCTCGCGATCCGGCGCGGCACGCCGACCGAGGGTGGTCTCGCGCCGGCGCCGGAGGGCGGGGCGGCCTAGCCGGGCCGGGGCGCCGAGCGTTCTCGCTAGTTCCGCCGGCCCGCGAAGATCCCGAGAACCTGGCGGACGTCGGGCAGGTCCGGTGCCTCCGGCCGCTCGGCCTCGTATCGGCGGAGGGCGGCGATCGCCTCGCCGAACCGACCCATCCGGCCCAGCAGCAGGCCGCGGTCGCGGCCGTGCTCGGGATCGGTCGGCTCGAGGACGAGGAGCAGGTCGATCGCGTCGACCGCGGCCGGCCAGTCGCGCCGGGCGAGATGCGCCGCGCGCAGGTTGCGCAGAACCCGGGCGAGGATCTGGCGGGCGCCGGTCGGCCGGAGCATCCCCGCGTTGAGGAGGATGCCGTCGCCGATCGAGCGGTGGAGCAGCGCCTGGCAGTCGTCGGGCGTCAGGGATCGGCCGCGGTCGGCCGGGTCGAACAACGCCCCGTCGGGCCCGCCCACGAGGAAATGGCCCGGCATGCCGATCCCGCGCAGCTCGAGCCCCAGCCGGCGGGCCGTCTCCAGCTCGACGATCGCGAGCGAGATGGGCAGTCCGACGCGGCGGTCGATGACGCGGTCCAGGAGGCTGTTGGCCGGATCCGCGAACTCCGCCGCCGTCGGCGCGCGGTAGCCGATCTCCCGGTACAGGACGTCGTGCAGCCGGGCGATCGCGATCTGGTCGGGGTCGCCCGCATCCAGCCGGAGCCGGACGAGCTCGGCGGATCGGTCGAGGCGATCGAGCGCGCGGTCGGGATCGGGCGGCTCGGCCCGGCCGTGGGCCGCGATCACGAGCGCCGCCCGCGCGAGCTCGATCTCGGGCTCTGGGCGGGCGACCAGCCGCGCGAAGCGGGCGAGCGTCCGCGCCCGCTCCTCGGCCATCGTGTCACCCGGCCGGCTCATGGCCGGAGTCTAGATCGACCGTCCGCCGACTCCAACACTCCGTGGCGGCTCGCCGGACCTTCCGGTAGGCTTCGTAATTCCTAGTAGATCACTCGGAGATGGTCCGCCGTCGATGCCCGTCGACCAGTCACCCACGATCACCGCACCCGGCCTCGGTGGCCTCCGCCAGCCACCGCCCGGGATGCCGTCGAGCGACCTGCGGCCGCCCGTGATCGCGGAGAGCGCGGACCCGTTCACGACCGTTCGGGTGATCGAGCTGCTCGCGAGGATCGAGCGTGGCCGGCCCGTCCGGATCGCCGATCTCGTCGATCGGCTGAACGCGACGCACCTCGACTGGATCTTCTCGCCGGCGGTCGTCATCGACGCTGCCATCGCGCTCCGCGCGAACTGGATCGCGGACTACCGGAGCCAGGCCGGGATCGCCGTCGAGGACGGCCCGTACGGGGCCACGATCCAGATCGAGGACAGCAGCCGGGTCGATCCGTGGATCGTCCGCCAGGCCGAGCGCGAGATCGCCGCCTGCCGCGAGCGGCTCGCCGCCTTCAGCCGGCTCGACCGGCCCACCGGGGAGGGATAGCTCGGATGTGCTCGTGTCCGAAGCGGGCCTGATCCTCGGTCGGCCCGCTAGCCACTGATTCTGCCCACCGCCCACCCTCCCGCCAGTCACGCGGGCCGGTCAGCACTAGGAGATCCCCATGACCGTTTCTGGATACGCCACCGACGTCCTCGTCGACGCCGATTGGGCGAAGGCCCATCTCGAGGACTCGTCCGTCCGCTTCGTCGAGGTGGACGTCGACACGACCGCCTACGAGCAGAGCCACCTCCCCGGCGCCGTGGGCTGGAACTGGACCAGCCAGCTGGCCGACGGCATCCGCCGCGACATCGCCAGCCGCGAGGAGTTCTCGAAGCTCCTGAGCGACAGCGGGATCGGGCCGGACACGACGGTCGTCCTGTACGGCGACAACAACAACTGGTTCGCCGCGTGGGCGTACTGGCAGCTGAAGCTGTTCGGCCACCGCGACGTCCGGATCCTCAACGGCGGCCGCAAGTTCTGGCTCGACAACGGGCTGCCGCTGTCGACCGACGTGCCGTCCTACGCCGCCACCGGGTACGAGCTGCCCGAGGCCGACTTCGCCCTCCGGGCCTTCCGCGACGACATCCTGCCGCGGCTGGGCGCGTCGGACTTCGCGCTTGTCGACGTCCGGTCGCCGGCCGAGTTCAACGGCGAGGTGATCGCGCCTCCGGGCATGACCGAAACCGCCCAGCGGGCCGGCCACATCCCGGGCGCCGCGTCGATCCCGTGGGCCCAGACGGTCCGTGAGGACGGGACGTTCAAGGGCCGCGAGGAGCTCGAAAACCTGTACGAGGCGAAGGGCGTCACGCCCGACAAGGACGTGATCGCCTACTGCCGGATCGGCGAGCGGTCGAGCCACTCGTGGTTCGTCCTCCACGAACTGCTTGGCTACCAGCGCGTCCGCAACTACGACGGGTCGTGGACCGAGTGGGGCTCGATGGTCGGGATGCCGATCGAGAAGCCGGTGCCGGCCGCCGTCTGACGGTTCCTTCCCGGGCGGGGCGGCCGGACGCACGGCGATCCGCCCGGGAGATCAGGTCCAGACCAATGAGCGTGGTCCCTTCGTCGATCGAGCCCTGACCGGGCCGATCCGGCTGGCGGCCACGCTCTGTTCGTTGGTGCGCTGATCCCCTGGCGAGATCACTTCCCGCGACAATGACGGACGTGGAGGAAGTCCAGGTCGTCGTCGCTCACAACGAGCGGGCCACGCTGCGCGTCGGCGACGTGTTCCTCAAGGTCGACGGGGACCCGGCGCGCACCGACATCGAGGTGAGGGCGATGGGCCTCGCGCCGATTCCGAGCCCGAGGGTCCTCTGGCGCAAGCCGCCGGTGCTGGCTCTCGCGGCGCTTCCCGGGGCAGCGCTCGGACGGTTGGGCGCGCCGTCGATCGCATCGAGCGCGGCGTGGGCCGCCGCCGGTGCCGCGGTCCGAATGCTCCATGACGCACCGTTGCCGCCGTGGACCGGTCGGACGCTGGACGACGTGACGACCCGTCTCGACGCCGAGTGCGAGTGGCTGACGGGGAACGACGTCCTGCCGCTCGATCTCGTCAGGCGAAGCCGGCGGATCGCGGAGACGGCGCTCCGGCCGTGGACGCCTGCTTTCACGCACGGTGACCTCCAGGTCGACCACGTCTTCATCGACGGCGAGACGATCACGGGCGTCGTCGACTGGTCCGAGGCCGGCCAGGGCGATGCCCTGTTCGATCTCGCGATCCTGACGCTGGGGCATCGGGAGCGCCTTCCAGACGTGCTGCTCGGGTATGGAACGGACGTGGACGTCGACGTCGTTCGAGGTTGGTGGTCGTGGCGGAGCTTGATCGCCATCCGTTGGCTGACCGAGCACGGCTTCGATCCGTTCTCGCCGGGCGCCGAAGTCGACGTCCTTCGGTCGCTCGATCGCGGGTGATGGCGCGCCCGGTCCCGCAGCAGATGGACCTCCAGGTCGCCGACTCGTAGGCTCTGCGCGCAACACCGGGTCATCGCCTTGCCATCTCTCGCGAGGTCGATCCACATGACGTCTCAGCCGAGGCCAGGGTCCGCCGGCGGTCATCAAGCATCCGAGCGGTACTTCCTCCTCGCCGACATCAGCGGCTACACCGCCTTCCTGGCGAACGTGGAGGAGACCCACGGCCTGGATTTCAGTCACGGAATCCCGGCCGGCTACGAGATCCTCGGGGCGCTGCTGGACGTGGTCGCTGAAGGCATCCAACCCACGTTCGAGCTCGCCAAGGTCGAGGGCGATGCGGTCTTCGGCGTCGCCACGGCGGCGGACCTCGACGGCCGCGCTGGGTCGGTGCTTCCCGCGCTGCGTGCGGTCGTGGACCGGTTCCACGCCGTGAAGCTTGAGCAGGCGATCATCGCCTCGGACCACGTGTGCACCGCCTGCCCCGTGGCCAGCGCGCTGTGGCTCAAGATGCTGCTGCATCGCGGCTTCGGGGTCCAGGTGACGGGTGGCTCCCACACGGAGCTCCACGGGCCCGCCGTCACGCTGGTCCATCGCTTGCTCAAGAACTCGGTCACGGCCCGGATCGGAGCGCGACCCTACCTGTTCGTGACCGATGCGGCTGCCGCCGGTCTGGAGCTGGTGGAGGCGGGCGTTGCCCACGAGGAGCGCTACCCGGATGCCGGTGCCGTCACGGGCCGGATCGTCACGCTCGACTGAGGGAGCCGTCCCTAGAGCATCCCCGGGTTCGGGATCAGCCGGACCGGGTCGACGAGGGTCGGGTCGCTCGCCAGGAACTGGTCGCGGTCGACGATCCGGAGGCCGGCCTCGAGGAGCGGGCGAAGCGCGGGGTGCGGGCCGCCCAGGCAGATCAGGACCGGCCCGCCGCGGGCCGCCTGACGCATCGCGGCGATCGTCGTGGCGACGGGATCGGCGTCGGCGTGGATGACGAGCCGGTCGACGACGCGGATCGGGGCCGCCTGGCGGGCCCGGCCGTAGCCGAGGGCGGCGATCGCGCCGCCCTCGCGGATGACGAACGGCTCGGCGTCGGCCATCCGGGCCCAGTAGGCGTGGTCGACGGAGCGATCGATCCCCGTCCACTCGAGCTCCGCGGCGGCCAGCTCCGATCCGGACGCGGGCTCGGCTGACACGGTGCCGCCGGTCTCGGGGAGGCTCGCGGATTGGCCCTGGACGTAGAGGCTGGGCCAGAGCGGCTGCATCCCGGCTCGGACATAGAGTGGCAGGGCCCGCTCGTCCTCGGAGGCGAACGTCGTCCGGCCGGCGGCACCTTCGAACACGGATGCGA
>DASSHB010000015.1:0-2555 GCA_035693125.1 Candidatus Limnocylindrales bacterium | reverse complement strand
GTGAAGATCGTGAACGACGAGCTCACCGCGCTCCTGGGCGCGGGAGACCGCACGTTCCACCTAACCGGCAACCCCGCGGTCGTGGCGCTCGTCGGTCTCCAGGGCTCCGGCAAGACGACCTCGTCGGCGAAGCTGGCCCGGCACCTCGTCCGGGGAGGCCGCCGGCCCCTGCTCGTGGCCGCGGACCCGTACCGCCCGGCCGCCGCGGACCAGCTGGAGACGCTCGGCCGCGCCCTGGACATCCCGGTCCACCGCGCGCCCGCCGGGACATCGGTCGTCGAGATTGCCCGCGGCGGCGTGGACGCGGCCCGCCGCCAGACTCGCGACGTGGTGATCCTTGACACCGCCGGCCGGCTGACCGTCGACCAGGAGCTGATGGACGAGATCGCGGCGGTCAATGCGGCGGTCAAGCCGATCGAGACCCTCCTCGTCGTCGACGCGATGGCCGGCCAGGAGGCCGTCAACGTGGCGACCGCGTTCAAGGATGCCGTGCCGCTGACCGGCCTGATCCTCACGAAGATCGACGGCGACGCCCGCGGTGGCGCGGCCCTGTCGATCAGCGCCGTCACCGGGCTCGCCGTGAAGTTCATGGGCACCGGCGAGAAGACCGACGCGCTCGAGGTCTTCCACCCGGACCGGCTCGCCGGCCGGATCCTCGGCATGGGCGACGTGATGACGCTCGTGGAGCGGGCCCAGGAGCACGTCGACGCGAGCCAGGCCGCGAAGCTCGAGGAGAAGCTCCGCAAGGCGCAGTTCACGCTCGAGGATTTCCTCGAGCAGATCCAGGCCGTCCAGAAGATGGGCCCGATGGGCCAGCTGATGGGGATGATCCCGGGCATGGGCGGGATGGCCAAGCAGGCCCAGGATGCCGTCGACCGCGGTGACCTGAAACGGATCGAGGCGATCATCCGATCGATGACGCCGCGTGAACGGCGCGAGCCCACGATCCTCAATGGCTCCCGACGCCGGCGGATCGCCGCCGGAGCCGGCGCCGACCTGACCGAGGTCAATCGCCTGATCAAGCAGCACGCCGAGCTCTCGAAGCTGATGAAGCAGCTCAGCGGTGGCGGTCGCAAGGCCGCGATGGCCGGCCTGATGGGCCGGCGCTAGGGGAGGACGTCGCGCCATGACCGAGCCACAGGGACCCGAGACCAGGCCCGATCCGGCGGCCACCCCCGAACCGAACCCGGCTCCGATGGCGGCCGGCCCGGCGTCCGATGACGCGGCACGCCAGGCCTGGCCGTCGCTGAGCACGCCGGCGGTCGAGCGATCGGATTCCGTCGCCGCCACCTCGGCCGCGACCGATCCGTGGGAGCCGTCGGACAGCCTGCCCCAGAACCGGATCGATCGCGTCGGCGATGCCGGCACCTCCGGGGCCCCGGTCGCCGGACCACCGAGCCGCCGCTCGCGCGGCCTGCGCTGGGTCGTCGCGATCGTCGGGGTCGCGCTCGTCGCGGCCGCCTCGGTGGTGATCGCGTCGCTCGTCGGTGGCAAGCCCACGGTCTCGACCGCGATGGGCTACATGCCGGCCGACGTGGTCAGCTATTCGGAGTTCCGCCTCGACCTGCCGGGCGACCAGCGCCAGAAGCTCGCCTCGTTCATGAAGCCGATCCCCGGCTTCAGTGACTCGAGCCAGTTCGACACGAAGTTGAACGAGCTGCTCGACCAGCTCCTGGGCGGCGCGTCGAAGGACCAGGTCCTGTGGACCCGGGACATCGCGCCCTGGTTCGACGGTCAGATCGGCTTCGGCACCTCGATCCCATCGTCGGCGAGCCAGGCAGCGGCCAGCTCGGCCAGCCTCGTCGTCGCCACGATCCACGACCGGGCGAAGGCGATCGCCTGGCTCGAGACGATCGCGACATCGGCCACGCTCCAGCGCTCGACCTACGGCGACGCCGATCTCCTGATCCCGGCCGCGGGCGCGGGCGACTTCGCGATCGGCGTGACCGACAAGGTCCTCCTCGCCGGAACGACGACGGCGGTCAAGGCGGCCGTCGACACCGGCGGCAAGAGCGCCTGGGCGGCCAACGACGACGTCGAATCGGCGCTCGCGACGGTCGACAAGGACTACGTGATGGTGGGCGTCACGCGGGTCAGGGTGATGGCCGACCAGTTCGTGGCGCTGATGGCCCAGCAGTCGCCCGGCGCGCTCGACCGGACCCAGATCGACGACACCGTGCTGGCGATGCTGCCCGCCTGGTTCGCGAACAGCGGACGGTTCGAGAACGACGCCTTCGTGACGACGTCCGTCGGGCCGGCCGGCAAGATCGGCTACGACACCGCGAACCACGCCGACCAGATCGTGGGCCACATCCCGGCGTCCACGCTCCTCGTCACGAGCGAGCACGACGTCGGTCCGTCGCTCTCGGCGCTGCTCGCCAAGTTCCGGCCGTTGCCGGAGGCCAAGGACTTCTTCAGCCAGTTCGACCGGGCGATCTCCGTCCTCGGCGGCTTCGACGCGGTCGTCGGCTGGTGGGGCGACAGCGCGGTCGTCGTCTCGAAGCTGGATGACGGAACGATCGGCGGCGGCCTCGTCGTGAAGCCCCGCGACGCCG